>JBDUEF010000027.1:0-22379 GCA_040002535.1 Actinomycetota bacterium | reverse complement strand
TGGTCGACCCGGCCTCGCCCGGCGAGTGGAACCAGGCGCTGATGGACCTCGGGCGCTTCGTCTGCCGCCCGATGCCCCGCTGCGACGAGTGCGTGCTCCGACCGGCGTGCCGGTTCGCCCGCAGCGGCCGGGAGCCGCACCCCTCCGGGCGGCGGCAGGCGCCGTTCGAGGGATCGGTCCGGCAGGCGAGAGGACGAGTGCTCGCCGCGCTGCGGGATCATGGTGGCGCCTCGGTGCAGGAACTGTCCGCGAAGACGCGGATGCCGGTCGGGCGGATCTCGCGGGCGGCCTCGGACCTGGCCATCGACGGCGTCGTCTCCCTCTCCGATCCCCATATTTCAGTTGACACTTACGTAAGTATCAACTAAACAACGGGGATGGAAGCTGCTCTGAAGGCGATCGTCGAGCCGCGGCGACGAGAGATCCTGCGGCTGGTCGGGGCCGAGGAACGATCGGCCGGCGACATCGCGGCACACTTCGAGGTGACGCGCTCAGCGATCTCACAGCACCTGAAGGTTCTCCGCGAGGCCGACCTCGTGACCGAGCGACGGGACGGCACGAGGAGGCTCTACCGGGCACGCCCTGAGGGACTCGAAGACCTGCGCACATTCCTGGACGCGTTCTGGACCCAGCGTCTCGGCAACCTGCAACGGGAGGCCGAGACCGAGCAGAGGAGGAGAGATGAACGTACTCACCGGTAGCAGCGTGGTGTGCGAGGTGCGGGTGAAGGCCCTCCCGGAGACGATCTTCCCGTTCCTCGTCGACGGAGAACTATCGGCACGGTGGTTCGGCCGGTCGGCGTCCATCCAACCCCGGGCCGGCGGCGCCTACCGCACGGAGATCAACGACCAGATCGTGGCGGCCGGTGAGATCGTCGAGCTCGACGAGCCTCGTCGGGTCGTGCTGAGCTTCGGATGGGAGGGCAACGAGGCTGTGCCGCCGGGGTCGAGTCGGGTGGAGATCACACTGGAACCCGACGGCGACGAGACCGTCGTCCGGCTCGTGCATGACGGTCTGCCCGACGGGGCAGCGCAGCAGCACGGCGACGGCTGGGACCACTACCTGCCGCGCCTGGCCATCGTCGCGACGGGCGCGGATGCCGGTCCCGACCCGCACGGGCAGGCCGCCCCACCGTCCGGGTAATGCCTCAGTCTGATCGAGCCGCGTAGGTCTAGGCGGCTTGCAGGGTCTCTGGCGTGCCGCGCTCCCTGCGGCCGATCCATACGATGCCACCAGCCAGCAAGAGGCCCGTCAGGATGAGCCCAGCGCGGACGCTGTTGTGCGGGTCCTTGCTGGTGACGTAGTCGGGAATCAGAACGCCCGACGAGGGCGCGATGTGTTCACCCGTGGACAGACAGTCTCCGGACTGGATCTGGCGGGTTCCAGTGGGACAGGAGGGTTGGACGCCGAGGGCGCCCGCCGAGAACACGCCGACGATCACCACAGCAAGAACGGAAAGAACGATCAGCCGGTGCTTCATCGTCGGCCTCCGAGGTGGCGGGGAATAGATGAAGTCTGCCCAAGAGGTATCGGCGACGAAGACCGGACGCTGAAGTCAGAAGTTACGAAGGAGGCTCCGATGACACACCCGTTCGCATCACAGCGTAATCCTGCCACCGTCGCAGGCCGCAAGCCCGCCGAGCGCGCCAGCGACGTGCCGGGCATGGCATCGCTCCCGTGGCACCGTCGGCGAGATCGTAGCCGCGGTCCGATCTATCGCTGCCCAGTTTGCGCTCGACCCGTTTCCGATCTATCGTTTTCATCATGAAACTTACCGCGGTCCTCACTGCTGGAGTGCTATTGTTGCCTGCCTGCGCAGATTCGGGCGCTGGCGCTTCCAGGAGCGAGGCATCGGTGACGGCCGGTGCCGCCGAATCGCTCGATTTCAAGCTCGAATGTCCGCCGGACCAAGCGCCAACGACTCTGCAGATCGAGGGAATCGCTATCAAGCAAGATGTGCCAGTCTCCCTCGATGCCGCCTTTCGTGGCTTCTTCCCTGATACCGCTGACGCGTTTTCCGGGCATAGAAGTACGTCCGAGACTCAGGCAGAATATGCGCTCGCCGAAGAGGGCAGAACTGTACTGATCGCGCACTTTGAACTGAGAGAGCTAGACGATTCGTGGGTCGTTGTCTCCGTGGATGGCTGTGAAGGAGCCATGTCCAAGTACAACCCGGGAATCGAGTCGTGAAACTGCTCAGCCGAATACTAGCTGGGGGCCTGTTATTTGCTGCAAGCGTTGCTCCAACAACTGCGGCTGTCGCCCACGATCAAGCGAGTTACTACTCCACATGGTGGCACACGGGGGAACGAACTGTTACGTGGCACTTCGACACAGGGTTTCCTGGCGGATCGATGCGGACGCGAGTCAAGGATGGAGCTGCCGAATGGGATGCGGTCAACACAAGCCTTGACTTTAAGTTCGACGGTACCGATCTCTCAGAGAGCTTCAACGACTGCCCGAATGCCCTTGATAAGAGCACTGTCTTCTATCTATCCATCATCGATCCGCCTGGGGAAGACATCCTGGGCTACACACTGTCTTGTCCCTACAACTCGGATTCCACCCGGCTGAAGGCTTTTCATCTAGCATTCGACTCTGGCAATAGCTGGTATTCGGGGACCGGCGATCCCTCTGCATCTGACGTTGATACCTGGTCGGTTGCCACTCATGAGCTAGGGCATGCTGGCGGGTTCAGCGGTCATTTCGCAGGTGCAGTCTGCTCCTCGTCGCCCTCAACCACGGATCAGACGATGTGTCCCAACTACGAGTTCGGCAGAAAGTGCTGGCGAACTCTGGAGACTCACGACATCCACACGTTTGCCAGCAGATACTGACCAAGAGCCCCCACCATCCCGCCCTTTGCGTTGGGCTCGACTGGTCGGTCCAGGAGTTCCCTCGTTTCGCCGAGACCGTCGAGATCCGACAACCTGCTCCGTTCACCCGACGACTGGACGGTCGTGACCGCCGACGGCTCGCTCTCGGCCCACTTCGAGCACACCCATGGCGGTGACCGAGGACGGCCGCGAGGTCCTCACCTCCAGAGGATCAACGTGTCAAGGCGGCGGGAGTGAGGGACACTCGCCCCGCGCCCCGCGCCCTGCTGTCCGCCCTCGGTCGCCGTGCTGCTCGTCGGCGCCGCGTCGTCCTTCGACGGCACCGCCGGCGCTCGCCAGGCGCCGACCCCGCTGAGTCGCTCGGGGTATCCGCGATCTTCGTGGGAACACGGATTGACGTGAATCACCTGGCGCTTAACCGGTGGTCCTGTTCGCCGACTCCTCATGCAAACCCAGCGTTCCAGCGGGGGTGTGACCTTCCTCCGGCTTTGCACGGCGGCCGTCGCCGGACCGATCGACCGTGCGGTGGGCGTGGGCCCCAGGGATCGGAACCAGCTCGCCAAGCTCGTCGTGGACATCGCTACGGGCGAAGCCGAAGAACGCGAGGCTCCCCACAAGGACCCTGCGACGAGGTAGGAAGGGCGGCAAGAAGGGTGAGTTGGCCCGGCGTGACCTCGATGACCCCAAACTGAGGCAGTATCACCGTCCAACCTGTCTTGACCTCACCCCTCAGCGTGCGCTACGTTGCGCTGAGGATGAGAACCATTCTCAGTGCGGAGCACCTCTCCTTCGGCTATGCACGGACGCCCGTCCTGCGCGACGTCACCCTGTCGGTCGGGGCGGGCGAGTTCGTGGCGCTGGTGGGCCCCAATGGCTCCGGCAAGTCCACCCTGCTGCGGCTCCTGCTGGGGACCATGACCCCGCAGGAAGGCACGGTGGAGCTGTTCGGGGAGAGCCCTGCGGCCTTCCGGGATCGGTGGCGTCTGGGGTACGTCCCGCAGCGCCCGGCCCTGGGAACCGAGGTGCCGGCCACCGTGACGGAGATCGTGATGGCCGGACGACTGCGCCGCGGCCGGTGGTGGCAGAGCCTCACCGACATCGATCGGGTCGCCGTGAGCCACGCCCTCGAGTCCGTCGGCCTGTCGGACCTCGCCTCGCGCCCGATCAGCGAGCTCTCGGGGGGCCAGCAGCAGCGCGCGTTCATCGCCCGCGCGTTCGCCAGCGAGCCCGACCTGCTGGTGCTGGACGAGCCGATCGCCGGGGTCGACGCGGAGTCCCAACGCAGGTTCCGGGACTCGGTGGTGCACCTCATCGAGGACCACGGCGCCGGCGTGCTGCTGGTCTCCCACGAGCTGTCCGCCGTCGCGCACGACGTCGACCGCGTGGTGGTGCTGAAGGAGCGCGTGCTCTTCGATGGTCCGCCGGCCGAGCTGGCCTCGCGCGGCGTGTCCCTCGGTATCCACGCCGAGGACCTGCCTCTGTGGCTGGAGGAGTTGAAGTGACGCCGGCGGTCGCGCTGCCGATCGCGTTGCCGCTCGTGGGCTGTGTCGTGATCGGTGGGTTCGCCCCGCTGATCGGCACGTTCCTGGTGCAGAAACGGCTCTCGCTGGTGGGGGACGGCATCGGCCACGTCGCCTTCGCGGGAGTGGGCGCGGGCCTGCTGCTGCACGTGTGGCCGGTGTGGACGGCGCTGGTGTTCGCGGTCGTCGGGGCCGTGGGCGTCGAGGTCCTGCGGATGCGCCGCAAGGCCTCGGGTGATCTGGCGCTCGCGCTGTTCTTCTATACCGGCCTCGCGTTGGGCGCCGTGTTCGCGAGCCGGACCGGCGGCCTGGACTTCGAGACCCTGGACTACCTCTTCGGCGATCCCTTCACGGCCTCGGCGGCGGGGGTGGCCACGATCGTGGCCCTGGGCGTCGCCGTGTCGGCCGGGATCTTGGTGCTGCGGCGACTCCTCTTCGCGGTGGTGACCGACGAGGAGTGGGCCCGGGTGGCGGGTCTGCCCGTGGACGTGGTGAACATCGTGCTGGCGGGGGCGACGGCGGCGGTCGTCGTGGTCGGGATGCGCGTGGTGGGGATCCTCCTGATCGCGGCGCTGACGGTGCTGCCGGTGGCCTCCGCACAGCTCTTGGGCCGTTCGTTCCGCACCACGCTCGGGATGGCCGCGACGATCGGGGCCGCATCGGCGGCGATCGGCCTGTTGGCGGGACGCTGGCTGAACGTGGCCCCCGGCGGCGCGATCGTGCTGGTGGCGGCCGCGGTGTTCACCGTGGTGGCCATCCGGAAGCGGGCGGCTCCCCGTTCCCTCATCACGAGGGAGGCCGACGCGTGATCCCCGAGCTGCATCCGCAAGTGGCCGAGCGCCTGTCCGCGATCGGGCAGCGGTACACGCCGGGGCGCCGCCGGCTCGTCGAGATCCTGTCGCGCTCCGGCAGCCCCCTGGCGATCCCCGGGATCCTGCAACGGCGGCGGGAGCTCAAGCAGAGCTCCGTGTACCGCAACCTGGCGGCGCTGGAGCAGGCCGGCGTGGTGCGCCGCATCTCCACCGACGAGGAGTTCGGCAGGTACGAGCTCACCGAGGACCTGACGGGCCACCACCACCACCTGGTGTGTTCACGATGCGGCACCGTCCAGGACGTGGACTTCACGCCGGTCTTCGAGGAGACGCTGGAGCACGCGCTGGCCGAACTGGCCGGGCGCACTGGCTTCTCGGGTGTGGCGCACCGGCTCGATCTGATCGGGCTGTGCAGGACCTGCGCGGCCGCCGCTACGGCGTGAGGGAGGCCTCCTTGAGGTGGACGGCGAGCACGCTGTGGCGTGGGTTGCCGTTTCGGGCGGCGTGTCGTTAGCTGGGACGTTCATGGCTCCCCGAGGTGCTCGTCTGATCCCGCTCGCCCTCGTGCTGGTCTTCGTGGCCGGTACGCTGCCGGCGGCACCCGCCACCGCGGCCGGCTCGGAGAGGGACCTGGTCGCACTCGCGTGTGGTATGCCGCACGACGAGCTGCTGCGAACCTGGCGAGGCTGGAGCCCCGATCGCGGGGGCGAGTTGCAGATGATCGCGAACCTCCCGAACTTCGTCGGTTCGGGTCTGCCGCACGTGGGTCCGTGGGACTACGTCCAGGACGTGCCCATGCTCTGGTACGGGCCCGGCTACATCCGCGCGCAGGGGGCCGTCGCACGGCCGGTGACGTCGGTGGGGATCGCGCCGACCGCTGCGAGACTCCTTGACTTCCCGTACCACGCGCCCGACGGATCGCCCATGACGGAGGCGATCATCCCGAAGGACGAACGGGCGAATCCGGAGCCGCCCAAGCTGATCGTCACCCTCATCTGGGATGCCGGGGGCCGCGATGTCCTGGCCGCGCACCCGAAGTCCTGGCCCTACCTGAAGTCCCTGATCCCGAAGGGGACCTGGTATCAGAACGCGAGCGTGGGCTCCTCTCCGACGAGCACGGCGCAGATCCACGCCACGATCGGCACCGGCGCGTTCCCCGACGACCACCTCCTCGTCGGTCACCGCCTTCGGGTCGGACCCACCATCGTCACGCCGTGGGCGCAGGGTCCCAACCTCATCGTGGAGCCCACGCTCGCCGATCTCTACGACCGCGCCATGGGCAACGCCCCGAAGGTCGGCATCATCGCCACGGTGAACATCCATTTCGGCATGATGAGCCACGGGTCCTTCTTCAACGGCGGCGACAAGGACATCGGCCTCACGCGCTCGGTCACCGATCCGGGAACGCTCACCGACGAGGGGTTCAAGTGGAACCTCCCGGGACAGATCGAGCCCTACTACACCCTGCCGAGCTACGTGAACGACACGCCGGGGTTCGCGAAGGATGTCGAGGCCGTCGACCGCGCCGACGGACAGCTGGACGGGAAGTGGCGAACCAACTCGATCGATCAGCTGCTCGGTGGCTTCGACACTCCGGCGCGCATCCCGTACCAGGAACGCGTGCTGGAGTCCGTGGTGCAGCGCGAGGGATTCGGCGCCGACAACGTGCCCGACCTCCTCTATGCGAACTTCAAGGAGATCGATTACATCAGCCATGTCTGGACCATGAACAGTGCCGAGATGGACGATGCCGTTCGCGCACAGGATGCCGCCCTGGCGCAACTCGTCGGTTTCCTCGATACCCAGGTGGGAGAGGGACAGTGGGCGATGGTCATGACCGCCGACCACGGCGCCATCCCCGACCCGAACATCTCGGGGGGGTTCCAGATCTCCACGGGGGCGATCGCCTCAGGGATCGAATCCACCTTCGATCGTGACGGAGACGACACCTCGATCGTGCAGCTCATCCAGCCCACCCAGCTGTACGTGGACGAGGCCGAGCTGAAACGCAACGGCGTCACGCTCGAGGATCTCGCGCGCTGGATCATGACCCGCACGAGGTCGGAGACAGCAGGACCGGGGGTGGTCGTTCCGGCCGATCAGGCGAACGACAAGGTGTTCGCGGAGTCGTTCCCGTCCGAGCTGATGACACGTCTGCCCTGCCTGCCCGAGGCTCGGGGGTGAGGGGACCTCTCCGGCGGGCGGTCGCCGTCGGCGCGCTGGTCTCGTGCGTCGTGGGCCCTTCCTCTGCGCCGGCCCACGCCGCCACCGATTTCGCCGCAGTCGCGTGCTCGCTGCCGCATGACCAGCTGCTGCGGATCTGGCGCGGCACCGACCCCGATCGTTCCGGTCAGATCCTGACGGTGCCGAAGGAGCCGAACTTCATGGGGTCGAACTTCCCGCACTCGGGGCCGTGGGACTACCTCCAGAACGTGCCGATGCTCTGGTACGGCCCGGGGTACCTGAAGCCGCAGCCGAAGGTGGAGCGCCCCGTCACGATCGCCGGCATCGCCCCCACGCAGGCGGGTCTCCTGGGCTTCGACGGGTTCCACGCGCCCGACGGCGTCGCGCTGCCCGAGGTGCTTGCGGCGGCGAAGGACACCCCGCCCAAGCTCATCGTCACCATGGTGTGGGACGCGGGAGGCCGCAGCGTCCTCGATACGTGGCCGAAGGATTGGCCGGTGCTGAAGTCACTGATCCCCAAGGGCATCTGGTACGACCACGCGAGCGTCGGGTCCTCGCCGTCGATCACGCCGGCGACGCACGCGACCATCGGCACCGGGGCCTACCCGCAGACCACCGGTGAGGTGGACGCCGAATTCCGGCTGGGCGACTCTCCCACCCTGATCCGTTCGGGTGACCTGGGGCCCACGTTGCTGGACTCGGCGACGCTGGCCGACGTGTACGACCGCGCGATGGGCAACGAGCCCGTGGTGGGCGACCTCGCCAGCGTCACGTGGCACCTGAACATGATGGGGCACGGCGCCATGTGGAACGGCGGCGACAAGGACATCGCGGTGCTACGCCTGAGCGACAGCTCCAACGGGGGCGAGGAGGGCGACGCATGGAAGAACAAGAGCAGGAACGCGCCCTGGTACCGGTTCCCCGCCTACGTCAACGACCTGCCCACCGTGGACACGTACACGGCGCCGCTGGATCGAGCCGACGGCGCGATCGATGGGAGGTGGCGGCAGAACTCGATCGAGCAGCTGGCGAAGGGCTGGGACACGCCCGCCCGCGTGCCCTTCCAAGATCGCATGTACGCCGAGGTGATCAAGCGGGAGGGCTTCGGCGCGGACGACGTCCCCGACCTGCTGTTCATCAACTCGAAGATCATCGATCACGTCGGTCATGTGTGGAGCGTGAACAGCCCGGAGATGCAGGACACGTTGCACTGGCAGGACGCCGGCCTCCGGGAGTTCATCGGTACGCTGAACGACGAGGTGGGCCGCGGCAACTGGGTGATGGTGCTCACCGCCGACCACGGGCATCAGTTCGATCCGGCGGTCTCCGGTGCGTTCCAGATCTCGCCGAGCGTCCTCCAGTCCGATCTGGAGGCTCGCTTCGACGACGGTGACGGCACCTCGGACTTCATCGGGGTCCGCACCAGCCAGACCTTCCTCAACATGCAGGAGGTGGCCAGGAGCGGTCAGACCGTGGAGGAGATCGCCGACTTCATCCTCCATTACACCAAGGCGCAGGCCTCGGTGAGCCCCTCTGGCCTGTCGGCCGCCGAACAGGGCGACGAGGTGTTCTCCGCCGTGTTCCCTTCCTCGGTGTTCGAACACCCCCTGCCCTGCCTGCCGGAGGCCGGACCATGAGGCGCCTGGTCACCGCCGCCTCCGCGCTCCTGCTCCTGGCCGGCGGTTGCACGTCCGGCGGGCCGACCTCGTCCCCGACCGCCGGTTCAACGGGCTCGTCACCGGGCGGCGACCAGAGCCCGTCGGTCGCATCGTCGGTCGCGTCGCCGCCCGGCGGGCCGGGCATCGGATCGCTGATCGCACGGACCTGCGAGCAGAACTCCCGTGAGGTGCTGTTGCGCACCTGGCGCGGGATCATGCCGGGGCGCTCCGGCAACCTGCAGATCATCTCCCACTTCCCCGACTACATCGGCGCCGGCCTCACGCACTCGTCGCCGTTCGACTACACACAGGAGGTGCCGCTCTTCCTGTACGGGCCCGGCTACATCAAGCCGGGCACCTACGCGAAGCCGGTCACCCTCGCCGACCTCGCACCCACCACGGGTGCCCTGCTGAAGTTCCCCTTCGACGCGCCCGACGGCACCGCGCAGACCGAGGCGCTGGTCCCCGGCAGGCCGTTGCCGAAGCTCATCGTGACCCTCGTCTGGGACTCCGGCGGCATGGACGTCCTGAACGCCTGGCCGAAGGACTGGCCCTACCTCCATTCCATCATGGGCGACGGGGCGTGGTTCACCGACGCCACCGTCGGCGCCTCGCCGTCCAACACGCCCACCGGCCACGCCATGATCGGGACCGGCGCCTTCCCCGCCGACAACGGGATGGTCGACGAATACCTGAAGGTGAACAACCGCATCCAGAAGCCCAACGCGAACGGTCCGGCGTTCATGATCCTGCCCACGATCGCCGACCTGTACGACCGCGCCATGGGCAACGAGCCCCTCGTCGGGGGCCTCGCCAGCCTCTCCGCCCACATCATGATGATCGGGCACGGGTCGCAGTGGAACGGTGGCGACAAGGACATCGCGGTCACCCGAGAGAAGGAGGACGCCACCACCGGCGGCAACGACTCCGCGGTGAAGTGGAACCTCACCAGCGGCATGGCTCCCTTCTACGAGATGCCGAAGTACGTGAACACCCTCCCGCCGATCGACCGTTTCAACCAGGAGCTCGACCGGATGGACGGCGCGATCGACGGCAGGTGGCGCGACAACTCGATCGAGCAGTTCAACAAGGGGTTCGACACGCCGGCTCGCACACCCTTCCAGACGCAGCTCTTCGAGAAGGTGATCAGTCAGGAGGGGTTCGGCGCCGATGCCGTGCCCGACCTGCTGTACCTGAACTACAAGGCGATCGACGTGATCGGCCACGCGTTCAGCGCCAACGGCATCGAGATGTCCGACGCGCTGAAGATCCAGGATCAGAACCTGAAGGTCCTTATCGACTTCCTGGACCGGACCGTGGGCAAGGGCAACTGGGTGATGGCGCTCACCGCCGACCACGGCACGAACCTGAACCCCGCCGTCTCCGGTGCCTTCCAGATCGACACCGGCAGCATCGAGGACCTGCTGAACCAGCGGTTCGACGACGGCGACGATGTTCCGTTGATCGAGAAGTTCCGCACCACCGAGTTCTGGCTGAACGAGGACGAGCTGAAGCAGAGCGGCTCCGACCTCGTCGACGTCTCCAACTTCCTGCTGAGCCTGACGGAGTCGCAGACGTTCAAGCCGGGCAACGATCCGCTCCCGGGGCACCAGAACGATCCCGTGTTCTCGGGCGCGTTCCCGTCGTCTATCCTGGGGCGGCTCCCGTGCCTGCCGCAGGCGCGGGAATCGTCATAGCCGGCCCGTTGCGGTAGGCCTGGACCGGAGGGGAAGAGGCAGCGATGGCGCGCACCGACACCGAGCGGACCCTGCGCGTGCCCGAGGCCGACGAGCCTCGCTCCGGGGTGCTGGGTCACCCCGCCGTCCTGATCGTGGCGATCGTTCTCGGTCTGGTCGCGTTCGGGTACGCGTTCCTGCAGGACCCCTCGATGAGCGCCGCCACACGCGATCCCGCCTGGTACACGTGGCGCTCGAACCTGATGATGCACGCGGACCCCAAGCTCCTGGTGGGGGACTGGGGGCCCTTCGCGATGTTCGCCGGTGGCTACCGCGTGGCCGTTCCCCTGTACGGATCGATCCTGCAGCGGGTGGCCGGCATCGACCTGTACACGTTCAGCGCCTTCCTGATGGTCGGCATCCCGGTGCTCAACGGCCTGGCGCTCGGCGCGTTCAGCTACCGGCGCCGCCGGGACCCGCTCCTGTTCCTGATCGTGATGCTGGCCACGGCGGCCATGTTCATGACCACGCCGTACGTGGGCTACCTCGACAACATCACGGTGTTGTTCCTGCTGAGCTTCCTGCTGGCCTTCCTGGAGCCGGCCCGCGAGTCGTGGGGGGCGCGCAGCGCCGTCTTCCTCACCGGCATGGCGGCGGCGTTCGTGCACCCCACCACGTGTGTGATCTTCGGCGTCTCGCTGCTGGCGATCTTCGTGCTGCACTTCCTCACCAGCCGCTTCCGCCTGGGTCCCGCGTTGCACGCCGACGGCCCGGGCCTGCTGTCGGCGGGCTTCGGCATGATCTTCGGATTGGCCCTGTGGGTCGTGGGTCCGTGGGGCGCCGCCGGATCCCTGGCCGACGCCGCTCTGCCGCCGCCGTACACACAGGCGGTGTTCACCGATCGCCTGGTGGACTGGGTGCGATCGATGCAGCCGGTCATCATCGTGCCGCTCGTGCTGTTGGGCATCGGCTGGACGATCTCCCGTTCCCGGCGCGAGCGGCGGCCCGCCGACCTGTTCGCGGTGGCGCCCACCATGTGGCTGATCCCGCTGCTGGGCGCCCTCGGCTTCCTGGCCGGCGCCGTGTATCCCTACTACCGCTTCTTCAACGCCACCGGCGCGCTGTTCGCGCTGGTGGGCCTCGGCGCGTGGGTCGCCGTCCGGTGGCTGCTGGCCAGGCAGGGACCGCTGAAGATCGTGGGCGCGCTGGGCGCTGTTGCGGTGCTTGCCTCGCTGGTCTTCGTCTTCGTGAGCGGGCGCGAGGCCTCTCGATACGCCGACCCGACCAACCAGTGGATCGACCAGCCCACCCGGACGTCGCTGGCCGCCGCGCGGTCGATCGTCGGGTCGGAACCGGACCACCCAGTGGTCTTCCTGCTGAACTTCGAGGACCGCTACGCGGCGTACGGCTGGGCGAAGACTTTCACCAACGTCTCGCGTACCGGCCTGCCCGGCGATGCGGTCCGACGCGACTTCAGCTACTTCGGCGACGTGCAGCGGTTCACCGAGCTGGCGGCGGCCGGCTTCCCCGGCGACGAGGGGCCGACGCTGCTCACCGACGCCACCTACAACAAGATGTCCCTGGGGTTCTACGGCGAGATGCAGCGGATGGCCCGCGAGTTCCCTCAGGACCCGGTGGTGTTCCTGGTGCGCCAGTTCAACGAGCACACCTCCAGTGAGGAGTACCTGGACTCGGGCGCCGCGAACCTGGTGCCGCTGTCCCCGGACGTGGCGGTGGTGACCGGACAGGGTCTGGTGACGCCCTCGGCCGAGGCGGTGGCGGCCGCCAGCCGTGCCGAGCAGGAGACCGCCACCCTCTACGAGACCCATCCCGGACCCCTCGGCAACCCATTGCACACGCTGCGGGTGCTGCTGGGCCTGGCCATCCTGCTGATCGTGCCCGGGATCATCGCGATGGGGTGGTTCGAGGTCGAGGGGACATGGATGCGCATCGCGCTGGTTCCGGGACTGTCGATCGTCCTGACGATCCTGGCCGGCATGACGGTGGCGTCCTTCTGGCGCGGGCCCTTCTCCACGGCGCACGGGTGGGCCTCGATCGGTCTGGCCACGGTCGCCGCGCTCGGCCTGCGGGTCGGTACTCCGGCGCTCCGCCGCGTGCTCGACAGCTTCGCCGGGTTCTTCAACACGCTGTTCGGGGTCTTCTCGATCCGCGACTACTCGGTGCTGATGGGCGTGCAGTTCCTGGTGCAGGCCGGCCAGGGCGTGATCCAGGGAGCGATCGGTAAGTCGATCGCGTTCGGCGGCGAGAAGGGCTTCGACGTCAGCACCGTGCCCTCGGCCGACTACCTGTTGAAGGTCGTGCTCGCCCTCTACATCCCCTACTCGTTGGTGTCGCCGTTCATCGGCGTGTTCATCGACCGGTTCCAGCGCCGCCGCGTGCTGGCGTGGGCCAACGTCATCACCGCCGTGGTGGTGACCGCCGTGGCGGTGGGCGCCATGCTGCCGCTGGGCAAGGACTCGACGGAGGGGAACGTGGGGGCCACCGTCGCGCTGATCGTCGGCCTGCTGATGATCCAGGCCTGTGTACGCGTAGCGCTGGCGGTGAAGTCGGCGGCGATCCCCGACGTATTGGCCGGCAAGGACCTGCTGCAGGGCAACGCGCTGTCGCAGGCGGGCGGGGCGCTGTTCCAGATCGTCGGCATCGCCGGGGCGCTGGTGGGCGCGAGCCTGCTGCCCTCGTGGCTGGTGGTGATCGGCGGCTGCGGCATCCTGATCGTGGCGACGATCGTGGGCATGCAGCTCCAGCACGCGGAGACCCGCCCGCACGACTCCACGTTCGGCCAGGAGGCGCGCCGTGTGGTGTCGACCATCACGGCGGGGCTCCGCGAGGTGGCGTCCAGACCGCCGGCCGCCCTGGGTCTGTCGAGCTTCCAGATGCTGCGGTACCAGTTCTGGGGGTTCTGCCTGTTCACCTTCGCGCTGTACGCGAAGAACCTGGTGCAGGGCGGCGACGCCAGCAACCTGGCCCTGGGGATCTCCGGCGCCGGCGGGTTCCTGGGCGGCGCGCTCGGGCTGGTGCTCGCCCAGAAGTGGAAGGACCGCGTGCCGCCGATCCGCCTGCTGCTGGCGTCCATGTTCGCCCTGGGCGTCGCGGTGCTGGTGTTCGGCGCGCTGGTGTCGCTGGCCGGCTTCGCCGCGCTGCTGTTCGTCGGCTTCTTCACGTTCTTCATGGGCAAGATCTCCGCCGACACGATCATGCAGCAGGCGATCCCCGACGACTTCCGCGGCCGCGCGTTCGCCCTGTTCGACATCGCGTACAACCTGGGATTCATCGTGCCGGCGCTGGTGCTGTCGTTCCTGTGGGTGGAGGACAGTGCCTCCCGCACCCGCGTGATCCTGATGGCGAGCGGCGCCGTGTTCCTGGGCCTGACGTTCCTGGTGGCCGCCTGGTCTCGGCGGATCCGCGACCAGTTCGCTCCCCAAGACGACCTGGTGTAACGCTCAAGGTCGTCGACACCGGTCCCGCCGGCGGGCCATATCCAGCTCGGGCAGACCGATCTGCGTCCGGGCCCGGGTTGAGACACTGGCCCTGTCCCGTTGCACTCCAGAGGAGATACGCCAGTGCCCGAGGTCCGTACCGACGACGCCGTGCTGCACGTGGAGGTCGACGGCGCCGGTGAGCCGGTCACCGTGCTGGCGCACGGCCTCACGAACTCGTGCAGGGAGCTTGCCCCGTTCACCTCGCTTGTGGCCGGCACGAAGGTGCGGTTCTGCTTCCGGGGGCACGGGCACTCGAGCGTGCCGGATGCGGGCTACGGGTTCGCCGACTTCGCGCGGGACCTGGACGCCGTCGCGGACGCCTACGGGGCTCGCAACGCCATCGGCACGTCGCTGGGCTCCGCCGCGATCTGCCACCTGCTGGGCGAGGGCCCCGCCCGATTCGATCGGATCGTCCTGCTGCTGCCCGCCGCGCTGGACCAGGAGGTGGAGGGGGAGGGGTTCCTGCGCACGGCCTCGATCCTGGAGTCGATGCCGCGGGACCGCGCCATCGACACGCTCCTGTCCGACCCCGGCCGCGAGGCGAAGTACCGCGAGGCGCCGTGGCTCCGGGACATGGATCTCCTGCTGTGGCAGGACCTGAACGCCGCCGGGGTCGCCAAGGCGCTGCGCGGCATCGTGGGCGACGTGGCGATCCGCGACCGCGAGCTCCTGCGCGGGGTGGACGCACCGGTGCTGGTCATCGGCCGCGAGGGCGACCTGATCCACCCCGCGCGCGTCGCCAGGATCCTTGCCGAGCTCTTCCCGAACGCGGAGCTGATCCTGCTGTCCGGCGAGGAGGAGCTGGTCGCCTCGATCCCGATGCTGGTGGATCGCGTGGGCTCGTTCCTGACGGGCGCCGGATGAGCGAAGTGTCGTCGGACACACGCCGCGCCACCACGCGCCGGGACGAGCTGGCCGGCGCCGGACTCACCGTGGCCATGGCCGGGCTTTTCTCCGGCGTCGTGATCTTCGGCAAGGCGATCCTGGACGGCGAGCTGCCCTTCGTGATCCTGTCGATCCGCTTCACCGGCACGGCCGTGGTGCTGGGCCTGCTGGTGCGCGCGACGGGCCGCGCGCTGGCGCCGGAACCCGGCGAGCGCCTGGGCCTGGTCCTGGCCGGGATCTTCGGCTATGGGACCGAGGCGGCGCTGTACTTCTCCGCGCTGAACCACGGCAGCGCCGCCGCCGTGACGCTCCTCTTCTACACGTACCCGGTGATCGTGATGCTGGTCTCCATCGCTATCGAGCGCCGGGCGCCGGCCGGGCTGCTGCTGGTGGCACTGGGGCTGGCCGTCGCCGGCAGCGCGATCGTCGTGATCGGCGGCAGCGGCGTGGACATCCAGCCGGTGGGCATCGTCCTTTCCCTCGGGTGCGCCACCGCGTACAGCGGCTACCTGATGGGCACCGATCGCGTCCTGAAGCGGACGAACCCCATGACGGCGGGGTGCTGGCTTGCGGGGAGCGCCGCGATCGCCAACGTCGCGTACGCCCTGCTGTTCCGTGCCACCGAGCTGCCCGAGGGCGGCGGGTGGCAGCTCGCCGGCATGGTCGTGTTCACGGCCGGCGCGTTCGTGTGCATGCTGGCGGGACTGCAGCGGATCGGAGCCGTCCGCAACGCGATCATCGGGGTCCTAGAGCCGCTCTCGGTGGCGGTGCTCGCATGGGCGTTCCTCAGCGAACCGATCAGCGCGCCGGTCGCGATCGGCGGCACGCTGATCCTGGGGGGCGCGGTGTGCGCGACCCTGGTGCGCACGACCCGCATCCAGGAGCCGGCCGTCTGACGCGCCACGCCCCCCTGCGCTAGCGTCACGCCATGGCGACCGATGCTCTGTACTCGCGAGACGCGTATCTGGCCACGACCGAGGCGACCGTGACGGGCGCCACTGACGAAGGTCTGGTGCTGGACCGGACCGTCTTCTATCCGCGCGGTGGCGGCCAGCCCGGGGACACCGGCGTGATCCGCTGGGACGGCGGCGAGGTCCGCGTCGCGGACGCAGTGAAGCGTGACGCCGACGTCCTGCACGTGCTGGAGCCCGATCAGACCCCGCCGCCGCCCGGCACCGCCGTCACGGCACAGATCGACTGGGAGCGCCGCCACCGGCTGATGCGCACCCACACCGCCCTGCACGCGTTGTCGGGGGTGATCTTCACCGACCATGGCGCCCGCGTGACGGGCGGCAACATGGAGCCCGGCGTCGCCCGGATGGACTTCGAGCTGGACGCGATGTCCCAGGAATTCGGCAGGGAGATCGAGCAGAGGCTGAACACCGCGTTGGCGCAGGACCGGCCCGTGCACGTCAGGTTCCTCCCCCGGGCCGAGGCCCTGGCCGACCCCGACCTGATCCGCACGAAGGTGATCCTGATCCCCGACCACGTGGATCCGATCCGCGTGATCGACATCGAGGGCATTGACAGACAGGCCGACGGGGGCACGCACGTCCGTTCCACGGCCGAGGTGGGCACCGTGCGTGTGGTGAAGACCGAGTCGAAGGGCAGGGGCTTCAAGCGCATGCGCATCGAGCTCGAGGACTGAAGGTCCGGGCTCGGCCCCGGGACGGGGGGAGTACGGTGGAGGGACCATGACGGCCACTGAACGCCTCTCATCCCTGGACGCCTCCTTCCTCTACCTGGAGCGCCCGGCTATGCACATGCACGTGGCCGGCGTGTCGGTGATGGACCCTCGTGACGACGGGCCGCTGCTCTTCGACGACGTGCGTCGTGTGCTGCAGGCCCGGATCCACCTGGCCCCGCGGCTGCGTCAGCGGGTGCTGCACGTGCCGGGCAGCCTGGCCCGCCCGGTCTGGGCCGACGACGACCGGTTCGACCTCGACTTCCATCTGCGCCGTGCGGCGCTGCCGGCGCCCGGCGGCCACGAGGAGCTCTCCGGGTCGGTCGGGCGTATCCTGTCCCGGCCGCTGGACCGCGACCGGCCGCTGTGGGAGCTCTACGTCTTCGAGGGGATGCAGAAGGGCCGCACGGCGGTCATGCTGAAGCTGCATCACGCGCTGGCGGACGGGATCGCCGGCATCCTGATCGGGGCGGCGCTGTTCGACCTGGCGGCCGACGCGCCGATCGGCGAGGCCGAGCCCTGGGATCCGGCTCCACCGCCGTCCCGTGCCGACCTCGTCAACGCGGCGCTCGAGGAGGCCCTGCGCGATCCCGTCGACCTGGCCCGTGCGGTGGCGGAGGCGCCGCTGCGCGCCCTGGAGACCGCCACCGAGACGGTCGCCGGCGCGCGCGCATTCCTGGGTATGGGGCGGCGGCCGGAGGGTCCGTTCGACGTGCGAACCGGCCCCGACCGCCGGTTCGCCATGGCGGAGGCGCCCTTCGAACGGCTGCGGCAGATCCGCGCGTCGCTGGGCGGCACTATCAACGACACCGTGCTCACCGCCGTGGCCGAGGGGCTGCACGACCTCCTGCGCGAGCGGGGCGAGCCCGTCCGCGGCCGCTCCCTGCGGCTGATGGTGCCGGTGTCGGTGCGCGCCTCCGATCAGGGGGCCGGCGTGGGCAACCGGGTGGCGCCGGCCTTCGTCGACGTGCCGGTGGGTCCCATGACGCCGAAGGGCCGGCACGGCCGGATCCGGCGTGCCACCCGCGAGCTGAAGGATTCGGGCATGGCGCGCAGCGCCGATCAGATCATCGCGATGGGCGCGTACGCGCCGCCCGCCCTGCACGCGGCCGCCGCGCGCCTGGCCTCGCGCGCCCGGTGGTTCAACCTGGTGGTCTCCAACGTCCCGGCGCCGCAGGTGCCCCTCTACCTGGCCGGCGCGCCGTTGCTGGCCAGCTACCCCGCCATGCCGCTCGGGGAGAACGCGGCGCTGTCGGTCGCGTGCACCTCGCTCGGCGGCACCATGGCGTTCGGCCTGACGGCCGACTGGGACACCGTGCCCGACCTCCAGGTCCTGTCCGAGGGCATCGAACGCGCGATCGACCGCCTCAGCGCCGCCGCCCGCGGTTGAGGCTCAAAGGGAGCGCCTAGGCAGAGGTGTCGCCGTCCGGGCGACGCCGGCGCATCCGTTCCGGATAGCCCACGCGGCTCGCGTCGAACACCCGCAATCCTCGCTCCTTCGCGAGCTCCCGCAGGTGCGTGTCCTCCTTCAGCTCGAAGCGCTTCGCCTCGCCTTGCCCGTCGACGAAGACCACCGACAGCGGATGCATCACGGTCTTCGGTTCCACGTAGGCCTCCACGCCCTCGTGGACGCGCAGCCACTCGGTGATCTCGTTCCGGTACTCCGCGGGACCGGCGACACCTTTGAGCTTTCGCGACGCCTGGTCGAGCTTGCGGTCCCATTCGTACGCCCCGGGCCGTGCCGAGCCCACGAGGCGGGTGCGGCGATGCCGCTCCGCAACGATCTTCGCCCGAGGCGCGAGGAACTGCATCGCGGCGACCACGAGCAGCAGGATCACGCACAGCGGCAGCAGGTACAGCATCCGATCCGGACGATACCGAAGGTCCCGATGCTCGCGCCAGAGGTGGTGGATGGATCGGCGGCGGCGCCCCGGTTGGCTCAGATGTCGGCGAACCAGTCCGCCACCTCGGCGACCCACCGGTCGGGGGCCTCGATCTGCGGCACGTGGCCGAGATCCGGGAAGATCCGGCCTCGCCAGGTGGGGTGGCTGCGTAGGGCGGCCTCGGCGAAGGCCACCGGCACCAACCGGTCCCGCCGGCCGTGCAGCACCAGCACCGGGCAGCGGACGGCGTCCATGGCCCGCGCCGCCGTCGACGGGCTCCGTCCCAGCCGCAGCATGGACCGGGCCGCCTCCAGGAAGGCGGGCCCGGCGTCCGGGTCGCGCGTGCGCGCCCGCACCTGCGCCGCCATCAGCCGCGTCATCTCCTGCGGCACGGAACCCGCGTCGGCGGTGATCATCGCCAGGCTCGCCCGGACCGCCAGGTCGGGATCGACCGGCCCGAACCGCCGGCGCACGAGCCACTCGCCGGCCATCGGGCTCCGGTAGGCGGCGAACGCGGCCAGCACCGCCGGATGAGGCCATCCCCCGCGCGCCCACGGGAAGACCGAGTTCGTGAGGACCAGCCCGTCGACGGCCTCGGGGTCCACCGCCGCCGTCAGGGTGGCCAGCGCGCCGCCCATCGAATTGCCCCCCACCACCACGCGGCCGCTCCCCAGCTCGCGGAGGAACGCCGACACCAGCCGGCGCTGATCCATCAGGGCAGAGCCGCGTCCCGCGCGCGGGGTCTCGCCGAAGCCCAGGAGATCGGGGATCAGCACGCGCCCGAGGCGCGCCAGCCCCGGCGCCGCCAGCACCCAGTTGAGGTTGGAGCCGCCCAGGCCGTGCAGCAGAACGAAGGTGGCCTCGGCCGGCCCGTCCCACGCGCGGTAACGCACCGGGCCGTCCAGGTCCACGGTCGACAGCTCCGGCAGCTCCAGTCCCACGTCCATGAGGCTACCCGCCCACCTGCGATGATTCCCCTCCGTGGACAGCACCGACGATCTCCGTCTGCTCCTGGCCTCCCGCCACCCGCTGATCGTCGCGGCCATGGAGGACGAGTCCCGTTTCATGGCGTTCGTGCGACGCGCCGCCCAGCTCTGCGCCTTCCCCGTGTGGACCTGGTCGGTGACGCAGGGACTGCGCCGCGACGGCATGACCATGCAGATGGGCACGCAGGATCCCAAGCTGGCGCTGGCGTTCATCGCCGCCGTCACCGACGCCGGAGTCTTCGTGCTGAACGACCTCCGCCCGGCGCTGGCGGACCCCGCCGTCGTCCGACGCATCAAGGAGATCGCCCTGGCCGCCAAGCCCGGCCAGTCGATCGTGATCACCGGTCCCACGGCAGAGGTCCCGGTGGAGCTCGCCGGGATCGCGCTGCCCTGGACCCTGGAGCCGCCCGCTAAGGAGGAGGTGGTGGCGCTGGTGCGCCGCGTGGTCGCCGACCTCACGGCCCGGACCTTCGCGGTGGCGATCGGGGAGCCGGAGGTGGCCGGGCTGGTGGAGGCCGTGCAGGGCCTGTCACTGCCGGAGGCCGAGCGGCTGATCCTGCGTGCCGCGCTCGCCGACGGCAGGCTGGATGCGGGCGACGTGGCGGCGGTCCGAAACGCCAAGGCCGAGCTCCTGGAGGCCGACGGGGTGCTGGAGCTCGTGTCGACCGACGCCGGCACGCTGGACGGGGTCGGCGGCATGGACAACCTGAAGCGGTGGCTCGCGATCCGGGGCCGGGGCTTCGAGCAGGGCGCGAGGGAGTTCGGTCTGGAGCCCCCGCGCGGCGTGTTGCTGACCGGCGTGCCCGGCTGCGGGAAGTCGCTGGTGGCCAAGACACTCGCCCGCACGTGGGGCATGCCGCTCGTGTTGCTGGACCCCGGGTCGATCTACGGCAGCTTCGTTGGGGAGTCCGAGGCGCGGTTGCGCAGCGCCCTCGACACGGTGGAGGCCATGGCGCCCGTCGTGGTGTGGATCGACGAGATCGAGAAGGGCTTCGCGGCCGGCTCCGGCAGCGGCGACTCCGGCGTCAGCCAGCGGGTGCTGGGCACCTTCCTGCGATGGATGCAGGACCGGCCACCGGGCGTGTTCCTGGTCGCCACCTCCAACGATGTCGAGAAGCTGCCGCCCGAGCTCCTGCGCCGCGGCCGGTTCGACGAGATCTTCTTCGTCGACCTGCCGCGCGCCGACGAGCGCCGGTCGGTCTTCGAGCTGCACCTGCGCAGGCGCAACCGTGACCCGGCGGTGTTCGAAATGGACAACCTGGTGGCCGCCTCGGAGGGCTTCAGCGGGGCCGAGATCGAGGGCGTGATCGTGGGTGCGATGTACCGGGCCTACAGCAGCGGCGGGGAGCTCGGCACCCAGGACCTCCTGACCGAGCTGGCGGCGACCACTCCGCTCTCGCGCACGCGGGCCGAGGACATCGTGGCCATGCGGGCGTGGGCCCAGGGCCGGGCCACCCCGGCCACCGCCCCCGAGGCGGACCCCGGCGATCCCGCGCCCCCCACCCCGGCGGCACCGGCATCCCCCGGTTAGGCGATGCGCGTGTCTAGGCCGGCGACGACTGGGTAGGGAACACCGGCGCCGCCCCGGGCGTTGCTCAGAAGAGACAGACAACAAAGAGGCGGACCGGTGGTGAAAACACAGGATCGGGGCGTCGAACGGGCCCTCTGGGGGGCTCTTCACAAGACCTTCACGTCGTGCGGGCTTTACTTTCGACCCGGATCCGCCCTACCATACGTATCTGCGGCTGCCAACGCCTGTTCGGGCGTGCCCGGCGGCCGCTTGCCAGATATCGAGGGTCCCGAAGACCGAGGTGGGCTGCAGTGAGCGGTCCACCGGCTTCGAGGGGGAGAGTGATAAGGAATGCCTGAACCAGCGCGCCCGCTGGGAACCGACGATGCGGACGACCTCCGGCTGTACCTGGAGGCGGCCGCGCGCGAGCCACTCCTCACCAAAGAGGAGGAGGTCGAGCTCGCCATGACCATCGAGCGCGGCAAGGAGGCGGAGGAACGTCTCCGCGCCGGCCGCCTGCGCTCGGAGAAGTCGATCGTGCGCTCGCGCGGCGAGGTCCGCAAGGCTGAGGCCGCGCGCCAGCGATTCATCATGGCGAACCTCCGCCTGGTCGTGTCGGTCGCCCGCAAGTACCAGGGCCAGGGGCTGCCGCTCCTGGACCTCATCCAGGAGGGCAACATCGGCCTGATGCGCGCCGTCGAGCTGTTCGACTGGCGTCGCGGGTTCAAGTTCTCCACGTACGCCACGTGGTGGATCCGCCAGGGCATCACCCGCGCCATCGCCGACCGCTCGCGGTCGATCCGGCTGCCCGTCCACATCCACGACCGGCTGCGCAAGCTGAACCGCACGCGGTTCCAGTTCGCGCAGAGCATGGGCCGTGAGCCCAGCCGCGAGGAGCTGGCGAAGGCCCTGGACACAACGGTGGAGGAGATCGACGACCTCACCGAGATGGGCCGCCGCGAGCCGCTGTCGCTGCAATCACCGGTGGGCGAGGACACTGAGCTCGGTGATCTGATCGAGGAGGTGGACTCGGACGCAGCGTTCAACGAGGTGGAGGACGCCCTGCTCCGCGAGGAGATCGGCGGCGCCGTCGACCGCGTGCTGGACGAGCGGGAGCGCCACGTGGTGGCGCTGCGCTACGGCCTGGAGAACGGCCAGCCTCTGTCGCTGCGGGAGACCGGCAAGGTGCTGGGACTCTCGGGCGAGCGCGTCCGCCTGATCGAACGCGAGGCGCTGCGTAAGCT
>JBDUEF010000026.1:0-22612 GCA_040002535.1 Actinomycetota bacterium | reverse complement strand
AGGCCCGCGGCGAGGCGAGCGCCGCCGACCGGGATCGCCTGAAGGATCTGCAGGTCCGGTTGGACCAGTGCTGGGACCTGTTGCACCAGCGCCGCGCACGCCGTGCCGCCGGCATGGACCCGAACCAGGCCGAGGTCCGCGCCGAGTCCGTGGTCGAGGGCTACGTGGACTGACACGACCTCGCGTGTGCTCCTCGAGGCTCGACGGCGGAAGGTTGGAGCCGAAGGTCCTAATGTGTCCCACGGCGCTCACTGAGGTGGACCTGCCCTCGGCCGACTGGCGTGCAGAAGGTTCGGTCCCAATCGTTCCCAATCGGTCCCGGGACTAACGTCGCCTTGTGGCAGGGTCCAGCCCGGTGAAACCGTCCTCGTAACAGCCGACTCCCGTCGGGGGGACCGAAACGAGGGGGCGCATCACAACGATCAGTGTCTTGGGGAACCGGTCCCCGCCTCTGCGAGGGCCTGCGCGTGGGCTCGACCCGCTCAGGATCGGCCTCATCACCGAGGACCGTTACCTCGGTCATCCGCAGCCCGCTGGCCTTCGCGCTGCGCTGGAAGAACGGGGTCACATGGTGATCGCGATCGACCCGAACGAGGCTCGCGCGGCCGGGACCCCGTCATGGACGGAAGGAATCGACATGGTCCTGGCACGAGGACGAAGCGAACAACTCCTTGCCTGCCTGGCCGTTGCAGAAGCACTCGGCGTCGCCACGCTGAATACGTCCGTTGCCATCCGGTCGGTCCGAGACAAGCGGTCGATGACACGAGTGCTCGAGGCCGGGAAGATACCGACGCCGGCGACGTACCTGGCTCCCATCCGGCGGCTGGTCCACATGATCAGGCTCGCCGACTACCCGATCATCCTCAAGCCCATCTTCGGGGACAACGCGAGGGGACTTCGGATCGTCCGCACCCCGGCGGACCTCGCAAAGCTGGCGTGGTCGGAACCGGTGGCTCTGGCCCAGAGCTTCCTTCCCTCGGATGGCTATGACCTGAAGCTCTACGGGATCGGATCGCGGGTCTGGGCGGTCCGCAAACGCTCGCCCCTGCTGACCGTGACCGGCGGGAGGGAGCGCATCGTCGGCGGTGAGCCCGTGCCCCTCACTCCCGAACTCGAGGCGTTGGCGCGCAGGTGCGCGTCTGCCTTCGATCTCGATCTGTATGGGGTCGACTGTCTGCCGACCGACCGGGGACCTGTGGTTCTGGAGGTCAACGACTTTCCGAACTACAGCGGCGTTCCCGATGCCAGTGATCGCCTGGCGACGTACGTTGCGGCACGGGCTCGGGAGCGAGGAATGTGAGGTTCGGCTTCGTGATGCGGCCTCCCGCCAAGGACAGCAGCTCCGTCATCCCCGCCGTGATGCGCCTGCTTTCGGAGTGGGGTGCAACCGCCGACTACGTCGACCTCAGCGAGGGGCTCATCGACATCTCCACGATCCGGGCACGGCACGACCTCTACGTTCTGGCGTCGACGACGGCGACGGCCCTGAGCCTGGCCGGCGCCATGTACGCGGCAGGGGCGAGGACCTTGAACCCGTACCCCTCGGTGGCGATGAGCCACGATCGGATCGTTGTCACCCGGATGCTGCAGGCGGCTGGTATCCCTGTGCCGCAGGCGTTCTTCGGCACCGGTACGGCAGCGCTCGCCCGCCTGGGCGAGGGTGGTCCGACCGTCCTGAAACCTTCTGGATCGTCCGGAGGACCCGCGTTCAACGCGATGCGGGAGACGGACGAAACGGCGCACAACGCGAGCCTCGGCCACGGGCCGTTCTTCGCTCAGCGCTATCTCGACGATGGCCGCGCCCTCCGCCTCTCCTGCATCGGCGGCCAGATCTTCGGCGTGGAGCGAAGCTGGACGACCAGGAGCAAGGGGCGGGACACGGGATGGCGACCCGTCCCCGTGAGCGCCGAACTGTGCACGATCGCGCGCCTGTGCGGCCAGGCGGTCGGGCTGTGTCTCTATGAAGTCGATGTGGTGGAGAACGGTGGGCAGCCCTACGTGGTGAACGTCTCGCCCTTCCCCGCCCTCACGGAGGTTCCCGACGCCGCTCTCCGTCTGGCCGACTACATCTACGCCGAGGCCCACCCGTCCATCGATCGCCACCCCGCCCTGTCCGGTGGGAAGGATCAGGATCGGGTCTTCAGGTCGTGAAAGCTGTCGTGATCGGCCCGGGACGTGTGGGATGCGGTTTCGTCGGCCAGCAGTTGCGGGCCTCCGGGTTCGAGGTGATCTTCGCTGCCAGGAACCCCCAGGTCGTCGCTCACCTGAACCGGGTGGGGCGGTACCGGATCCGGCTGGTCGGGGGGAGCCGAGCCGAGGAGATCTTGGTCGAGGGCATCCGGGCTGTTCCGCTCTCGAACCTGGACGCGGTTGCTCGTGAGATCGCTGACGCCGACGTCGTGGCCACGGCAGTGACGGTCGCCGGTCTGCCGGATATCGCCCGGCCCCTCGCGGTCGGGCTGCGCCGGCGAGCGGCCCCGGCGAACGTCCTCGCCTTCGAGAACCTGATCGATGCCGGCTCGCAACTCAGGGCGCTGGTGGCCCGCCATCTTCCTGACACCGGTCTGCACGGCTTCTCGGGGGCCCTGGTCAGCCGGGCCATCGCCTCTCGGCTCGGGGATGTCCGTGGCAACAAACCCTTGACCTTCGTGGGGGACGCCCCTGCCTCCTTCCTCGTCGATGGTCAGAGTCTGCGATGGCCTCTACCCGCGATCGAGGGGATGGTGGCCGTCGAGGATTACCGGATGCACGCCCTCAGCAAGCTGTACACGTTCTCGGCAGGTCATGCCACCGCGGCCTACCTGGGCCACCTGAAGGGGTATCGCTACATCCACACCGCCATCCGCGATGCGGAGATCCGGGCTGCGGTGCTTGGGGCGATGCACGAGGGCCATCAGGCGCTCTCCGCCGAGTACGGGGCGAGGTTCGCGGGAAGCGGTGAGGACCTGTCGGCGATCGTGGCCCGATTCGATAATGCGGGCCTGAACGACCCCGTCTCCCGGGTCGGAAGGGAGCCGCTGCGCAAACTCGGATCCGAGGATCGCCTGGTGGGCGCAGCCAGGATGGCGGAGAGGTGCGGGATCCATCCGGCGTACCTGATCCTCGCCATCGCCGCCGCCCTCTGCTTCGAGCACGAGGATGACCCGTCGTCGTTGACCCTCCAAAGCGAGCTCACGGCGGGCGGGGTGGTGCGCGTCCTTCGCGACACCTGCCGACTCACACCCAGCAGCCCGCTCGGCCGAGATGTGATGGAAGCCCGAGCGCGACTGGCGTCAGGTTCCGGGGATGGAAACGTGCTCCTCAGGTTGCGCGACATGCTGTGGGCGTCGGAGACCGACCCGGGACCGTCCCGGACAGCGAGGACCGCGTGAGTCCCACGAGGATCGGCTTCCTGCTTGGTCGAGATCCGGGACCGTACTCCGTACTGCCACGGATCCTCGATCGGATCCGGGCAGCCGGTGTGCAGGCCTCTGTCCACGTACTGCAGACGGGAGCGGAACTCGAGCCGTGGCTGTTCGACGCCGATCTGGTGGTGTTGCGCTCCCTGAATCCCCATGGGCTGGCCCTGGCCCGCGGCATCGAAGAGGCGGGGGTGCCCTGCTGCAACGCCGTGGACGCCACACGTCTGGCGCGTGACAAGGCAGCATGTCTGGCCGCTCTCGAGCGGGCGGGAGTGCCGGTACCGATCACCGTGGGCGCCGAGAGCTGGGGCCAGGTTCGGGCGAGCGCCGCCGGGCGTGCCGTCGTGATCAAGTCCGTGCATGGGAGCCGCGGTTCGGGGGTCCTCATGGCTGAAGCCGGGGCGTTGCCGCGCGATCCCTCCTTCGCCGGTCCCTATCTGGTCCAGGACCGGATAGATCACCGCGGTCCCGACCGGAAGGTCTACGTCGTGGGCGATCGGATGGCCGGCGTCCTCAGGCGCTGGCCGCCCGCCGGACTTCGGGACAAACAGGGCGTGGCCTTCACCCCGAGCGACCGGGAGCGACGCATCGTAGCGGCCTGCGGGCACACGGTCGGTCTGGAGCTCTTCGGGGTCGACATCGTGGGCTCGTCTTCCGGACCCGTGGTCGTGGACGTCAACGCATTCCCCGGCTACAAGGGCGTCGCCGGGGCCGACGCATGGCTCGCCGACCACCTCCTCGGCAAGAACCGCAGGCCGCAGGTAGGCCAGGGCCGGCGGTCGGAGAGGGTGTGATGAGGCGTCGAGTGTGCGCTGTCGCTGAAGCGACGACCTCCCCCGGCCGAAACCCACTGCTCGAACCCCTCGCGTCCCGCTTGGCGAACGAGCTCATCGATCTCGTCGTGTGGGACCCCACGACCTGCATCGAGGTCCCTCCGGCCGCCCCGGATGCCGACCTGTACCTGCTCAAGGCGGACCACCCGGCCGCGTTGTCAGCCGCCGGATGTCTTGCCGACGCCGGCGCACGCTGCATGAACGGATTTCCGGCCACGGAAGCCGCCCACGACAAGGCCCGGGTCCTCGCCCGCCTGGCCGCGGCAGGCCTGCCGGTTCCGGCGACCCGTCTGGTCGGGGAGCGCCCAGAACTCGATACGCTCCTCGAGGTCGGCCCGCGGTTCGTCAAGCCGCTGCGGGGAGCCCACGGCATCGGAGCGAGCCGGCTCGGCGCTGGACAGGCCGCGCTGGCCGGGCCCGGTCCGTGGCTGGTCCAGGAGGTGGTGGGCACCTCGAACGAGGTCGTCAAGGCCTACGGCGTGGGTGATCGGGTGGCACTGCGGCGCGCATGCTTCGCCCCCGGCGTGATCGACGTCCGGCGCGATCGCATGGATGACCCGGATCTCCGGTTCACCGGGCTCGCGGTCGCCGCGGCCCGCGCCACAGGACTCGAATGCTTCGGGGCCGACTTCGTCGAGACCCCAGAGGGCCCGGTGCTGGTCGACGTGAATGCCTTTCCCGGCTACCGGAGCGTCCCCGAGGCCCCCGCGTGGTTGGTGGCGGCGATCCTCCTGACGCTGGAGCCGAGTCGATGAACCGACCGAAGTCGGATCCGGCGGTCTTCGCCATCTCCACCGAAGGGTTCCTGTCGCGGCTGAGCTTCGGGCTGGTCAGTATCGCCCTGCCCCTCTATGCCCTCCACCTCGGCATGAGCGTGACGGCGATCGGTCTTCTCGTCTCGGTCAACGTCATGATCCAGATCGCGGTGAAGCCTCTGCTCGGGACCCTGTCCGACCGCTTCGGGCACAAGCGAACGCTCGCTGTCTCCATCGCCGCACGGAGCGTGATCCCACTGCTGCTCGTGTTCGCGCAGTCGCCCTGGGAGCTGTTCGCGATCCGCATGATCTACGGGCTCGCCCAGTCGCTGCGGGACCCGGCACTGAATGCTCTCATCGCGGTGAGCGGCAGACGGGAGCGGGTCGCGTCCACCTTTGCGTGGTACCACACGGGTAAGAACGCCGCCGCCTCGATCGGGAGGGCAGGGGGTGCCCTCCTGCTCGGCGTGACCGCGGCCAATTACGCCCTCGTCTTCGAGATCTCATTCGTTCTCTCGCTCCTTCCTCTGTGGGTCGTGTTGGCATACGTTCATGAAGATCGGACGGTGGCCCAGCCGATCCCTCGCCGCGTCGGGCCGGGCGGCCCGACGGGACCGCGCCCTCTCAGTGTGTTTCCCTTCACGATGCTCGGGTTCCTGTTCGGAACGACTGCCGGCATGCTCAATCTCTTCCCGGTGCTGGCCCAGAAGTACTTCGGTCTCACCAACGGCCAGATCGGGCTGATACTCCTGGTCTCGACCTTCGTGATCGTCGTATCGGGCCCGCTGTTCGGCTGGTTGGCGGACAACGGTAGGCGCAACCTCGTCTTGCTGATCCGAGGGATCGCGAACACGCTCTCCTCGCTGATGTACCTGGCCTTTCCGACCGTGTGGGGGGTGGGTCTCAGCAAGGCGATCGATGACGGCGGCAAGGCGGCGTTCCGGCCCGCCTGGGGATCGATCATGGCCGAGGTCGCCAGCTACGATGGTCGCCGGCGGGCCCGAACGATGAGCCTCATCGATGTCGGCGAGGACGCAGGGGATGCTCTGGGCCCGGTGCTCGCGGGTCTCCTGCTGTCGATCGGCGGGCTCCCCGTCATGTTCGGTGTGCGCGTCGCCCTCGCACTGGCGACGGAGTTGTACGCGAGCATCGTGAATCGCCGGCTCGAGCGGCAAGACCTTCTGAGAGAGGGGGCGGAATCGCGCCGCGCCGCCGGTATGGATCCCAACGAGGCCGAGGTCCCCCCTCAGGCGATGGTCGAGGGCTACGTGCGGTAGCGCGTCCAGGTTCCCGTGCGCACCGGGATCGCGAGCTTGACGGGCCATCGGGCGTGGGGAACGCCGAAGACCGAACCAGCGAGCCCTGCTCCCGAGGACGGCCCCGACCCCGGCCAGGACACCCTGCGACGTCCCGGGCCGAGCGAGCCATGGTCATCGAGGGGGCCCCTCCAGGACCACGTCGGGCACCGAGCGGCGTCCTGCCGCCAGCGCCAGCGTCGCCGAGATCAACCCGACCACCCCGCACGAGGTCCACAGCAGCACGGGCTCGGTGTGGAAGGCGGCGGTGCCGGCGATCGGACCGACGACCGCCGCCAGGCCGAACATGGTGCCGAAGGCGGCTTGATAGCGGCCACGCATGTGCGCGGGGGAGCGGTCCGCCACGAACGCCGAGGCCGGCGGTGACTCGAAGATCTCCCCGAACGTGAAGATGGCGGTGCAGCCGGCCAACGCCAGCAGCGTGTGCGACCAGCCGACCAGCATGAAGCCCAGGCCCACCAGGAACGCGCCCAACGCCACCATCCTGGCGGTGGGGTGACGCTGCGTGAACGAGCTGAGCGGCAGCTCGAACAGCACCACGATCAGCCCGTTCAGGGAGAGCAGCAACCCGTAGGTCTCGTTGGAAAATCCCTCGGCGCGCACCTGCAACGCGAAGGTGGTGGCCGACTGCATGTACAGCATCGCGCCGAAGAAGATCGAGGCCAGGAAGAGCAGGAAGCCCCGGTCGGCCAGCACGGAGCGCGTGGCCTCGCCGCGCAGCTCGGTCCGGCGGGCGCTGCGCACCCCGTGCGGCAGCGCCGCCAGCGCGATCACGCCGTACACGGCCGAGGTGGCGGCGTCGGCGGCGAACAGGATGAAGAACGAACGCGATGCCATGACGCCCCCGAGCGCCGGCCCGAAGGCCCAGCCCAGGTTCACCGCCAGTCGGTTCAGGGCGAACGCGGTCACGCGCCGGTCCGGGGGGACGTGATCGGCGATCAGGGCCGAGGCCGCGGGTCGGTACGACTCCGCGAACAGGCCGACGAGCGCCGTCAGCGGCAGGATCGACCCGAGTGTGTGTGCCTGGGACAGCGCCAGCGTCGCCGCGGCAGAGCCGAACATCGACAGCGCCACGGAGTTCCGGCGGCCGATCCGGTCGGCCAGCAGCCCGCCGATCCCCACCGCGCAGATCCCGCCGACCCCGTACATCGCCACTGCGATGCCGCCCTGAGGCGCCGAGTACCCCAGATCTCGCAGGTACAGCACCAGGAAGGGCAGCACGAACGTGCCGAACCGGTTGATGAAAGTGCAGCCGAACAGGATCCACACCGTTCGCGGCATCTCGCGCACGTTGCGGCGGAGGGTGCCGCGCGGCGCAGCGCTCACCCGTCGTCGCCGGGGCGGCGGTAGTGCGTGATGTAGGCGGGCGTCGGCACGTTGGGTCGGAGCAGGGGATGCGCCTCGGGGTCTCCCGCCACCTGCCGCAACGGAAGCACGCCGGCCCAGATGTCCAACAGGAGATCCTCGTCGGGCTCCTCCGCGTGGCCCGTGGAGACCTTCGCGGAGGCCTCATCCAGCGGGAGCGCCAGGAACAGGGTCTGTTTGAGCTCGACGTCGGTGGGCATTCTCGCGTCGCCGCCCCGGCCCTGCGCCACGTGGTCGCTGATCGCGCGCGCCACCCGCTCGAGCTCCCGGGGATCGGTGATCTCGCGGGCGCGGCCGTACACGACCACGGACCGGTAGTTCATGGAGTGCTCGAACATCGAGCGCGCGAAGCGGATGCCATCCAGCAGCGTGATGCAGACCGCAACGTCGACGCCGTCGCGCAGCGATCGAAGCGTTCGGCTCGCGGCCGATCCGTGCAGATAGAGCGTGTCGTCGATCCGCACGTGGATCGTGGGGATCACGCGAGGGCCGTCGGGGGTGGCGTACCCCACGTGACAGATCAATGCTTCGTCACAGACCGCGTGCACCACCGCAGGGTCGTACGCACCGAGCTCCGGCAGACGTTTCACCTGCGTGCGCGGGGAGGGTGGGGCGGGCTGCTCGGCGCTCATTGGTGGGCGAGCTTACCGGCCTGCGGGCCGGGTCAGTCCGCCTCCGGCTCCTCGACGGCCTCACCCTGTTCCTCGGCGATCCTCTTGAAGGAGGCATCGTCGGGTTCGGGCTCCTCCGACACCTCCCGAACCTCGTCCGGCTCGAAGGCCTCGGGGTCCTGCCACGCTGCTGGTGGGATCTTCGACATGGAACACCCTCCCTCGCTTCGCGGAATCGACCTCAACCATGCCCGGGTGTGCGGCCCGCGAAACGGCTCAGGCCGGAGGCCGGCCGGGCTCGCCGCCGTCGGCGTCGCGCAGGAACCGCTCGATCTCCGCGCCCAGCTCGTCGCCCGAGGGGATCCGGTCCTCCGACAGACCGGCCTCGAGCTGTTCCACGTAGGCCTTCGTGGTGGGGTCGCCCTCGACGGCGGCGTCGAGCCGGGCTCGCTGGGCCAGGGCGTCCTCGGGCAGGGAGCCCAGGCCGACCTCCACGCTCAGGTGGCGCTCGACCTGCTCCAGCAGCGCGATCGAGGCCGACGCGAAGGGCCCGCCCACGTAGTGGGGAACCTGTGCGTAGAACCCGACGCAGGAGATCCCCGCACCCATCACCGACAGCTCGATCGAGGACAGCGCCGCCGAGGGCACCCGCAGGAGCCCCTGCGGACCCTGCTCCACGTCGTCGCGCAGGAGCCCCGGCGCCGACGCGGTGGCGAACACGTTCGTGGCGCGCGTGTGCGGCACGGCCGCCGGGATCGCGCCGAGGGTCACCCATTCCGCCACGCCCAGGCGGAGCGTCAGCTCCGCGATGTCCTCGCCCAGCTCACGCCACCGGAAATCGGGCTCCGGCCCGACCAGCACCAGCAGGTCACGCTCAGCCACCCGTCGACGCCGGATGGACAGCTGCGGCCAGGCGATCTGGTGCAGCACGCCGTCGATCACGTCCAGGACAGGCCGTCGGGACCGGTAGTCGGTGAGCACGTCCGCGTCGAACGCGACGACCGTGTCGCCGCCCAGCGCCAGCTGGTTCGCGCAGCCCGTGGCGGCGCCGGCCGCGTCGATCCATCCGTCGAAGGCGGCCACCAGCGCCGGGGCCACGAGCCCGTCGAGCGATCCGGTCACCCGGTGGAGGGTCATCCATTCAGGATAGGGGTCCGAGCCCTTCGGCGGTTCCCCCGGCCTGGTCGGGGTCGTACGGTGACGCGTGGGGAAGGAGGAGCGAGTATGCCGGCACTGGACTTCGGGATGCAGCAGCAGACACAGGTGATGGTCCGGGTGCAGTACCGCGATGTGCCTCGAAAGGGGGTGGTGTCGTGCGAGGTCCCCTCAGCCGAGTTCGAGGCCGGTGAGCGGGGTGTGCAGGTGGGCACGCTGCTCGTCCCCTGGCTCCGGGTTCACGAGTACGACCTGATCATGCGCCAGGAGGGGATTGCGGGGGAACGGATGCGTGAGGGCGCGCGGATGCGGATTCGCGTGGTGATCGACGACGGGTCTGCGGAGGGCCGGACCTTCGACCTGCCCGCCGACCGGTTCGAGTCCAGCCCGCACGCGGCCACGATGCTGCTCGAGCGCCACGTGGACGCCGACGCCGGAGATCTGGTGACCCAGAAGCTCTCCGTGCCCTGGCACCGCGTCGTGTCGGTGGAGCGCGTGTCGGCCGGTGAGGCGAGGGATGGCTCGGCGGCCGACGGCGACGCCTGGGCTCGGAACCCCTAGGCCCGCACGCGCAGCGAGTCGAGGCCGCGGATGATGTAGTTCGGTTCCACCGGGGCTCCTCCACGAGCTCCATGTGGGGCAGGCGCCGCAGCAGGGCGCCGAAGGAGGTCTGCAGTTCCACCCGCGCCAGCGGCGCACCCAGACAGAAATGGATGCCGGCTCCGAAGGAGAGATGCGGGTTCGGGTCCCGAGCGAGGTCCAGCGCGTCGGGCCGATCGTAGACGTCGGGGTCGTGGTTCGCGCTGCCGAACAGCAGGCCGAGCTCCGCGCCGCGAGGGATCGCCACCCCCCGCACCTCGATCGGCTCCAGCACCCATCGCTCGAACATCTGCAGCGGGGTGTCGAATCGCATGAGCTCCTCGACCGCGGTGGGGATCAGCGCGTGATCGGCCCGTAGCCTTTTGAGCTGATCCGGATGGCGGGACAGCGCCCACCACCCGTTGACCGTGACGTTGACGGTGGCCTCGTGGCCGGCGTTCAGCACCAGCACGCAGGTGCCGATCAGCTCGTCCTCGCTCAGGGTCTCGCCCTCGTCGACCACCTGCGCCAGCGCCGAGATGAGATCGTCGCCGGGATGGGCGCGGCGCTCGCGGCTCAGCGCGCGCAGGTACCCGGAGAACTCACCGCTCGCACGCACCGCGTCGCGCTCCGACTCCTCGGACGGAGCCAGCTCGTACATCTTGCAGATGTCCGCCGACCACCCCCGCAGGTGGTGACGGTCGGCCTCGGGCACGCCGAGCATCTCCGCGATCACCGTGACCGGCAGCGGCTCGCCACGGTGGGCAGTAGGTCGAACTCGCCGGTGCCGGCGACGGCCTCCACCAGCCCGTCCACGATCTGTTCGACGCGTGGCCGCAGGCCTTCGACGAACCTCGGCGTGAAGGCCTTCGCCACCAGCCGCCGGACTCGCGCGTGGTCGGGGGGCTCCATGTCCAGGATGCCGCTGCGGATCAGGCGCCAGAAGGGTTCGTGCTAGCCGACGTCCGGCGGACGGCCCATCTCCTCGTCGCTGGCCACATGCAGGTACGAGCGACCCAGGCGGCGATCGCGGAGCAGGGCGTGCACGTCGGCGTGGCGGGAGACGAGCCAGTGATCGATGGCCTCGTCGTAGTGGACCGGCGCGTTGCGGCGGAGCACCGCATACGCGGGGTACGGGTCGGCGATGAACCCGGGTCGATGGGCAGGAAGTCCGGCGTCGTGTCCATGGGCGAACCGTAGCGGTTCACGTTCGATGCGGCTCGGCGGCACCGACGGCGCCGACGGTCACGAACCCAAGCCGTGTGTACAGCCGTTCCACGTCGGCGTCGTCGGCCGACAGGCAGACGGTTTGCACACCGCGCCCGAGCGCGTCCCGCACCAGCAGGGATGTGACCGCTGCCGCGAGGCCGCGCCGACGGAACGCCGGCAGACAGCCCACACCCACGATCTCGGTCGCATCGCCCACGGGTTGATGGGCACCGGTCGCCACGGGCTCGCCGGCGAGGAACGCTGCGACCTGGATCGTGACGCTGCCCGCGACGCGTGCCCGGAAGAACGCCAGGACGTCGGGGTCGGACGCGCCGGCCATCGCCTCCAGGTGGTCGATCCCTGCGGCCCCGATGCCGGTGCCGGGATCGGCGAAGGCGAGCTCGGCGACGGCGTTGATCTTGCCGAGGTCATCCCCAGGCCCCACCGGTCGGACGTCGACACCGGCGGGAGCCGGTACCGGTTCGAACGCCTCCGGTGAGGGCAGGCACAGCAGCGGGTGGCGGTCCACATGCATGCCGCCGCCCTCCGCCGCCGCCGCCAGGCCCGGCGCGAGGTCGAGCACCCACTCGATCGCCTCCGGCAAGCCCAGTTCGCGCTGTCGTTCGCGAAGAAGGATGACGTCCTGCGCCGTGAACGCGGTCGCGCCGCGCGCCGCGCGGGCGTAGTAGCGCCATCCGGGCGCCGGGTTCACGAACAGGGTGAAGGGGCCGACGGCCTCCACGCGGCATGCCGTGCGGGGTGCGGCATCCAGGTACGCGTCGATCCGCCGGAGTAGCTCGAGGTCGGCCATCCCGCGAGCAGAGCCCGACTACAGATCGAAGATGTACTTGTGGGGGTTCTTCACCTGGACACGGAGCTGGCCACCACGGTTCCTGAATCTCCCGGTGCCGCCCGTCACGCTCACCACACCCTCGCCGACGCCGGAGTCGTAGGGCAGCAACCCCGACGCGGTCACCGAATCCTCCGAGTCGTCGCCGCCGAACTTGAACGTGATGGTGACCACGGCGCGCCCGCTGGGAGTGATGACGAACATCGCGTGCGCTGAGCCGACCTCCTCGCCGACATCCCAGGACTCGGGGGAGACCGCCTCGTACAGGGTCTCGTCGTAGGTGCCGATGTTGCCTGCGCCGCCGATCCCCAGATCGACCAGCTCTTCTGCTCGCGTGTCGCCGATCACCGTGAAGGAACCCTCGTTCTGGATCACGCCTCTTCCCCTTTCGGTCCCGACGGGCAGCCGACGGGCAGATAGAGCGTAGGTGGCACACCCGCCTCGCGCAAACCGCGCCGAGCGGAGAGCCTACACTTCTGTTCATGCCGTCCTGCGCCTCGTGCGGCCGCGAGAATCCCGCTTCAGCCCGCTTCTGCATGTGGTGTGCCACCCCCTTCCCGTACGCGTCGACCGCGGGGCACGCCCGCAAAGTGGTCACCGTGGTCTTCTGCGACGTGGTCGGGTCGACGCCGCTCGCCGAGGATCTGGAGCCCGAGCGTGTCCGGGGCGTGTTGTCGCGCTTCTTCGAGGAGATGCGAACCGTCCTGGAGCGACACGGGGGTTCGGTCGAGAAGTACATCGGTGACGCTGTGATGGCCGTCTTCGGGACGCCGGTCGTCCACGAGGACGACGCGGTTCGCGCCGTTCGCGCCGCCGCCGACATGCGCGAGGCGCTGAAGGCGCTGAACGCCGACCTCGAGCGAACGATCGGCCTGTCGATCGCGACGAGGACGGGTGTGAACACCGGGGAGGTCACCCTCGGCGACGCGGAGCGCGGACCGGCGATCCTGGGCGATGCGGTCAACACCGCCGCGCGGCTCCAGCAGGCGGCGCCGCCCGGCGGCATCCTGCTGGGGCGCGACACCTATCGGCTGGTGCGGGGCTCGGTGCGGGTGGGGGAGGCCTCATCTTTGGTGCTGAAGGGCAAGGGCGAGGCCGTTACCGCCTACCCCCTGGTCGAGCTGACCCGCGAGATCGCCGAGGGACCGCCCCGTGCGCGGCCACCGCTCGTGGGGCGCGCCGAGGAACTGCGGGCCATCCGCGTCGTCTTCGACGAGGCCGTCCGCGATCGCGCCTGCCGGCTGCTCACCGTCGTCGGCCTGGCCGGGGTCGGCAAGTCACGCCTGGCCGCCGAGTTCGCGGCCTCGCTGGGGGAGGAGGCGATCGCCGTCACGGGCCGATGTCTGCCATACGGCGACGGCATCACGTTCTGGCCGGTCGCCGAGATCGTGTGGCACCTCGCAGGGATCGATACCCACGATCCGGCGGAGACGGCCCGGACCAAGCTCGCCACACTTCTGGAGGGCAGCGACGAGGAGAGGATGCTGTTCGATCGCGTCGCGGCCGCCACCGGCCTCGAGTCGGGGACCGCCCCGATGCAGGAGACCTTCTGGGCGATCCGCAGGTTGCTGGAATGGGTTGGCAGGCGGGGACCGCTGGTGGTGACCTTCGACGATCTCCATCGCGCGGAACCGGCTCTCCTGGATCTCATCGACTACCTCCTGGGCTCCTGCCGGGACGTGCCGATCCTGTTGCTGTGCCTCGCCCGGCAGGATCTGTTCGAGGAGCGCCCCGACTGGCTCGTGCAGGCCCCTGCGGCGTCGACCCTGCATCTGGAGCCGTTGGATCACGTGCAGACCGACGAGCTGATCGAGGAGATCCTCCACGGCGAAACCATCGACCACGGTGTCCGGGGTCGGATCGCAGAGGTCGGCGGGGGCAACCCTCTGTTCCTCGAGGAGATCCTCCAGATGCTTCGTGACGACGGGGCACTGGACACGCCGGGTGCCGGTTCCGCCGCCATCTCCGTCCCCCCGACGATCCATGCGCTCCTGGGCGCCCGTCTGGATCGCCTGTCCTCGGACGAGAGCGCCGTCATCCGCGCGGCGGCCGTGATCGGCAACGTGTTCTGGTGGGGGGCGGTGGTCGATCTGGTCTCGGAGGATCTGCGTCCCCGCGTCGGCTCGATCCTGCAGAACCTGGTCCGCCGCGAGTTGATCGCACCGGACCGGTCGGCCTTCGTCGGCGAGGACGCCTTCCGGTTCCATCACCTGCTGATCCAGGAGACGGCGTACCGGGAGACGCCGAAGGCGTCCCGGACCGAACTGCACGCGCGGTTCGCGCGCTGGCTGGAGCGGGTGGCCGGTGAGCGGATCGGCGAGTATGAGGAGATCCTCGCGTATCACCTGGAGCAGGCCGCGCGGTACCACCTCGAGCTCGGCCACGCCGGGCCCGACGTCGAGGGGCTGATCGATCGGGCGCACGCGCGCCTGGCCGACGCCGGCAGGAGGGCGCTCGCACGCGGCGACATGGCCGCGGCCGCCAACCTCCTCGACCGTTCCCATGACGTGCTCCGCGCCGGCGACCCCCGACGGGTGTCGATCGCGCCGGAGCTGGCGGAGGCGCTCACGGAGACCGCCGACCTCGCCCGCGCCGAGGCCCTGCTCCAGCCGGCGCTCGGAACCGGCGACCGTGGCCTCGAAGCGCACGCCCAGGTCGTGCTCCTGATGCTCCGGGAGTTCACGGAGCCCGAACGTCGCTCCGAGGAGGCCTTACAGGTGCTGGAGGGTGTGATCCCGGTGTTCGAGGAGCTGGGAGACGACCTGGGGCTCGCCCGGGCCTGGCGCCTGCTCGGGGACGTGCACTGGAATCGGTCGAGCTACGCCGAGGCCGACCGGGCCTTCGAGCGGGCGATCGAGCATGCGCGGAAGGCGGACGCCAGCTGGGAGGAGGCGGCGAGCCTGCGCCAGTACATGGGCTCGGGACTGTACGGACCCGCCCCCGTGGTCGAGGTCATCCGGCGGTGCGACGGCGTGACCCGGGCGACCGACAGTCCCAGCGTCGAGGCAGGCGCGCTGCGGACGAGAGGAGTGGCCTACGCCATGCAGGGCCGTTTCGACGAGGGGCGTGCGCTCGTCAGCCAGAGCGCTCGGATCCTCGAGGACCTGGGGTTGAAGCTGCGTGCCGTATTCGTCTCGGACGCCGCGGGGTTCGTGGAGACGCTGGCCGGCGATCCGGCGGCCGCGGAGCGAGTGCTGCGAGCCGGCTACGACACGATCGACGAGCTCGGTGAGCGGGCCTACCTGTCCACGGTCGCCGCGATGCTGGCACACGCCATCTGCGAGCAGGGCCGGTACGAGGAGGCGGAGATGTTCTGCTCGCTGGCCCAGGAGACCGGGGCCGACGACGACATCACCACCCAGGTGCTGTGGCGGAGCGCCAGGGCGAAGGTCTTGGCCGCCAAGGGCGAGCCGGGCGAAGCGCTGCGCCTGGCGCGCGCGGCGGTGGCGATGGCCGACGAGACCGACGACACCAACATGCGTGCCGACGCCCTGATCGTCCTGGCCGGTGTGGTGGAGGCCGCCGGGGACGTGGCGGCCCGCGACGATGCCCTCCATCGCGCCCAGGAGCTGTACCTCGCCAAGGGCAACGTGGTGTCGGCGGCGATCGCTGAACGGGCCTTGGGGACCGCGTAGCCCATACCCGCAGAGGACGCGGTTTCCGGGGGAACCGCTGGGTTTCCCCATGATATAGCAGAACTGCTATCCTAGCAGCATGAAGGCCCAGAGCTACGTCCGAGAGGCTCGGCGACGAGCCGGGATCACGCAGCGGGAGCTGGCCGGCCGGGTGGGGACCACGCAGTCGGCCGTCGCCAGGATCGAGTCGGGCGCCACCGAGCCATCCTTCGCCCGGGTCGCCGCCCTGATCGCCGCGTGCGGGCTGGAGGTTCGTGTCGGCCTGGTCCCGGCCAACGATGCCGATTGGTCGCTCGCGATCGACAACCTTCGGCTGGATCACGACGCCCGTGTACGCAAGCATCAGCGCGCCGTCCGCTTCGCCGAGGCGGGTCGCAGGGCATTGGCCGATGCCCGACGCTGAGTTCCGGCCCGAGCGGATCCTGGAGGTGTTGGCGGCGCACGGGGTCCGGGCCGTGCTGATCGGGGGGTTCGCGGCGGTGATCCACGGATCTCCCTACGTGACCACCGATGTCGACGTCGTGCCCGACCTCGATCAGGCGAACATGGAACGCCTGTCGTCGGCGTTGCGGGTGCTGCACGCCCGGGTCTGGGCCGCCTCCGAGCCCGAGGGCCTGCCCTTCGATCACACCGCGGTGTCAATGGCGGGGGTCGACATCTGGAACCTGGTGACCGATGCCGGCCGGCTCGACATCACGTTCGTGCCGGCGGGGACCTCGGGGTACGACGATCTCGCGCGCGATGCCCTCCATCTGCGGATCCTGGGCGCCGAGGTGGACGTCGCGTCACTGGCCGACGTGATCCGATCGAAGGAGGCCGCGGGCCGGGAGAAGGACAGGCTGGTCCTGCCCGTGCTGCGCCGGCTCCTCGACGAGGGCGCGCGCTGAGGCCAGACCTACACTCCGCGGATGGCCGGGTCGAGCGTGGCGGGGACGGGCGGCACGCGGGTGCCGTGGCGGGAGGTCTTCCAGGGTCGCCGCGGCCGCCTCACGGCCGGCCTCCTGTTGCTGGAGGCGCTCGTGGCGATCCAGGGGCTCGTGGTCGCCACGATCCTGCCGGACGTGCGTCGCGATCTGGGCATGGTGCAGCTCTACGGCCTGGTGTTCACCGCGGCGAGCCTCGCCACGATCGCCACCATTCCCATCGCCGGGCGGGCCGTGGACCGTTTCGGCGCCAAGCGGACGCTCCCGCCCGTGCTGGGACTGTTCGCCCTGGGTCTTGCGGTATCGGCGACCGCGCTGGCGATGCCCGTCCTGCTGGGCGGCCAGTTCCTGACGGGCGCCGGCGGCGGAGGCCTGTATGCGATGTCGGTCGGCACCGTCGCGAAGACCTACCCCGATCATATGCGTGCGCGGGTCCTGGCGCTGTTGGCATCCATGTGGATCCTGCCGGGCCTGATCGGCCCGCCGATGGGGGCGCTGATCGCCAGCACGGTCGGGTGGCGATGGGCGTTCCTGGCGCCGTATCCCCTCATCGCACTCGGGTGGATCCTGATCGCACCCTCGTTGGATCTGGTGCCCGCCTCCGACGTCGTCGGCGACCGGTTGCCGGTCCGATGGCCGCTCCAGCTGATGGTGGGGGCGGGTCTGGTGTTCACCTCGCTCACGTTCGTCCGGTGGTGGGCGCTCGCGATGCTGGCCGCGGGGCTGTTGGTCGGCCTCCCGGCGCTCGCCCGCATCGTGCCACCTGGCACCCTTCATGTGCGACCCGGCCTCCCAGGAGCTGCCGCTGCTGCCTTCCTCCTGTCGGTGGGATTCCTGGCCGTCGACGCGTTCCTCACCCTGATGCTGACCGAGGTGCGCGGGCTCAGCCTGGCCAGAGCGGGCGTGGCGGTGACGCTGGCGACACTCACGTGGGCGGCGGGGAGCGCGTGGCAGTCCGGTCGTGTCGAACGCGTCCCCCTCGCCGTGCTGCTTCGCACCGGGGTGTGGTGCACCCTGGCGGGCGAGCTGGGGGTGGCAAGCGTGTTGTTGCCCGATGTGCCGGTGGCGGCGGCGTTCGTAGGGTGGGCGCTGGTGGGCTTCGGCATGGGCGTCGCGTTCCCCACGGTGCCACTGGCGGCGATGCGCGGCTCCGACCCCGGCCGGGAGGCGGGCGAGGTGTCCTCGGTCCTGCTGATGGACATGCTGGGGGTCGCCACCGGTGCGGGCCTCGGCGGTGGTGTGATCGCGGTCACCGGCGTCTTGGGGATCGGTCTTTCCGAGGGACTGGGTGGCGCCTACGCGATCGGCGTGCTGGCGCTGGTGGTGCTGCTGGCCGTCGCCGGGCGGATCCAGCGGCCCGACCCGCTCCCCCACACGGTATTGGGCGAACCTCTTCCCTCGGAGGCTCCCGATCCATCCTCCGGGGAGGCGCGCAAGGTTCATAGCCGGATCCGCCGAGGAAGAGGCAAGCGGTAGGCGTGCACGGGGTGACCCGCAGGTGCCGGTGGGTCACGTCATGCTCCGTCGACCCATCGTCGTGACCGTGAGCGGGCGGGACCGGTTCGGTACACTCTGCCGGTCCTGAACTCCCTGGTGAGAGGCTGAATCTGACATGTCACGAGTGATCTTGATCGCGTGGGACGGTGCCGACTGGCGCATCCTCGATCCGCTGCTGGAGGCCGGCGCCCTGCCGAACCTGCAGGCCCTGATCGATCGGGGGCAGAAGGACGTCCTGCGCTCCACCGTCCCCACCCACAGCTGGTCGGCGTGGCCGTCGTTCCTGACCGGCGTGGATCCGGTGGACCACGGCGTCTACGACATCCTGGAGACGGTGCCGGGCACCCACAAGCAGTTCCCCGTCACCTACAAGTCGATCAAGGCGCGCACGTTCCTGGACGATCTCACTGCCGCGAACAAGAACATGCTGCTGCTGGACGTGCCGCTCACCTTCCCGCCGCCCACCATCAGCGGCAATCTGATCGCCGGCGGCGTCCTGCCCAAGGGCCGCCCGGCCTGGTATCCGGGCGACCTCCAGGAGACGCTGGGCAAGGCCGGCTTGGAGTGGCCGATCAACGGCATGAGCTGGACCACCTACCGCAACCGCGCCGACGCCTACCTCGAGGAGGCGTTCGACGTGACCGCCAAGCGCATCAAGGCCTCCGAGTTCCTGATGGACAACACCGACTGGGACCTCATGGCGAGCGTGTGGGTGAGCGTGGACCGCACCCAGCACGCGCTGTCCAACTACATCGCGCCCGACCATCCCGACTACGAGAAGAACCGCCACACACCGGTCGGGGAGAAGGTCGCTGACATCTACAAGCAGCTCGACGACGCGATCGGCTCGTTCGTGAGCCGCGCGCGCCCCGACGACACCATCTTGTTCATCTCCGACCACGGGTTCCAGTCGTGCACGCGTGCGATCCACATGGACCACCTGCTGAAGGAGTTCGGCTTCCTGGAGTTCAGCGCCTCGAACGCGATCTTCGGACCGATGCAGTGGGGCCCGGTGCGCAACGCCGCCCGCAAGGTCTACGACCTGCTGGGGCTGCACGGGAAGGTGAGCCTGCCGCAGTCCATCAACTGGCAGAAGACGAAGGCCTACACCACGATCCGCTCCACCGGGGAAGGCGTGAGCATCAACCTCGCCGGGCGCGACGTAGACGGCACCGTCGACCCCGGCGACTACGGCACGGTGCGCGACGCGCTGATGGACCGCCTGGGCTCGTTCGTCGACCCCAAGACCGGCGTCAAGCCCATCCGTGCGATCTACAAGCGCGAGGAGATCTTCAAGGGGAGGTACGCCGGCTCCGCGCCCGACATCTTGATGGAGCCCACCGAGGGCTACAGCCTCACGCACGCGAAGTCCGCGATCGAGGACGCCGATTGGGTGAGCGGTGATCACCGTATGGAGGGCACCATCGTGGCCGTCGGCCCGAACGTCCGGCCCTTCGCCACCACGCCGAGCCTGATCGACATGGCTCCGACGATCGTGGCGGCGTTGGATGCGCCGAGCGCGGTCAAGCCCACCGGTCGTGTCCTCACCGAGATCCTGGGCGACGATGCCGCCATGACCTCTCGCGATGTGGGCACCGACCAGGCCGCCGCCGCGGAGCCCACCGTTACCGACACCGAGGCCGATGAGATGGAGGAGCACCTTCGGGGGCTGGGCTACCTGGAGTAGCCGGGCGACGTCTCGCCGTGGCCCTGTGCGGTGCGCCGTTCGGCGGGTGCCGCCTCACCGTCTCCCCGGCCACGCTCACTCCATGAACCTCCTTCCTCCCCCCGAACAGGCCCCGCAGGTGAGGCCGAAAGCTCAGCGAAAGTGAGGCGGCCGAGGTCGAAGACCGGCTTCGCACGCTCGGCTACATCGACTGGCTCCGGCCTCCGGGTCCACCGCCCTCGCCCCCGCGTCCGGGATACTTGGCGCCGTGCGGGATGACCCTGGGGATGGCGGCGGCATGGCTGGCGCGCTCGGTGTGAACGGCGGCGAGGACGCGCGCGACCACCTGACGATCCTGTCGGGCACCGGCCAGAACATCGTGGGTCTGGGCGTGTTCGTCGTCGCCTCCTTCGCCATGAACGTCCTGATCGCCCGGGTGTTCGGCCCCGGCTCCGCCGCCCTGGGGCAGATCACGCTCGCCACCCAGCTGGCCTTCGTGGTCGGGGCCGCCACCCGGTTCGGCATGGACATGGCCGCAGTGCGGCGCGTGGCGATCGAGACGGGCAGGGGTGAGGCGGGGCGCGCCCGCGCGATCGTGCGGCTGGCCGTGCAGATCGCCGGCGCCGTCTCCCTGGCCGTGGCGGCCCTGGCGTTCCTGCTGGCCGGGCCCATCGCCGACCTCGTGAAGGCGCCGCAGGCCGCGTACCGCGCGGCCGCCGCTGCGGTGATCTTCGTGGCCGTGGCGCAGGTGTACCTGGGCGGCTCGCGCGGGCTGAAGATCATGAGGCATACGCTGTACGCGTACTGGGTGGGTCAGGCGGTGTCGTGGATCGTGTTCACCCTGGCCGCGTGGGCGCTGCTGCACCGGAGCGTGGCCGTCACCGTCGGTGCGTACGCCGCATCGTGGGCGTTCGCGACGCTCGTGGCATGGTTCTTCTGGCGCAAAGAATCCTCGAAGCTGTCACCCGTTCTCCCCGCACGGCCCGACGAGGCGCGCGAGCTGATCCGGTACGGGGCGCCGCGCGCCCCCGCCGCGCTCCTGTCGCAGGCGCTGTTCTACGCCGACCTGTTCGTGCTGTCGGTCGTACTGGACAGGAGCGCGCAGTTCCAGTTGTCCGCGTACGCGGCCGTCGTGCGGGTCGCTCAGGCGCTGGTGCTATTCCTCACCGCGGTGAGCTACATGTTCAGCCCGTTCGTCGCCGATCTGCACGAGCGGGACGAGCGGGAGCGGCTCAACGCCCTGTTCAAGTCCATCACGCGCTGGACCCTCGCCGGCACGGTGCCGCTCCTCCTGCTGTTCTTCATCGCGCCCGAGCCGGTGCTGAAGGTGTTCGGCTCCGACTACGACATGGGTGCGGACTGGCTGCGGATCCTGCTGATCGGGCAGATCGTGAACGTGAGCGTGGGGGCGGCGGGGTTCGTCCTGATCATGGTGGGGCGCACCACGTGGGATCTGGTGGTGTACGCGTCCTCGTTCGCGGTCGACCTGGTGCTGGCCATCCTGCTGGTGCCGCACCTCGGCCCGAAGGGGGCGGCCATCGCGCAGGCGACGACGCTGGTGTTCTCGAACCTGTTCCGGCTGAGCCTGGTCTGGCGGTTCGTGCGGATCCAGCCGTACGACCGGCACTACGCGCGCCTGCTGCTGCCCGCGGCGATCGGAGCGGCGGTGATGCTGGCCGTGCACTGGCTGCTGTCGGGGCCGCGGTGGGCGCTGGATCTGCTGGGGACCGGCGCGCTCGGCGGCCTCGCGTACTACGCGGCCTTCCTCTTGGTCGGGCTGACCCCGGCGGAGCGGGCAGCGGCGGGGCGCGTGCTGCAGAAGGTCCGGTCCCGCCCGGCTACAGCACGTCGCTGACGTCGCGCACCAGCTTCACCAGTCCGAAGGCGGTCGCCGCCGTCAGCAGCGCGCGGCCCACCCACACCACCGGTCCGGACGTCCGAAGGGCGTCGAGGTTCGGCACTCGGCGGTGCAGGATCCACGCGATCAGCAGCCCGGTGAGGATCACCGCCCCGAACTGCCCCACCAGCGCGAGCACGACCCCGAACAGCACGCAGGGGAGCCAGAGGGTCCACCCGGAGGGGTGCGGGTCGGCAGCGAGCCGCCGTTCGATCAGCACGCTCAGCACCACCCCGTACCCGGCGGGCATGGCGACGAAGAGCGCGAGGGCAAGCGGCAGGGGCTCCAGCAGGTTGAAGTCCACGCCGCCGGGCTTGATCACCAGCGCACCGCCGATCGCGCCCATCATCACGCCGGTGACGCCCGGTCGCCACCGGGCCGGGACCCAGTCGCGGGCTGCCAGGTAGAGGAGGCCGCCGACGGCGCCCAGCACGCTGGTGAAGCCCAGCAGGAAGACGGTCGCAGCAGTGAGCCGTCCGATCGTGAAGCCGTCGTCGCGCTCGCTGCCCCGAACGGCAGGGGGAGGACGTCAGACGAAGGAGCAGCATGGCGATCCGGCCGCCGGCGCCGCCGATGAGCACGCCGGCAAGGAAGCCACCGGTGATCGCAGCGCGAACGCCTCTGAGCCAGATCTCCAGATCCTCCCGCCAGCCCGGTCTACCGCCCGTTCTCTCGGTCCGCAGCCGTCCTCCCGCCGGCTCCGGGGGAGCCCCTGCAGCGGATCCAAGCACCAGCGGATCGAGCGGTCGAGGCTGCCTCCATGCGTGTCGCCGAGGATGCTGCCTCGCCGCATGCACACGGAGCGGTTCGGCCCCGTATCATCGAGACCGGATGAGCGACCAGCCCGCGCCGCCGCCGGATCCCTTGGGGGACCCCACGGCCTACCAGGACCTGCTGCTGGGAGCGCTGGGCGGCGACGA
>JBDUEF010000025.1:0-23880 GCA_040002535.1 Actinomycetota bacterium | reverse complement strand
CTCACCCCTCGGAGCCGCCACTCTCCACGATCTCGTCGGGCGTGTGATGTGCGGCGGGGATCGTGCCGAGCTTGCCGGCCTGGAAGTCCTCGTAGGCCTGCATCAGCTCGACGCGTGTGTTCATCACGAATGGGCCGTACCACGCGACGGGCTCGCGGATCGGACGACCTCCAAGGACGAGCACCTCGAGCGACGATGAGCGGCTCTCCTGAGCCACCGCTGCCTCGACGCGCAGCGCGTCCCCTGCGCCGAAGACGGCGAGCTGTCCCGTTCGCACGGGGCGACGCTCGACGCCCACCGTTCCCGCGCCGGCGAGGACGTACACGAGTGCGTTGAAGGCAGGGTTCCATGGCAGATCCAGCTTCGCGCCGGGCGCGAGAGTGGCGTGCGCGTACGTGATGGGCGTGTACGTGTCGCCGGGGCCCGCGTGGCCGGCCAGGTCGCCGGCGATCACACGGACCAGCGCCCCCGCGTCGGCGGAGGCGAGCAGGCCCACCTCGCTCGCGCGCAGGTCCTGGTAGCGCGGAGCGGCCCACTTCTGCGCCTTCGGCAGGTTCACCCAGAGCTGTGACCCGTGGAACAGCCCTCCGCTGGCCACCAGCTCCTCGGGGGGCTTCTCGATATGCAGGATGCCGGCGCCGGCCGTCATCCATTGGGTGTCGCCGTTGGTGATGAGGCCGCCGCCGCCGTTCGAGTCCTGATGCTCGAAGATGCCGTCGATGATGTAGGTGACGGTCTCGAACCCGCGGTGCGGGTGCCACGGCGTCCCCTTGGGCTCGCCGGGCGCGTACTCCACCTCGCCCATCTGATCCATGTGGATGAACGGGTCGAGGTCGGTCAGGTCGACGCCGGCGAACGCACGGCGGACCGGGAAGCCCTCGCCCTCCAGGCCGCTCGGCGCCGTGGTGACGGATCGGACCGGCCGTTGGGTGGCGTCGCCCACCTCCGGCACGCGCGGCAGGGCGGTGATGTCGTCCACGGTGACAGCGGGCACGGTTGGCCTCCTCGAGTCTCTGGGGTGTAGAACGGTCCGAGCCCCCGTCCGCATTCCGTGAGGAGCCCTGCGGGCGACGAGGCGGCACGTGCGAAGGAGGCCACATGGAGACGTGGGATGCGATCCGGGCGAGGCGCAACGTCCGCACGTACGCCGACACGCCGATCGCGCCCGGAGATCTGAACAGGGTCCTGGAGGCCGCTCGGCGTTCGCCCTCGTCGATGAACGAGCAGCCATGGGACTTCGTGCTGCTGGTGGACCGGGCGCAGCTCGGCCGGTTGGCGGAGGTGTGGCGCTACGGCGCTCACCTGGCCGGTGCGGCGGCGGCGATCGCGTTCGTGGCGGCGGCCACCGACGATCCGGAGCAGCGCGACACGATCCAGTTCGACATGGGGCAGGCCGCCATGAGCGTGATGCTGGCCGCGGCCGACCTGGGCGTCGGGAGCTGTCACTCCGCGATCGGCGACCAGGACCTCGTGAGGGAACTGCTCGGCATTCCCGCCGACCGCGAGTGCATCCTGCTGCTGTCCCTCGGCTACCCTGCGGACCGGCCGCTGGAGCCGATCGAGCACCCGTCGCGGCGGGCGTTCGACGACGTGGTGCACCGCGACCGATGGTGAGCGGTCGATCCGACGGCAACTCGCTATCCTCCCCGGAGACTTCCAGGGAAGGAGCGCGATGAGCTTTCGTGCCGAGGTGCTGCTGGCAGGGAAGACGGCCACGGGCATCGAGGTTCCGGCCGACGTTGTCGCGAGTCTCGGCTCGGAGCGCCCGAAGGTCCGCGCCACGATCAACGGGTACACGTACCGAAGCAGCGTCGCGTCCATGGGCGGGACCTTCATGCTGCCGGTGAGCGCGGAGATCCGTGAGCGGGCCGGGATCGCCGCCGGCGACGAGGTCGATGTGGACCTCGAGCTCGACACCGAACCGCGCGAGGTGAGCGTGCCGCCCGACTTCGCGAAGGCCCTCGGGCGCGACCCCGCAGCGAAGCGGGCCTTCGACGCGCTCTCCTACAGCAACAGGCAGCGTCACGTGCTGTCGATCGAGGGCGCGAAGACCGACGAGACGCGGCAACGGCGCATCCAGAAGGCCGTCGCCGCGCTGCGAGAGGCCTGAGCTGTCACGGCTTGACATGTGACCAGACGGTCACCTATAGTCCACAGCGTGAACGACGACGACCGTGTGTTCAAGGCGCTCGCCGACCCGACCCGTCGCTTCCTGCTCGACCAGCTCTTCACGCGTGACGGCCGCACGCTGACGGAGCTGGAGTCGGGCCTGGAGATGACTCGCTTCGGCGTCATGAAGCACCTGCGCGTCCTGGAGGACGCGGGCCTCGTCGTCGCACGCCGATCGGGCCGGGAGAAGCTGCATTTCCTGAACCCGGTACCGATCCGCCTGGTCCACGACCGGTGGATCGACAAGTACACCGAGCGCCGGGTGTCGGCGCTGGCGGACCTCAAGCATGAGCTGGAAGGGGAGATGGCATGAGCACGACGACCGAGTCGACCGTGACCACGCAGGTCTACCGCGTGTACATCAGGGCGACGCCGCAGGCGATCTGGGATGCGATCACGAAGACCGAATGGACGGAGCGCTACGGCTACGGTGGCCGGGCCGAGTACGAGCCAGACCTGCGTCCGGGCGCCGCCTACCGGGGTTTCACGAGCCCGACGATGCGAGCCATGGGTGCGCCCGACGTCGGCGTCGACGGGGAGGTCGTCGAGGCGGACCCGCCCCGGAGGCTCGTCCAGACGTGGCGCATGGTGATGGACGAGGCCATGACGGCCGAGGGGTTCACACGTCTGACCTACGAGATCGAGGAGAGCAGGGGCGGCGTCACGAAGCTCACCCTGATCCATGAGCTCGAGGGCGCGCCGAAGCTCGCCGTGCTGATGGCCGGCGGCATGGAGGACCAGGGCGCCGGCGGGGGCTGGAGCTGGGTGTTGAGCGACCTCAAGTCGCTCCTGGAGACAGGCACGCCGATGGCGCCGGAGGACGGTCTGAACCAGGGCTGATCGCCAGGACTGCGAGGGAAGGCCGCCCGGGGGCGGAGGTCGCGACGAGCGATCCTCCGCCCCCGCCTCGCGTCCGGTGTCGGCGGTAAGGTGCCCAAGGTGCCGAAGGTGCCGATCCGACGAACCGTGCCGGGCGGTGTTTGGGGAGGGTGGCATGACGAAGGCCGACACACTCGATGCGGGCCGGGAGTCCTTCGCTCGGCAGGCCTGGGGCGACGCGTTCGCCAACCTCTCGGCCGCTGACGATGACGCGCTCCTCGCGCCGGAGGATCTCGAGCGCCTGGCGATCGCCGCCCACATGACCGGTCGCGACCTCGAGCGGGCGGAACTCTGGGAGCGCGCGCACCAGGGGTTCCTCGCGGCGGGCGACACGAGGCGGGCCGTCCGCTGCGCCTTCTCGCTCGCGATGGGTCTCTTCGATCGTGGGGAGTTCGCCCGAGGTGGCGGATGGCTGGCCCGCGCGCAGCGGCTCCTCGACGACAGGAAGAAGGACTGCGTGGAGCAGGGCTTCCTTCTGCTGCCGGGCGCCCTCCAGAGTCTGGCTCAGGGCGACGCCGCGGGGGCATACGCGACCTTCGGGCAGGTCGCCAAGATCGCCGACCGCTTCGGCGACCCCGATCTGACGGCTCTGGGCCTGTTGGGCCGAGGCCAGTCGTTGGTGCGGCTGGGTGAGGTGCCTGAAGGGGTGAACCTGTTCGATGAGGCCATGGTGGCCGTGACGGCTGGCGAGGTGTCGCCCATCATCGCCGGGATCGTGTATTGCGCGGTGATCGACGCCTGTCAGCAGATCCTCGATCTGCGCCGCGCGCAGGAGTGGACGGCGGCGCTGACGCGTTGGTCGGAGCCGCAGTCCGATCTCGTCCCGTATCGCGGCCAATGCCTGGTGCATCGCGCGGAGATCATGCAGCTGCACGGTGCGTGGCCCACCGCTGTGGTCGAGGCGCAGCGGGCGTGCGAGCTGCTCGCCCGGCCACCCGGCCAGCCTGCGGTCGGCGGCGCCCTCTATCAGCTGGGCGAGCTCCACCGGCTGCGCGGTGACTTCGCGAAGGCGGAGGAGGCGTACCGCAGCGCGGGCGAGTGGGGTCTGGAGCCGGTCCCGGGTCTCGCGCAGCTCCGCCTCGCGCAGGGCCGTTTGGCCACGGCGGAGGCGACGATCCGCCGGGTGGCGAACGAGGGACAGGACGACCAAGCCACCCGCTGCAGGGTGCTGGCGGCGTACGTGGAAATCGCGCTTGCGGTTGGCGACCCCTCGACGGCACGCACGGCCGCCGACGAGCTGACGACGATCGCCGGCAATCTGGACACCCCGTTGCTGTGGGCGATGTCCACGCAGGCCACGGGTGCGGTCCTGCTGGCAGAGGGAGATGCCCGGGACGCTCTGGCGTCCCTCCGGCGTGCCCTGAATGCCTGGCGCGACGTCGGCGCGCCCCACGGCGCCGCATGCGCCCGCGTCTTGATCGGGCTCGCCTGTCAGGCGCTCGGCGACGAGGACTCGGCGCAGATGGAGCTCGACGCGGCACGCGGGGCGTTTCAGACTCTCGGGGCCGCACCGGATCTCGCCCGCATCGACGAGCACTCCCTCCCTCGGGCGCGCGGTAACGCTGGGGGGTTGACCCCGCGTGAGCTCGAGGTGCTGCGGCTGGTGGCGACCGGCAGGACGAACCGGGCCATCGCCGAGGATCTGTTCATCAGCGAGAAGACGGTGGCCCGGCACCTGAGCAACATCTTCACGAAGCTGGGGCTCTCGTCCCGCTCGGGGGCCACCGCGTACGCCTACGAGCACGATCTCGCGTAGCGCGTCTACACAGAACCACCCACGCCGACGCGGGGCCCAGGATGGATCGTTCACCCGACGCGGTCGCGAGGGCCGGCCGCTACGGTGAGCGTGCGAGTGTCGCCGGCATGGGAGGCCAGCATGGACGTACAACGCGACCTGCACGGGAGCGAACCGGCCGACCCCGAGCACGTCGAGACCGTGATCATCGGCGGCGGGCAGGCAGGCCTGTCGGTGGGGTACGAGCTGACCCGGCGGGATCGACCTTTCGTCATCCTGGACGCTCACGAGCGGGTCGGCGACGCTTGGCGCACCCGGTGGGATTCGCTCCTGCTGTTCACCCCCGCCCGGTACGACGGCCTCGCGGGGATGCGCTTCCCCGCCCGCGGAGACTCGTTCCCCACGAAGGACCAGATGGCCGACTATCTGGAGGCCTATGCGGAACGGTTCCGCCTCCCGATCCGAGCGGGCGTCACAGTGGACAGACTCTCCAGGGATGGGGATCGCTTCGCCGTCTCGGCCGGCGATCGGAGGTTCGAGGCGGAGAACGTGGTGGTCGCGATGGCGAACTATCAGCGGCCCCGCGTGCCGCCCTTCGCGGGGGACCTCGATCCCGGCATCCTTCGGGTTCACTCCAATGACTACCGGGGGCCGTCCCAGTTGCGAGACGGAGGCGTCCTCGTGGTGGGGGCGGGCAACTCGGGGGCGGACATAGCCCTGGAGATCGCGAAGGACCACCCCACCTGGATGTCCGGCACGGAGTTCGGCCACGTCCCCTTCCGGATCGAGACCTTCGCCGGACGGGATGTCCTCGTCCGCATCGTGCGATTCGTCGGCCATCACGTGCTCACCGTTCGCACGCCGATCGGCAGGAAGGTCCGTCCGAAGCTTCGGACCGCCGCTGCGCCCCTCATCCGGGTGAAGCCGAAGGATCTGGTGGCTGCCGGGGTCGAGCGGGTCCCCAGGGTCGTAGGCGTGAAGGATGGACTGCCGCTCCTCGAGGACGGACGGGCCCTCGAGGTGGCCAATCTCGTCTGGTGCACGGGGTTCGGACCGGGCTTCTCGTGGATCGACCTGCCCGTGTTGGGGGAGCAGGAGGAGCCGCTGCACGAGCGCGGGATCGTGGCGACGCAGCCGGGGTTGTACTTCGTCGGACTGAAGTTCCTGTACTCGGCGACCTCGGACACGATCACCGGCGTCGGGCGGGATGCCGAGCGCGTGGCCAAGCACATCGCGTCGCACAGACCGAAGGGCTCGCCCTCTCCCGATCTGCTCACCCGCGTCGCGTAGACCTGAGCTGTCCGATCCGCTCCGGGATCACTCGGGGGTGTCGCCCCTTCCACCCGTGCCCCGGGCCCGTCGGAGAGCCGGGGGAGAAACTTCGGGAGCCCGGCCTACGTCATGCGCCGCTCGGCCCGTCCCCCGCCGCCGGTGGGATTCGCGGCATTGAACCGATGCCTTGTCCCACGCCCGGTCATCAGACTGCGAAGTCCGAACTACGTGAGCGTGGTTCACCTGACGGGACGGAAGGCGGGACATGGAAGCGGCACTCCCACGGATGGACATCCGGTCGGCTCCACGCAGGGTGAGTCGCTGGCTGGTGGTTCTGGTCATGGTCCCCATCGCGGGATCGCTCCTGGCGGGCACCGGGTCGCCGACCGAGTACTCGCTCCGCAAGGTCGATCCCGCGCTCGTGACCGCGGCGGCCCGCGCTCCACGCTCCACCCTCCCGCTGATCATCAGGGAGACCATGCCGGACTCCGATGCGGCCGAGCAGCGGGTCATCGACCTGGGCGGCACCGTCGAGCGGGAGCTCCCGATCATGGGCGGTTTCTCGGCCTCCCTGCCGGCGTCGGCACTCTCCGAGCTTGCCCGGTCGGATGCCATCGGCATCGTGTGGGGCGACGCCCAGATCCAGACGCAGTCGACCGACACCTCCATCTACGACTCCTGGGACCCCAACGCGTACTGGCGCAAGGCGATCCGCCTGGGCCTGATCGACTCTGCGTACAACGGGACGGGCGTCACCGTCGCGATCCTCGACACGGGCGTGGGCCAGGTCTCCGACCTGGGCAACCGTGTCCTTGCCAGGGTCGACCTCACCCCGGATCACGACGGGGAGGACTATTTCGGGCACGGGACGCACCTCTCGGGCATCATCGCCGGCAGCGGGGCGGCGTCCGACGGCCGGTGGCGCGGCGTGGCCCCGCGTTCCCGTCTCGTCTCCGTGAAGGTCGCCCGCGCCGATGGGTCGACCGATGTGTCGGTGGTGATCGCGGGCCTGCAGTGGGTCGCCTTCCACCGCAGCGATTACAACATCCGCGTGCTGAACCTGGCCTTCGGCACCGACGGGCAGCAGAGCTACAGCTTGGACCCGCTCGACTACGCGGTAGAGCAGGTCTGGTTCGCGGGCGTCCTGGTCGTGGTCTCGGCCGGCAACCGTGGGTCGGACGCCGGCACCATCAACAAGCCGGCCGACGATCCGTTCGTCCTCACCGTCGGCGCGGTCGACGTGAAGGGCACCGCCGCCCGCGACGACGACGTCGTGGCGCCCTTCTCCAGCCGTGGGCCCACGCACGACGGCTTCCGCAAGCCCGACCTGGTGGCTCCGGGCATCACGATCGTGTCCGCCCGCGTGCCAGGCAGCACGATCGATGAGCTCCATCCCCTGGCGAGGGTTGGCGACTCCTACTTCAAGGGCACGGGGACCTCCCAGGCGGCGGCGATCGTCTCCGGCGTCGCCGCCCTCATGTTCCAGGCCAATCCCTCTCTGACGCCCGACGTGGCGAAGGCCACGCTGAAGGAGACCGCGGACATGTCCTCGTCTCTCGGGAGGGGGGCGGGCGACGGCCTGCTGGACGCGTACGGCGCGGTGAAGGCCGCCCTCAACGGGAAGTACGTGTATTCGCCCGCCAACGTCGGGCTGGTGCCCTCGACGGGCCTCGGTCTGATCGAGGCCAGCCGCGGAAGCCTGCATGTGAACGCCGACCTCGACGGGGACGGCAGGCTGAACGATGTCGTGAAGGGCGAGATCGACGCCCTCGGCATGAAGTGGTCATCGACCTTCTGGGGATCGACGTCCTGGTCGTCCCTCACGTCGCAGAGCTCCGGCTGGGACTCCACCTCATGGAGCAGCACATCGTGGAGCGGCACCTCGTGGAGCAGTACGTCGTGGAGCAGTACCTCGTGGAGTTCCCTGACCTGGAGTTGAGAGATGAGTGAGAAGAACGCGCTCTCCCCGTTCGTGCGCATCGTGATCCTCTGCACGGTCACCCTCGGCTCTGCCGGGCTCGCACTGCGCGCCACCGATATTCACCGCTGGAGTGAGCGCGACGCCATGGCCTTCCTCGTCCTGGTGATCGCGATCTGTGTGGCGGAGCAGTTCTCGATCCCGCTGCGGCATCGCACGGAGACCGTGAACTTCGCGCTCACCGATGGGCTGTGGGCTGCCGCTCTGCCGTTGGTGCGACCCAGCGTGCTGACGTTCGCCATCGCCGGCGGCGTCCTGCTCGGTCAGGCCATGCGACGGTGGTCCTGGTACAAGGTGGCCTTCAACGTCGGACAGTTCCTTGTCGGCATCACCGCCGCCGAGCTCGTGTACTCGAGCATGCACCCCGGCTCGCCACTGGAGCCTGCGACATGGCTCGCGGTCGTCGCCTCGATGGCCGCGTACTTCGTCGTGAACGCGTGCATGGTGGTCCTGGTCGTGTCCCACGTCGAGGGCAAGGGGTTTCTCCAGGTGTTCCGGCCGCCGCTCGTGGCCAACGTCATGCACTGGGCGGGCAACACCACGCTCGGCATCCTGGGCGCCGTGCTGTGGCGGACCGATCCGGTCAGTCTCCCTCTGTTGGCGCTCCCCGTCGGCCTGTCGTTCCTAGCCTATCGGCAGTGGATCAGGACGGTTCGGGAACGCAACCAGATGCGCGATCTCTACGAGGCGGGGCGTACGCTCGCCAGCCGGCTGGATTCCACGCAGGACTTCCGCCCCTTCCTGGCGCTGGTCGAGCAGATGCTGAAGGCCGACTCGGTGGAGCTGGTGGTCCTGGACGACGGCGGGATCACCGTGCACGACTCGACCGGCACCAGCTCGTTGACCGCGGCGGCTACCGAGGGCGCGCCGCTCGAGGCGTTCGTTCGCGTGCGCGAGGGCACCGCGCCGCAGATCGCGCTGATCGGTGAGGAGGGGGGCGTGCGGGGGGTCCTGGCCGTGTACCTTCCCCGGACGCTGAACGACTCGGAACGCTCGATCCTGGACACGCTGGCCGCCCAGATCGCCGTCAGGCTGCAGAACCATCGCCTCTTCTTCGAGACGTTCGAGCACGCTCAGCTCGCCGACATCCTCACGCACACCTCGGACGGGATCTTCGTGGTCGAAAGGGACCGCCGGATCGCCTCCTGGAACCCCGCGATGGAACGCATCACGGGCATCTCGCCGGCCGGCGCCGTCGGCCGGAGCGTGGAGGACGTGTTCGGTCTCCGGGCCCTGAGCGACGGGTCGCTGGCGGCCTCCCTGGATCCTGATCCAACGCCCGGGCAGTCCTACGACGCGCTGGTGCCGTGCGCGGACGGCTCCCGCCGGTGGATCCGGCATACGGGGCGTGCCATCCGCGACCAGCACGGAGCCTTCAAGGCCTCGGTGGTGGTGGCCCGCGACGTGACGGCGGAGTTGCAGGCGGAGCAGATGAAGAAGGACTTCGTCGCCATGGTCTCGCACGAGCTGCGGACCCCGCTCACCCCCCTGCAGGGCTTCCTGAAGACGTTGGTGAACGGGGACGAGGACACCTCACCCGAGGACCGCCAGGAGTACTACCGGATCATGCTGCGTCAGACCGATCGGCTGGAACACCTGATCGCCGATCTCCTGGAGGTCTCCCAGATCGAGGACGGGCAGCCGATCGTGGAGCTCCAGGCCATGGAGCTGAGCGAGCTCGTCTCGCAGCAGGTGGCGGAGTTCGCCGAGGCGCACCAGGACCGGACGCTCACGATGCTGGATCTGGATGGGCCCACACTCGTGCGCGCGGACCCGTTCCGCGTGCAGCAGGTGCTGGGGAACCTGCTCTCCAACGCCCTCAAGTACTCGCCACCCGACGCCGCCATCCAGGTGAGCGTGCTGGAGACGTCGAAGGAGGCGATCGTGTCGGTGCGCGATCACGGCGAGGGCATCCCGGAGGCCGATCAGCCCCGCGTGTTCGAGCGGTTCTACCGGGTGGAGAGCGGGCGCGATCAGCGCGCCGGCGGGACGGGCCTGGGCCTGTACATCTCCCGGCGTCTGGTGGAGGCCATGGACAGCCGTCTGTGGCTCGTCTCGCGCCCGGGCGAGGGCTCCACGTTCTCGTTCAGCCTGCCGAAGGAGGTCCTCTCGCTCGTCGAGAACGTCCCGGCGGAGCACGCCTAGCCTCAACCGGTCTGGCGGGACCTGATCACCAGCGTTCGGGCCGCCTTGTCGTGCAGTCCCTGCTTCCGGGGATCCCACAGCATCCACGCCCATACCAGCAGGTTCAGCAGCGAGCCGAGCCCGGGAAGCCGCGCCGCCGCGTTGGGGATGAGCCACCGGAGCGACGACCATCCCCACCCCACGGAGCCGGCGCCCTCCGCCGGCACCACCTTGATCCCGAGGGCCATCTTGCCGAGCGTCTGCCCTCGCAGGGCGATCAGGCTGATCTCGTACAGCGCGCTGATCGCCAGAGTCACCAGCCCCGCTGAGTAGAGCCGATCGCCGTCCTCCGCGGTGAAGCCGGCGCCGGCGTCGGCACCGGCCTGGGACAGGATCGACACCAGGACCATGATCAGGGGTATCCCGACCAGCAGCTCGTCCAGGAGCCGTGCGCCGAAGCGCTGCCAGAACGTGGCGTAGGTCGGCCCCGCCACCACGGGGAGCGATGAGGGGGGCGGGGGGAGCCCGGGGTCGCCCGGAGCGGCACCCGGCGGCTGCGGAAGCGACGGCTGCGAGCTCACGTGCGGCAGCGTAGCCCATCCAACGACCGGTATGGTCGGCGTGTGTCGGTCATCGAGATCGAGGGGTTGACCAAGGAATACTCCCGCATCCGCGGGGGCCGCACGGTCGCGGTCGCCGGCCTGGATCTGTCCGTCCCCGAGGGTGGTGTGTTCGGCTTCCTCGGTCCCAACGGAGCCGGCAAGACCACCACGATCCGCTGCCTCCTCGGATTGGTGGCGGCCAGTTCGGGACGCTTGCGACTGCTGGGCGCGGAGGTCCCGCGCGATCTGTCCGCGGTGATCGGCCGCGTGGGTTCGATCGTGGAGACGCCGACGCTGTTCCCCCGGTTCACGGGGCGCCGGAACCTGCAGATCCTCGGGCAGATCCACGGGGTGGGCCCGGCGTCGGTCTCCGAGGTGCTCGCGACCGTGGGCCTGGCCGAACGCGCGGACGACCGCGTGCGGACCTACTCGCTGGGGATGAAGCAGCGACTGGGGATCGCCGCGGCGCTGCTGAAGGACCCCTCGATGCTGATCCTCGACGAGCCCGCGAACGGCCTGGACCCGGCGGGCATCGTGGAGGTTCGTGAGCTGGTCCGCCGGCTCGGGGCCGAGGGCAGGACCGTCTTCATCTCGAGCCACATCCTCTCTGAGATCCAGCACACGGCCGACCGCGTGGCGATCCTGGCGCGAGGTCGGCTGGTGAAGGAGGGACCTGTCCGCGAGGTCCTCGCGCGCGGCGGCGCCGAGGGGCTGGTCGTCAAGGTCGACGACCTGCCTGCGGCAGCCCGAGCGCTCGCGGAGGCGGGGATCGCCGCCACGATCGACGGCGATGCGCTGCTCATCCCCCTGCCGGCGACCGAGGGGCCACGCGTCACGCGTGCCCTCGCCGATCGCGGCCTGTACCTCGGCGAGCTCCGTCCCGACGAGGTCGATCTGGAGACCGTGTTCCTGGAGCTCACCAGGGATCAGGAGTCGAACCCGTGACCGCGCTACTGCGGGCGGAGCTGCGCCGGTTCGTCGCGCGCGACGTCGTGCGGGTGTTCGCGGTTGCCGTGCTGGTGGCGATCGCGCTCGGCGGGGTCCTTGGCGCGATCAACTCGAAGGTGCGGGCGGAGAGCGAGCAGTACCGCGGGGAGCTGGAGCGATGTCTGGCCGGCCAGTACGTCCCCGCGGACGAGCTACCCCGGCCGTTCGACACCCTCGAGGAGTTCTGCGCGGACGCGGTGCGTCCGGAGTACTACGGTGGCGGCGACAACCGCTTCCAGCTTCGAACGCTCCCGGACGTTTTGAAGGCCGCCGCGTTCCTGGTGGTGATCGGGGGGCTGCTGCTGGGCGCCTCGTTCGTGGGCGCCGAGTGGCATGCAGGCACCATGACGACCCTGCTCACCTGGGAACCCCGTCGCCTGCGCGTCCTCGCGGCGAAGGCCCTCGTGGCGGCGGTCGGTGTCTTCGTGCTCATGGTGGTACTGCTGGGCGCTTTCGCACTCACGCTGACGCTCGTGGCCGTCACCCGGGGGGTCACCGACGGGCTCGGCGATCATTTCTGGCGCTCGGTGGTCGGGACCCTGCTGCGGATCGCTGCGTGCGCCTCCGCGGGCTCGTTGGTTGGGCTGGGCATCGCCATGATCACGCGGAGCACGGCGGCGGCGGTCGGCATCGGGTTCGCGTATCTGGGGATCGTGGAGGGCTTGATCCGGGGGTTGCGACCCGGATGGCAGCACTTCCTGCTGGCCGACAACATCGCCGTCGTGATCACCGGCGCCGATCGAGGGATCATGCGGCTGCCCGTCACACTCACCCACGCCGCCGTCACGGTGGCCGCCTGGGCCGCGGCGTTGCTGCTCGCTGCCGCCGCGTCGTTCCGCTCGCGCGACGTCGGGTAGCGACCATGGCTCGCCCGCGCACGGACACCCAGCGTATACTTCGGCTCCCGGCGACCGCCGTTCACCTGCGCTGATGCCCCTGCCATGACCTTCTCCGACCACATCCTCACGCTGCTGGTCCTCCTGGCCCTCGGCCTCGCGGTGCTCGGTGTGGTGTTCGCGATCGCGGGCGGGAGCCGCAGACCGTCCCAGGCATCGGGCCCCATCCGGCTGGACGACAGGCTCCGCGTGCTCCTCGAGGGGCAGGCGGGCCAGATCCAGCGACTGGAGAGGGCGGTCCGGGCCCTCTACGGCACGGCCAAGAAGCAGGAAGCGCTCATCGGCTCGACCGTGCGCCACGTGGCGTTGCTGCGCTACGACGCGTTCGAGGATGTGGGCGGACGGCTATCGTTCTCCTGTGCCCTGCTGGACGATCATGGCAACGGGGTGGTGATCACCTCGATCAACGGGCGTCAGGAGACGCGTGTGTACGCGAAGTCGGTGACGCGTGGCGCGAGCTCGTACAACCTGAGCACCGAGGAGACGGAGGCGATCCGGCAGGCGCTGGAGAACCCCCTGCAGGAGGCGGTGAAGGCGCGATGATGTTCAAACGCGACGAGGAGGTCGACGCGGTCGCGGCCCCAGAGGCCCCGGCCCCCGGACGACGGGAGGGAACGCAGATGACGGACGATGAGGTCACGATCGTCGGTGCGGCCGCCAAGCTCGAGGGCACGCTCGTGTCCGCGGGATCGCTGCGCATCGACGGTCAGGTGAAGGGTCAGATCCAGGCCGACGGTGAGGTTACTCTCTCGCCCCAGAGTCAGGTTGAGGCCGACATCCGCGCGCAGAACGTCAGCATCGCGGGGCGCTTCAAGGGGAACATCGCGGTGAAGGGCAAGGCCCATCTCGCGCGCGGGGGACGGATCGAGGGCAACATCACCTCGAAGACCCTGGTGGTGGAGGAGGGCGGCGTCTTCCATGGACAGAGCCTGATGGATGGGAGCGCTGCCGCCGCTCCGGCCGACGCCCGCTCGGGGTCCCCCCAGCAGGCGCAGGCCGAGAAGGCGCCCCAGGTCAAGGTTCCGTAACGTGCTGGACGTCCGCGCGATCCGCGAGGACCCGCAGGCGTACCGAGACGCTCTGGGTCGCCGGAACATGGCGGCCGTGGTGGACCATCTGCTGGCCGCCGACGAGCGACGACGGAAGCTCACGCTCCGTGTGGAGGAGCTCCGGGCCGAGCAGAACCGGGCGTCGAAGGCGATCGGCGGGGCGCAGGGCGATCGGAAGCAGGCCCTCATCTCCCAGGTCGGAACGGTCAGCGCCGAGCTCAAGACCCTGGAGCCGGACCTGGAGGACGCAGACGCCGCTCTGGCCGGGCTGCTTGCGACGACGCCCAACGTGCCGCATCCCAGCGCGCCCGACGGGTTCACCGATGAGGACGCGCAGGAGATGAAGCGTGTGGGGGAGCCGCAGGACTTCGACTTCGAGCCGAAAGATCACGCGCAGCTCGGGTCCCTGCTCGGGGTGCTCGACGTCGATCGGGGGGTGCGCACCAGCGGCTCTCGGTTCGTGTACCTGACGGGAGACATCGTGTTCGTGCAGTTCGCCCTGATGCGCCACGCGATGGACATCCTCGCCTCCAAGGGGTTCCTCCCGGTGATCCCGCCCGTGCTCGTGCGAGAGCAGGCGATGTACGGGACCGGGTTCCTGCCCGACGCGGAGGGGCAGGTCTACACGACGACCGAGGATGATCTGTACCTCGTGGGGACGGCGGAGGTCCCGCTGGCCGCCATGCACATGGGCGAGATCCTCGACGAGGCATCGTTGCCGCTGCGCTACGCCGGCTATTCCTCGTGCTTCCGCCGCGAGGCCGGATCCTACGGCAAGGACCTGGGCGGGATGTTCCGGGTGCACCAGTTCGACAAGGTGGAGATGTTCGTGTTCACCACGCCCGAGGCCTCCTGGGAGGAGCACGAGCGGCTGCTGCAGATCGAGGAGGAGATCCTGGGCAACCTCGGGTTCCCCTATCGCGTCGTGAACATCGCGGCGGGTGATCTGGGGGGTCCGGCGGCGAAGAAGTACGACATCGAGGGGTGGCTTCCCGCGCAGGGCCGCTACCGCGAGCTGACCTCCTGCTCGAACACCACCGACTACCAGGCGCGCCGCATGCAGACCCGCGTTCGGCGCACCGGGGGTTCGATCGAGGTCCTGCACACGCTCAATGGCACCGCCACCGCCATGTCACGCACGCTGATCGCGATCCTGGAGAACCATCAACGTGCGGACGGCACCGTCGCGTTGCCGCCCGCGTTGCACCCGTACCTGCCCGAGCGATTGCACGCGCTGGAACCGCGAGCCTAGCTGCGCCGGCATCCGTGCGGAGATCCTGCCGGTGCCCCAGGTGCGCGTGCGACCGACGACAGCCCCCCGTAGGTCGATCGGTGGACCTCGACCGGGAAGAGCCCAAGTCCCGTCCGCTGTTGGCGGACTTCTCCACGGCGATCTTCTACGGCGCGGCCGAGGGGTTGCTGTTCGCCCGCGTGACGAGCTCGCCGGGCGCGCCGGCTGGGATGGTCAGGGGCATCGACGAACCCGTCTGGTCCAGGCCGGACGCCGTTGACTGAAAGCTGGGGCTCGGGGAGGCACCCGCGACCCGCCCGTCGGGTCCAGGGTGGCTTCGTGCCGACAACGATGGCATCCGACCCGGTCAGGCCAGGGGCGCGACGTCCTCGGCTGGATCCGCCGTGGAAACGGGCTCCGGAGGCTCCATCGCGTCGGTGGCCAGCAGGGTGACCCCTTGCCAGGCGACGATCCGCCCCTGCTCGTCGCGCCGGGGCGCCGCATGGCTCTGGAGGCTCCGAACCGAACCGTCCTTGACGATGCTGCGATGCCGGGCCTGCCACTCGGGGCCTCCCGCACGCCGGACGCGATCCGTGTACGACAGGACACGTTCGCGATCGTCGGGGTGCAGCATCCGGCGGAAGTGATCCGGCTCGGCCAGGAGCTCGTCGGCGGTCCATCCGAACAGCTCCTCCGCCTGCGGCCCGATGTAGGTCACCCTCATCCGCCCGGTTGTCACATCAACGCTCTCGGTCCAGGGGACCCCGGGGATCGTCTCGACGATCGTTCGGTAGCGCTCCTCGGCCTCCAGGAGTCGGCTCTCGGACGTCTTGGCCTCGGTGATGTCCAGCGACATCCCTCGGAAGCGCGTCGGGCGCCCCAGGTCGTCACTCTCCACCGCCAAGCCCTCGGTGTGCAGCCAGACGATGCGGCCGTCTGCCGTGATCATCCGGTAGTCGTCGCTCCAGGGGCCCCCGGTGCCCCACGATGCCCGGAACGAGGCCTGCACCCGTTCCTTGTCGTCGGGATGGACGGCGTCGGCCCATCGATGCGGGTCCCGGCGCCACTGCTCGGCGTCGATCCCCAGCACGCGCTCGAGGCTGGGGCTCAGGTACTGCACGTCGATCGCGGGTTCGCCACCCGCGTGGTCCAGCACCACGTCGTAGGCCATCGCCGGCCCGTCATCGGCGAGGAGCCGGTAGCGTTCCTCCGCCGTCTGCGCCTTCATCTCCGCGTCCTTGCGTTCGGAGATGTCGACCAGGAATCCCTGGAACAGGTGGGGCCGGCCCTGTTGGTCGCGGCTCAGCAACGTGGCCCGATCCTGCACCCACACGATCCGACCATCCTTGGCAAGCAGGCGGTACTCGTCGCTGAACGGCTCGCCGGTCGCCTCGCACGCCATGACCTGCGCAACCACGCGGTCCCGGTCGTGGGGGTGGACGCGCTCCGCCCAGAAGTCGGGGTGGGACAGCCACTCGGCCCGCGTGAAGCCCACCAGATCCTCGATCATAGGGCTGGTGTAGTGGTCGGTCAGGTCGTCGCGATCCGTGACGTCCCAGATGTACACCACCGCAGGCAGGCGCTCCACAAGGACGCGGTAGCGCTCCTCGGCCTGCCGGAGCTCCTCTTCGACCCGCCTGCGCTCCCCGATCTCCAGCGACATCATCTCGTTGGCCTCTGCCAGCTCGGATGTCCGGGTCATGACCCGGAACTCCAGATCGTCGTAGGCGAAGCGGAGGGCCTCCTCGGCGTCCTTCTGCGCGGTGATGTCCAGCATCACCCCCTGCCAGGTGCGCGGCTGACCGGCGTCGTCACGCACCAGGCTCGCCAGATCGCGGACCCACACCACACGGCCGTCGTTGGCGATCAACCGGTACTCCCGCGTCCAGGGGTCGCCGGTCTCGTTGTGCTGGTCGTGTGCGGCAAGCTGCACCTCGCGATCGTCGGGGTGCAGCAGCTCGATCCAGATGTCGGGCTGATCGAGCCACTCCGCGCGGGTGTAGCCGAGCACACGCTCCACGTGCTTGCTGACGTAGAGCGTCCGCCGTTCGTCGTCGGGCCCCATCTCGTACACGACGGCGGGGATGCCCTCGACCAGCGCCTGATATCGGGCCTCGGAGGTACGCGCCACCTCCTGCGCGCGACGGCGATCGGTGATGTCCAGCATCACGCCCTGCCAGAAGCGACGGCCCCCTTCCACGACCAACCGGCACTCGTCGCTCACCCACAACACGTCGCCGTCGCGGCGAACGAGCCGGTACTCGGCCCGGAAATCAGCGCCCGTCTGAACCGCAAGCGCCCAACTCGTCATGATGTGATCTCGGTCGGTCGGATGGATCGCGTTCGGCCACAGTTGGGGATCCGCCGTCCACTCCCTCGGGGAGAAGCCGGTCATGTCGATGCACTGCGGGCTCGCGTAGAACGTCCGGGGAAGCGGATCGTCGGAGGCGATGTAGACGATCGCCGGTATCTGCTCGACGAGCCCGCGGAAGAGCGGCTCGGGGGATCCCGGACCGAGAGGATCCTCCGACGCCGGAACACCCTGCTCCATGCCGGGGAGCGTACAGGAGGCCTCCCATGCCGCGCCAGCGAGGGTCCGCGGGCCACTCAGATGGTCCGGCGGCCCCTCACGCGCGAATCGACCCATGCGAGGCGCACGAAGCTGCGCCCACGGGAGGGTGGAGACATGAGAAGGATGTTCAGAGCCGTACGTACCCCGATGGTGGCAGCGGCGTTGTTGACGGCGCTCGCGGTGCCCTCGGCGATCGCCGTGGCCGCAACCGGTAGCACCACCTCGATGAACTATCGAGCCAACCTCAGCGCGGTTCCGCTGAACCCCGCCGCGTCGGGCACCGCCTCGATCGCCCGCGAGGGCAACGTGATCACGGTCGACGTGCGCGTCACCGGGCTGACGCCCCTGCTCCATCACGCCATGCACATCCACGGCGATCTCCAGGCACGGAACGAGTGCCCGCCGGCCAGTGCGGATGTGAGCACGGGCGACGTGCTCGACCCCACCAACTTCATCGCCGGTGACCCCGATGGACTCGTCTCGGTCAGCGAGGGTGGTCCGTTCTACGGGCCCGTGCAGGTCTCCTTCACCACCGATCCGAACCCGACCACCAGCGCGGTGGCCTTCTCGGTGGCGCTGTTCCCCGCCGCCAACAAGCGCGGGGTGCTGGACTATCACCGCACCTTCCAGATCCCCGGCAAGATCGCTGCCAAGCTCGGCCAGCTTCACGTGGTCGTGCACGGTGAGGACCTGAACGGCGACGGTGCGTACTCCTCCTTCATGGAGGCATCGCTCCCCGTGGCCTGCGGGACGATCGACCAGGCGTAACGGTAACGCCGATCATTGGGGAACGGCGCCCGGAGCGAGACTCCGGCGCCGTTGCTCATCACCCGCTGGCCGCGCGGGGCTCACCGGGTTCGGGATTTGACCTCGCCGTCGGCTGGGGAGTTCCTCATAGGGCCAGGCATCCCCGCCGGGCTGAAGGGACGAGAGCACCATGGCACGCAGCATGTCCGATCCCGCTCCGATGGCCGTGATGGTGGATGCCGATATCACCCCGAGCAGCAACGCCGCGCTGGTCGCCCGCGAGATGGTGGTGAGGGCGGCCGAGGGCATCCGGTCGGAGCCCCAGAGCGCGGTCACGACGGTGCCGTCGGCCGTGACCGTGATGTTGTGGGGACCACCCGGGGTCGAGACGCGACGGAGCACCTGGCCGGTCCGGACGTTCACGAGTGCGATCTGGTCGTCATCTTCCAGTGCCACCCACACCAGCGGCCTCGTCGCCGTGTGGGCCGTGCTCGCCCTCCCCGGTCAATAGCAAGGACGCGATCGCGGTGAAGGCCACCACCCTCGAGGCTCGCAGGCCCATCTGAGGAAAGGACCCTACCGGGGTGCGTCGGGTTCCGGCCGCCTGATTGTCCGTGATCACCGCTGGGGCTAGCGTCCCTATGATGTCGATCCGCGCGCCACCGCCGATCCCTCCCCGTCCCGACCTCACGACCGTGGAGCAAGCCGCCGCATGGGCGGTCGCGCGCTGCTGACCTCCGCCGCCGCTTTCGCTCCGGGCTTTCGTCGTGCCGCACATGATGAACGCCGGCGGCAGTGAACTGTTGGTCGAGGGCCTCGTCGTGCTCGTGATCGGTGCATGCTCCACGCCGCTCATGCCCGCCTTCATCACCTCGGCCCATCTCGAAGCTCGAGCGGCCAGCGAGGGGATCGATCCACGGGTGCTTGCCTCATCGCTCCGCGCGAAGGACCCGAGCTGACCGCCATCTCCGCTTGCCACCGGAGGGATCGCGTGGTGAGCTTCCTGACGGGAGGGTGGCCGAGCGGACGAAGGCGACGGTCTTGAAAACCGTTGACGGGGCAACCCGTTCCTGGGTTCGAATCCCAGTCCTCCCGCTCAACAGTGCCCCTGAACTGGGCCGACCGCGAATCGCTGCGCGATGCGCGGGCACCGTCGCCATCGTCCGCCCGGCCAACGGGTGCCGAACTGTTGCCGAAACCCGCGAAGTCGCAGCGGAGCGACCGCCAGAACGAGGCAGTGACGCTTCGGGGGCAGCCCAGCGTTGCGCATACGCGAACCGCAGGAATGCCGCGCGAGACCCAGGATGGTTGCGTGTTCCTGCGGGGGCCCCGTGTGAACTGACCTCCTGACCTGCGTCAACGCCCCGAGATGGGCTGTTCGATGTGCGGTGTCAGCGCATCGACGGACATAGGAGAGACAGCGGTGGCGCCCGCTCCCTGCGTCCCGGCCTCGAACCGCGGGAGAGGAGAGCGCGAGGGGCGCGCCTTCGGCGCGCCCCTCGCTCGCGGTGTCGGTCCGCCTACGTCTGCGTCTCGATGACGGTCGGTGTCCGTGACGGCGCGTTGTTCGGGAACACCGCCAGGATCGACGGGTCGTCCCCCGCACCTGCCGAGCCAATGGAGACGTCGATCGGGTCGCCGGCATCACAGTCTCCGCCGCCGAAGAACCCCCGGCAGACGAGCGGATCGATCAACAGCGCCGGATCGATGACGTTCAGCATCGGCGTGTACGTTCCGGGATTCCCGTCCAGACCGCCCGCCGTGTCGCAGAATTGACCCGGAACGTCGCCCGAGAAGCGTCCGGTGCACGAGGTCACCTGGTACGAGAGCGTCGGCGTTCCGTCGGAGAGTCCTATCGTGCTCGCGTCGACCACGAGACCCGTGAGGTTCGTGTTGTAGACGGAGTAGTCAGCGAAATAGTTCGCGACGGGATTGTCGAACGGATCGGCAAGCGAGAGATCGAACACGACCACGTTTCCGCCCGCCCCCGGTGGCTTCACGATCAGGAAATCCGCCTGCAGGTCGTCGTCGGCGAACACGCCGTCAGCGCCCACGTCGACCTTGATATCGATCTCGAGCGTCTCCGTCGTGTTGCGGACCGCTGCTCCCTGCACCACGAACTCGACCGGCTCCGTGGGTTCATCGTCGTTCGTGAGGAACGACACCCAGTCGATGCCGGCGAGGGCGTCCGTGCCCGTTGGCAGGCCTTCGGGGTCGCCGTCGATCGTCGCCCCGGTGAACGATCGCGCACCGATGGCCACGATGTCCTCCTCGCCGGTGCTCGCGACCGGGTCGGTCGCACCGAGGAGGTACAGGTCACCGTACGAGGTGCCCGCCGCAGCTCCTTCGCCCATGGTCATGGAGGCGGGTCCGCCCGTGAGGTCGAGCGACGATTCAGACATGGAGTTGTCCGACGCCGCGAGCGGCGCCACGTGCCACGCGACCTGCAAGGCATCCTTGTGGGGCCCGTCCTGCTTGATCTTCACCGTGCCGTCCATGTTCGGGTGGAAGTAGTACCAACCGAACTCCTGCTCGAGCTCACTGATGAAGCTCGGGGTCAGGGTCAGCCGCAGCCAGACGCGCCGCGCCGCCCCCGGAGCCAGGGTGAACGACTTCGTGGTCGAGAACGACGTGCCGTTGAGCGACACTGCGAGGCCGGTCATGGTCGGATCGAAGTCGGAGTACCGGTCGGCCGCCGACACGGTGTAGCTGTGACCCACCGAGGCGTAGTTCTTCACCGTGAACCTGCGCACCTGCGAGGAGGTGGTGGCAGCGTATCGGAGCCCGTAGGACAGGCTCGCCGGCCATGCCAGCGAACGAGCGGTGGCCGACTCGAAGACCTGGATCCGGCCCGCTCCCATCACGGTGGCCGGTACCGGGGTCGACAGGTCGTTGTTCTTCATCTTCCGCGTCGCCTGATCCATGATCAGCGCCTTGATCTGCGCCGGGCCCCAGGTCGGGTGGAGCTGGCGCAGCAGGACGGCCGAACCGGACACGTGCGGCGCTGCCATGGACGTGCCGGACAGCACCGCCGCGCCGTCTCCGGTGCCCACAGCGGCCGACGTGATGTCCGAGCCCGGCGCGGAGATGTCGGGCTTCAGGTCGTTCGTGACCCTGGCCGGTCCCTCCGAAGTGAAATCCGTCATCGCGTCGTCGAATCCCGGGATGACCGAGGTGCCGGCGTTGATCGTCACGGTGGTGGTCACCGTGTTGAAGTTGCCGTTGGCGGCGTCGGGGCTGACCGTGTCGCCGAGGGTCTCGGAGTCGTTCCCGCTGAGCATCACGGCCGGGATCGTGATCTCGTCCACGTGCTCCCCCGGCCCGAGGCCGAACGGCAACCCGCCGAACCCGTTCCAGAGGATGACCAAGCTCGCGCCGGCCTCCTGAGCGAAGAACACCTTCGTGGTTCCGTCGCAGTCGCCGGAGCCCGTCGAGCCCTTATAGACGAGCGCGATGTGCCCTGCGAAGTCCGCACCCGGGACGTCGGCGCAGAACATCCGATCGCTTGGCGCGGGGTTCGCGGGATCGGCCGGAGGGTCGAACTCGCGCGCGTCGATGACCTCATCCGTGACGTCGTTGTCGAGGGCTGCCGACCAGTCCTGACGGACGATGATCCCATCGTCGGGGAGCTCGGTGGGCGGGTCGTCGACCGTGAGCGTCTGAGCGACGAACTGGTCGATCGACGCGGCGACCGAGATGACACCACGTGCATTGGCGGGCGTCCCGGTGATGTACGCAGAGCCGCCCGCCGGCTGGTTGCCGGAGTTGCCGGCCGAAGCGACGAAGACCGTGCCGAGGTCCACGACCCTCTGCGCCGCGACCGCCTCGACCGAGTTCAAGGTGCCGTAGTCCACGCCACCCGAGAACGACAGAACGTCGGCGTGGTCGCTCGTGTCGCCGTCCTGGTTCGGGTCGACGGCTCGCTCGTACGCTGCCACCAGCACATCGTCCGTGGAGTTGCCGACGTCCCACACCTTATAGGCCAGGATCTTGACCTTCGGGGCGACGCCGGCGCCCACCGTTCCGGGCACCCCGATGCCGCAGCAGGTGCCGCCGGTGTGCGTGCCGTGTCCGTCACGGTCCAGCGGATCGAAGTCCTGGTGGGGGATGTCGTTCGACGTGTCATCGTCGAGTACGTCGTAGTTGGAGCCGACGAAGTCGAACCCACCGATCACCTTCGCCGTCGGGAACGTGCCCGGCTCCACGACGTTGGGATCGTTGCTCTCGTAGTCGGCCGGGTCACCCGAGCCGCCGAAGTCCTTGTGCGTGTAGTCGATGCCGGTGTCGACGAGCGCGAGCGTCATGCCCTGACCTCGCGCTCCGAACGTGTTCCACACCTTCTTTGCCCCGATGAAGGGCACGCTCGTGGAGTTGTCGAGCGTCACGATCGAGACCGGCTGCACGGAGGCCACGTCGGGTCGTGCCGCCATCTGCGCCGCTGCGGAGCGTGTGAGCACGGCCGAGAACGCGTTCACGAGCGTTCCATACCGGAACACGACACGGCCTCCCAACGACTTCGCCTGTGCGAGGGCTCCCGTCTGAGACGCGAGGGCCGCGGCGTGTGCACTGCGCTCGGCCTGCCCCGTCATCGTGCGATCCTGTCGCGCCCGGTCTGCCACCGACGGCGCATCCATCACGACGTAGTACCGGGAAAGTCCAGCGCCTGCGGCGACGGCCGGTACGAAACCCTTGAGCGACGTCTCGGCGCGACGTTCCGCGCGCGGAGTGTCGGCAGCCTTGGTCCTGGCAACGGAGGATCCAGAGAGGGACGCCACCAGCGCCACCACCCCTGCGATCGCCACGTACGAACGAGCCTTCATCCGCATCTTCATCTCCTCCCGGGGTCGACGAAACGGTAGCGGGTGTCCTCCGTCTCCAGGTCACAGGCACACGTACGGCGCTTCATGGTGTCTCCTCCGCTGCACGCTTGTCAAACGGGTAGATCCCTGGTGCTTCAGGCCGAGCCCGCGTCCGGCAGCGAACGCAGGCTGACCGCATCGCGAGAGGATGAACCGTGCCGGGTTCACCGGCGGCTCTCCAGTATGAGTCCGGGATCCTCCTCGGCATCGTCGTTGAGCGTCTCCTTCCGGTCATTGGGCGGCTTCGAGCTCTGCGGGCGGCACGTAGCCGACAGGCTCGAACCGGCAGTGGTTGCACCAGTCGACCCACTCGAGGGTCACCATCGACATCGTCGATCCCGTTTCACGGTCACGTCGGCGGATCAGCTCGGTCTTGTAGACGCCGATGAGCGTCTCGGCCATGGCGTTGTCGTAGAAATCACCCTTGGATCCAACCGAGGTGATGGCGCCGGCTTCTTCCAGGCGTTCGGTGTAGCGGATCGACAGGTACTGGCTCCCGCGATCGCTGTGATGAACGAGGCCATGCAGATCTCGTTGCTGTTGCCAGATCGCCATCTCCAAGGCGTTGATCGCCAGGTCGGACCGCGGCGACGTCGGGGTCTGCCACCCGACGATGAACCGGCTGCAGACATCGAAGACGAACGAGGTGTCGACGAAGCCCGACCACGTCCTGACGTAGGTGAGGTCGGCGACCCACAGCTGGTTGGGCCCGGAGGCGGAGAAGTCGCGCTCCACGAGGTCGGCGGGCCGCGGCGAAACGCCATCCGGTGTGGTCGTGCG
>JBDUEF010000024.1:0-24153 GCA_040002535.1 Actinomycetota bacterium | reverse complement strand
GACGGCGGTGACCGTCTCCTCGCTCACCGACGTATAGAGGCGGATCGTTCTGTCGCCAGACGCCGCCGACCCGCCGCTACATGCACCGATGACGAAGATGAGCGCGATCGCAGGCAGCCGCCAGCCGGGGCCGGAGCGTCTCATGAACCCCCTTCGCATGGCGTGTCGCGCGGCGATGGCACGGCGCCTATCCTATGATATGGACATCCGACGAGTCGGTCGGGGATCGCCCGACGGATACGGCGCGCAGAAGGTCCTCGGACAGGGAGACGCTGGATGCAGGTCGCTGTGGCAGGAAAAGGTGGTTCCGGCAAGACGACGATCGCCGGTACCCTCGCGAGGATCCTTGCTCGCCGGGGCAGCATGGTGCGGGCGATCGACGCGGACTCCAATCCCAATCTGGCAGTCACACTCGGGATGGATCCGGCCGTCGCGTTCGCGATGAGCGGACTGCCTCCGGGGCTTCTCCGGGTCGTCCGCGACGAGAACGGGACCAGCGAGACCGTCTTGGTGAAAGCTCCGAGGGAGATCTTCGACGAGTACGGCATGGACGCGCCAGACGGCATCCGACTGATCGTGGGAGCGAGAGTCGAACACGCAGGCACAGGGTGAAACTGCAACGCCCATTCCACCGTGCGTGGGATCATCCAAGATCTGCAGAGCGACGGGGACGATGTGACGGTCCTCGACCTCGAGGCCGGCCTGGAGCATCTGAAGCGAGGGACCGCCAGTTCCTCAGACACTCTGCTCGTCGTGGCTGAGCCGTATTACCGTTCCCTCGAGACCGCAACGCGCGCCGCGGATCTCGGCCGCGAGCTCGGGATAGGGAGGGTCGGCATCGTCGCCAATAAGGTCCGAGACGACCGAGACGCCAACGCGATCAGCCAGGTGTTCGAGCCACGGGGTCTGCCCGTGCTCGGTGTCGTGCCGTTCGACCAGTCCGTGGTACTCGCCGACCAGACCCCTGCGGCGCTCATCGACATCGCTCCCGATTCTCCGGCCGTTCGCGCCGTGGAAGCGCTGGTGGATCGACTGGGTCCGCGACCGCCAGCACCCGGGAGCGGGTGACCGGCCCCATGTGCCTGGGCATCCCCGGTCGTGTCCTCGAGATCGTCGACATCGATAACGGCATCACGAAGGTGGACATGGGAGGGGTCGTCCGGACCATCTCCACTGCGGTCCTGGCGACCGATGACCCGGTGGCTGTGGGTGACTGGCTCCTGATCCACCTCGGGTTCGCCCTCTCGAAGATCGACGAGGAGGAAGCGGAGGACTCGTTGAACTTCCTACGGCGTCTCGGTGACCCGGGTGCGCATGAGCCGAGCGTTCCCGGAGATGGATCGGGTCGACGGGATGTTCCCTAGCCGGGATGACCCCCGGGGGTCGCTCGTCCCTGACCGACCGGCTGACCGGTGGCCAACGTGTATCGGTCCAAGAACTGCTCCAAGGTGCGCCGTGAGTCGTCGATGACCGCCGCCCACGCCCGGAGTTCGTCCTCCCCTTCCGGTGTGATCGTGTACGTACGTCGAGCGGGTCCGGCCGTCGAGGTGTCCCACGCCGATCGCACGAGGCCCTCGTGCTCGAGCACACGGAGTGTTCGGTACACACCGCCCGGATCGCTCCGGAAGAACCCCAGCGCCTTCAACCTCTCGAGAAGTTCATACCCGTGGGCAGGGCCCTCCAGAAGCAGCACGAGAAGCGATGGCCGCAGGAAATTCTTCGGTTGCCCGCCGGAAAGCTCTTCGTAGTCGTTCACTCGGCGCTCATCCTACTCCCGTGGCCTCACCGGCCCAGCGCGTCGGCGATGTCCCGGATCGCGGTCATCGCGGGTGAGTGCGGGGCATGATCGATCGGTGCGACGCCGATGCGGTCGGCGTCGCGCACCGACGGGTCCTCAGGCACGCAGAGGAGCGGGACCCCCGGCAACGACTCCTTGATCCGAGCGACGTCGTCGTGGTCGCTCACCCGGCTCGCCACGACCGATACGTCGTCGATCTCGACCTCCCGCGCGATCTCGAGGGCTCTTTTCGCCACCTCGAGTGATTTCGCCGACGGCTCGGCGACGAGGAGGAGTCGGTCGACGTTTCCCCGCTGGAGTCGCGAGATCGTGCCCACACCTGCTTCGAGGTCGGCGACGACGATCCTCCCGCTCTTCGCCTCGAGCTCCCCGAGCAACTGCCCGGGCGACAACCCGCATCAGGGACAGCCGGATACCGGATGATCGATGCGCGATACCTGGATCAGTTGAACGCCGTCGGGCCCGACCACGCCGAAGCGCCCGATGATGCCTTCGATCGATGTCGGGTGCGCATCGACGGGGGTGAGATCGAGCTCTTGACGGGCCGCGACCAGCTCGGCGGTCATCTGGAGGCCGAGCCCGAGGCTCAGTCCGAGGTTCGGGTTCGCGTCACCGTCGACGGCCAAGACCTCGAAACCTCGGCGAGCCAGCAGACGCGACAGCGTCCCAGCGAGCGTGGTCTTCCCGGATCCACCCTTCCCAGCGATCGCGATCTTCATGGACCCTCCTCGCTGGACGTGGACTCTGCCGCTATGGATTCTAGGCGGTCCGCGAGGTCGTCGACGGCGCGAACAGCCGGAGCCCCGGGGTCCCTGTCGATCGGTGCGATACCGTCGCGATCCGCCGCTGCCGCTGATGGGTCGAAGGGCACCGCCGCGATCAGCTCCACCCCGGGCATCGCGGCGGTCGTCATGTCGAGGTCGGCGGCAGATCTCACCTTGTTCGCAACCACCCCCACGAGCCGGGTTCGGCTGCTCGAGAGCTCCGTGACACCGGTCAGCCGGCGCGCCGAGAGGATGGATTTCTGAGTGGGCTCCACGACGAGGAGAAGCACGTCGGCCGCGACGGCCCAACCTCCGAATGGTTGGCGCGTCCCGGCCGGGAGATCGTGCACGATCGTCCACGCCCCGGCCGGCAGCTCCGTCGCGATCCCCCAGAACGCCTGTATGGAGCTCGCGGGCACCGGCGAGCAGGTCCGAACCTTGCCGAACTGGAGGAACAGCACACCATCTGGCCCCGACCGCGCCGCGCGTCGTACGATGGTTTCGGTCTTGAGGTTTCGCACGAGCCGCCATTCTCCCGCTCCGTCCTGCTGGGAGTAGGCTTCGAGCATCGGCTCGTCGCCCGGCTCGATCCCCAGGGAGATCGCAAGACCCGGCAGAGGATCAGAGTCCAGAGCCAAGACCTGATGCCCTCGCCGGGCCAGCAGGCGTGCCAGGGTCCCGGCGATCATCGACTTGCCGGATCCGCCTTTGCCCGCGACCGCGACGCGGAACGCCGGCGGTCGGATCATCGACGTACGCTTATTCGGATGACCCACCGGGACAGTCTAGGGCGGTCAGATCCCGGGTCCTTCCCTCTCCTGCGTCCGGTAGGCCTCGGATCGGAGACGAGCCCGCGATGGGTTCGGAGGGCCGCCCGCCGAGCGTGTGGCCGGCGCCTCGGGCGAGCACGAGCGACGATGCCGAGACGGTACGTGTGCGATGCACATAGCGTATATTGGCAGCTAGACATGAGCCCGGGGGATGCGCTTGCGTGACGCGACGGTAGCGATCGGGGCGGGGGCCGTAGCCCTCTGGTGGCTCGCGCTGGCAGCCCTCCTTTTCGTGGTCGTGCCGACGGTGATCCTGATCGCCAGCGGCATCGTCACAGCGCTCAAGCAGATCAGAGCCTACGCGGCGGACATCCTGCAACACGGCGTGGGACTTGCCGCCAACCTGGACCCCGTTCCCGAGCTGATCACCACGAAGGAACTCGTGAAGCAGGTCGCAGCGGGCATGGGATCGTACGGCGCCGCCCTCGAGGAACTCCTGTAGGAGCAAGACGTGACCGTACTCGTGATGTCCACGTTCGTGGCGGTCGCGATCCTCGTCGCCGCCTTGGCGCTCTACCTCGTCCTCATCGCCTTCATCCTCGGAAAGGTGCGGGACCACGCCGGCTTGATCGTGTTCGGCGTTCGGGCCATCGCCGATCAGGTAACTCCCGTCAAGCCCGTCCTCGGAGAGATCAACGCCGATCTCTCTGGCGTGCGAGACGTCCTCCGGGAACTGCTCGAGAGACACGGAGAGCCCGGTAAGCCGGAAGAAGCCACTGCTCAACCCGACATCGTGGGGCCGGATCAGGATCGGACGCCGGGTATCGAAGCGTCCGAGACGGTCTCATCGGGGGCGCCCGGCTCACCTGGGCCGGAGGGATGGACCGATCATGCTTGAGATGCGCTGCGCCGACCTCGGGATCGATTGTCGCGGGACCGTCCGCGCCAAGACCGAAGATGAGCTGCTCGAGAACATCGCAGAGCACGCCGCCACCAAGCACGGGGTCCCCGAGCTCAATCAGACACTCGTGAACTACGCGTTGAAGAAGGTGACGGGAGCTCCCGATGACGAGGACAAGGCGTGATGACCGCGGCCGTGAGCGGGATCCAGTGGGTCGTCGGATGGGCGATCGCAGTCGCGATCGTCATCGTCGTCGTCCTGGTGGTCGGACGGGTCATCTACCTTGCGTCGCGCATCCGCGTTCAGCTGGTCGCCATCCTCGAAGCATTGACGGACACGAGGGACAACACGGCGGCGCTCTGGGAGGTCCAAACGACGAACGGGGTAGCCGAGGATATCCTGGCGGCCGCTCGCCAGGCGCGCTCCGCGCTCGGCGGTGAGGAGGTGTGAGGTGATCGCGACAGCCGTGCCTGCGGGACTCGAAGCTGGCTGGGTGGCAGCGCTTGGCGTGGGACTCGTCGTCGCGATCGTTCTGGTGGGGCTCCTCCACTCGCTGCTTCGGCAGGTACGGGGCATCGAGGCGGCGTTCGAGGCTGCATGGGGGATGGGCAAGCAGGTGGCGAGGAATACGGCCACGACGTGGATGCTCGGACAGACCGCGCGTCTCGTAGGAGAGATCAAGGACGAGGCCCTGAAGCACGACGCTCTGCTATCGGCTCTGCTATCGAAGGACGCTGGCTGACAGATGTTGGAGCTCCTCGTGGCGCTGAGCGGGATGGAGGTGGTGCTCGTGATCGTGGTGCTCGCCGTCTACCTCCTCTTGATCATGGGGAGCCTGCGGAGATCGGTCAGCTACGCTGCCAAGATCTCCTTCGGGATCAGGGCGATCGAGACGCAGGTGCGCCCGATCGGCCCGTCGGTGACTCGGTTGAATGCGACGCTGCGAGACATCACGCAAGCCTTGCCCTCGATCGCCGAGAAGGCGCGGGGCGCCGTCGCATCGAAGAGCGAGAGGGGCTGAGCCCGATGCCGGGCCGAACCACCGAAACGTCACAGGCAGAGCAGCTGCTCGAACGGCTCGGCCCCGCGGAGCGGTTCCACGATCACGATGCGCTCGGCGACTTCGGAAGCCCAGCCCGGCGATCTCTCGAGGAGCTCCTGGACCCCACGACCATGGCCGGACGTGACATGTGGCTGGGGCCGCTCAAGAAGGTCCATGCCTTCTGGTTCGCGGGCATGAGCTGCGACGGTTGCACCGTCTCGGTCACGGGCGCCCAGGCTCCTACCCTGGAGAGCCTCCTCCTCGGTGCGCACCCCGGGCTACCAAGGATCGTCCTGCACCACCCCGTGGTCAACGTCGAATCGGGTCCGAGCTACCTGAAGGCGCATGAGATGGCGTTGTCGGGCGCACTCGACGCGCCGTACGTGATCATCCTCGAGGGATCGATCAGCGACGAGTCGAAGGCGATGGACAGCGGCGGCTACTGGTCGGGCCAGGGCGAGGAGCCCTGGGGTTCCGACGGTGAGATGCGAACGGTCTCCACCGACGAGTGGGTCGCCAGACTCGCTCCCGGGGCCGCGGCCTCGCTCGCGATCGGAACCTGCGCCACGTGGGGTGGTGTCCCCGCCGCCGACGGGAACCCCACAGGCGCCATGAGCCTCATGGACTTCCTCGGCAAGGACTACCGCAGCGCCTTCGGCGTGCCGGTCGTCAATGTCCCGGGGTGCGCGCCGATCGGCGATAACTTCACCGAGACCGTCGCCGCCATCCTGTACTTCCTGCAGGGTTACGGACCACTTCCAGAGTTCGACGAGCTCGGGAGGCCGGCCTGGCTGTTCGGAGAGACGGTCCATCGGCATTGCGTCCGGGGCGCCTACTACGAGGAGGGCACGTTCGCCGGCGGGTTCGGCGACCCGGAGTGCCTCGTCGAGATCGGTTGCTGGGGCCCGGTCGTGAACTGCAATATCACGTCCCGCGGCGCGATCAACCACGCTGGGGGTTGCATGAACACGGGTGGCGCCTGCATCGGGTGCACGATGCCCGGCTTCCCCGACAAATTCACTCCGTTCTACAAGCGGCCTCCGGGCTCCCTCGTATCCACGAGCGCGGCTCGCCTCCTCGGCGGCCTCGTACGGCCGCTTCGCATGTTCACGAACGACAATCTCAACCGAGAGGTCCGGTGGGATCGCCTCGGAGACATCCCGAGCGGCTGGGCGCGAGAGAAGGCTGAGCCGGGGCCGCTCGCGAAGATCAATCATCGCTTCTACGACATGTTGAGGCGATCCAACGATACGGGGAAAGGATCGGTCGACGCCTGGGGTAAACGGGCGACGAAGGTCGACGACCGGGATCCCTCGTACTCCGGAGGCGCGTCGGATAGGGAGGGCTAGCCGTGTGCTTCAAGAACCTGCCCGTTGAGTTCGACGAGGGCGGCAAGGCCAGGCTGAAGGAGGGCATCCCCGATCCTTATTCGGTCTCGGTTGCAAAGCCGGACGCAGGGAAGACCGACGCGGAACGTGAGGCCGAGATCCAGGAGTTGATGGCCCGGAACGGCCACATCAAGGATCTCAACATGGACCCCGTCACCCGGGTTGCGGGCGCGCTCGCTGTACACATCACCGCGGACCTGGACAACGGCCGGTATCTCGACGCGCGTTCGCAGGCGACGCTGTTCCGCGGGTACGAGGTCATCCTGATGGGACGCGATCCACGCGACGCGATCTTCGTGGCCTCTCGGGCATGCGGCGTCTGCGGAGGTGTGCACGCACATGCCGCGGCCTATGCGATCGAGATGGCCATGGGGCTCGAGCCTCCGCCTCTGGCCACCGTCATCCGGAACATGCAGGAGGCAGCCGAGATGGGCTACGACAACCCGCTCCATCTCTACCTTCTGGCCGGACCCGACTACTCCGAGGCCGTTGTCAGAGCCGCCAACCCAGAGCTCTGGCCGAGGGCCGAGAAGTGGCTGTGTCCGGGGCAACCCCAGCATGGGTTCCGCACCATGGCCGACCTCATGACAGCGCTGAACCCGCTGACCGGACAGCTGTATCGGGAAGGGCTGGAGTTCACTCGTCTCTCCCGCGAGATGTTCGTGATCCTCGCCGGCAAATATCCCCATCCCCAGACGGTCGTCCCAGGCGGCGTCTCGTCGACGATCTCTTTGCAGACCCTCAACGAGTACCATGCGAAACTCGGGCGCATCTTCGATTACGCGCAGCGCATGCTCGCCGTGTGGAATGACATCCCGGAGTTTTTCTACGATTGCGACGAGCGCTACCAGCAGGTAGGCGCCCGCCCGTCCAACCTGATCGACCCGGGCTTCTGGGATGACCCGTTCAGCTACGATGCCAAGTACGAAAATTGCGACGAATGGGGTGAGCGCAGGTGGTCCACGCCAGGTGTCGTCATCGACGGCGAGCTTGTGACGACCAGGCTGACCGACATCAACATCGGATGGGAAGAGTTCGTGGAGCACTCCTACTACGACGAGTGGGACGATCAGGAAGCTCGGTATGCCACCGACCCGCTCGGCAACCCCATCAGTCCCTATCATCCGTGGAACAAACGGACGCTCCCCAAACCGACCGGCAAGAACTGGAAGGAGAAATACACTTGGGCGTGCACGCCGCGCTGGGACCGGAAGGTCGTGGAGGCCGGTGCCTATGCTCGCTTGCTGATGACGGCCAAGGCCCAGAAGATGCCGAAGAACGAGTTCATCGAGGCCACCGGCAGCAGTCTCAAGCTGCACATCCCCAAAGGGATCAGCCCGGAGGTCGATGCGGAGTGGTTCATCCCGCCCGTGTGGAACGCGCTGGAACGCAATCGAGGGCGCGCGTACCACTATGTGTTCTCTCAGCTCGTCGGCTTGGCGAATCTGCTCGAGGCGTACCGTCTGTTCCAGAAAGGGGAGCGACGGGTAGCGCACATGGACCCGGACGAGCTCGAGAAGCACATCCCCAAGGACGAGCAGAGAAGCGTTGGATGGTGGGGAGCCGGACGTGGGTGGCTCACACATCACCTCGTGATGGACGAAGGCAAGATCGTGAACTATCAGATCTGCACGCCGTCGACGATCAACGCCTCACCTCGGGATCCGTGGGATCAGCCGGGTCCGTACGAAGAGGCGGTGATGAACACGCCGATCATCGAGGACGTGTCGGATCCATCCAAGTTCACCGGGATCGACATGCTCCGCGCGATCCGCAGCTTCGACCCCTGCATGCCGTGCACGACCCACGTCAGCACCGGTCACGGGACCGTGGTGCGAGAGGTCAATACCTGCGCCTGCGGCGTCGATTAGCTGCCGGTCGCGGCCCGGATCGGTGACGTTCCTGGTCGGCGGGGTCGGGGAGCTCTACCAGGGCGACATGGATGTGGGCCGTCTGGCGGCCGATCGCCTTACGCAGGAGGATCTGGGCCCGGAGGTCGTCGTCGAAGACCTCTACTACGGTGCGCTGGCGGTCACGCAGCTGCTGGAAGATCTACGTCCGTCAGCGATGGTCCTTGTCGGCGCGGCGGCACGCGGTCGAGCGCCCGGGTCGGTCGAGCGCCGTCGGATCGTGTCACCGGCGCCCCACGTCCAGCGCTTCCGGACCGCGGTTGAGCAGGCCGGCACAGGCCATGTCTCCATCGACCTCATCCTCGAGGTCGCCGGGGGCTTCGATGCCCTCCCCGCGAGAACCGTGACGATCGAGGTGGAACCGGTACGCAGGGAGCCCTCCGAATCGCTGTCAGGAGAGGTCCGATCCGGCTTGGACCGCGCGCTGGAGCTCACGCGACTCGAGGTCACCCGGCTCCCCCTCCTCGAGCTCTCCGATCGTCTTCGGGGGCTGGTCGTCGGGGACCGGCTCCAACCGGCGCCCGCGCTCGAGGTGATGCGCGATCTCCTCTCAGAGCTCGATCATCTCGACCACACCGGTCGGTGGGGCAGAACCTTCTCTCGCCGGGACGAGCTCCGGTTCCGCATCGCCTCTGGTGAGACCGGCGACGGGATGGACCACCTCGATTGGAGCCAGTGGTGGGCGGTGATCGAGGAGCTCGACCGGCTGCAGGCCGCCGAGGGGGCCGTGCCCTAGCCGTCCGAGGGGAACATCTCCCGGTAGTCCGTGAAGCCATCGAGCTCATCCGATCCCGACCGCATGTCCTCGATAACCCCGAGGTGCTGAGGTCGGACGGCGACGAGGAAGCCGGAGCCGGTCTCGATCGACAGTGCCCCGTCGAGCTTCGCGCCTGTCGCGGTTCCCGAAACGACGACCCCGGCCGGCCCCACGGGGATGAGCCGGGCGCGCACCTGCCTTCCGATCGTCGCGCATCGCGGAAGGTACTCGTCCAGGACGAGATCGTCGGGGCTCCGATACCGGAGCTCGATGGCCCGCACGATGCGTGCCAGCGTCGGACCTCGCGGCGGCGGAACATCGGGCACGAGCACATTCGCGACCGCCCAGTCGACCCCGTCGGGTCCGAGCTCAGCGTGGACGCCGACCGCCCCGAGCCGTACGTCCGCGCGAACGACCCCGTCGGGCCACTCGATGGTCGCCTCCGGCCCCAGGGCGTCCGCAAGCCCGGACACGACGACGGTGTAGAGCCAACCCTCCCGCTCAACCGGCAGATCCGGACGAAGGATCAGGGAGAAGCACACCGACACCCCTCGGCGCACGGTCCATTCCGTGCCGGCCCGCCCGCGCGCGGATGCCTGGTAGTCGGCGACCACCAGCGCCCCTTCAGGCCCCCCGGTGCGCGCCCAAGCGAGGGCGTCCGCGCCCGTGGACAAGAGGGCGGGGTAGCTCCGGGTCGGGCGTCCTGGCATGAGCTCGGCGAGCGCTTCGCTCGACAGGTCCCCGCCGATCACCACCCGGATTCCGGACCCAGCTCCGACGCGAGGAGGTTGAAGGTCGCCTCCAGACGCATGAGCTGTGGCACGTGGAATCGCGCCATCGCGCGCTTCACGTCGGCTCGGAATCGTTCACGGTCGCTCGTGGTCCGCTGAGCGAGCGCCTGGATCACGCTCCTCACGAGACCCTCCATCGACGCCGGGGGAAGCTCGAGGAGAGCCCCGAGCCAGGTCTCTGCCAGGTCAACGGCGGTGTGTGGTCGTGCGAGCTGGCCGTCCACCCACGCCGTCCACTCGGCACGTTGTCGTGCCGGCGGTGCGTCGGCCCAGAGGGCCAGATCCTCTCGAACGATCGCGGGCCAGCGGTCGCGGGTCTCCTGATCGAGCACGCCGATGAGGTCGCCCGGCTCGTTCCCGAGGCGTGCGATCACACCTGAGGCTTGCGTACGCACGGCAGGGGAAGCCTCCTCGATCCCCAGCGCCTGGAGGGCGGCCAATCGCGCTCTCGGGCTGTCGCCGGCCCGTTCATAGGCGAGAGCCAGGTTCGCCTTCGCCATCGCGAAGTCGTGCGCCCGCACGCTCCTGGGGTGGGCGGCTGCCGCGGCTCGAAACGAGTCGACGGCGTCGGGCAGTCGCCCGGCCGCCATGTGAACCAGCCCGAGCGCGTTCGCAGAGGCCCCCGATCCGGCCTGATCCCCCGCACCATCGGCAAGCGTGACGGCTTCCTCGAGATGCTCGAGGGCTGCTTCGAGGTCCCCGGTCGCAAGCAGCGAACCACCGAGCTCGCGGGCCGCGGCCGCGGCCTGTATCGGCAGCCTCCCGGCGTCGAACACCGACCGTGCCTCGCGGAAGGACCGTGCGGCCCCGGTCGGGTCGTCCTGCTCACGTCGAACGAGGCCGAGGTTGAACACGGCGGCACCTCGCTCCGCCTCGGATCGGGATCGCTCGAAGATCTCCGCCGCACGGGCGAACGTCGCGGCCGCATCCTCCAGCCGGCCTTGCATCCGCTGAACAGCGCCGAGGGAGTTCAGTGTCTTCCCGTGCTCGACCGCCAGACGATCGGGGTCGAACAGCCGCGCCGCTGCCAGCAGGGCGTCCTCAGCCTCCCGCAACCGCGTCGCTTGGGTGAGGGCGACGCCCAGGTGGAATTGAGCGGTCGCGTGCTGCACGGGGTACGTCGCCGAGGGGTACCGGCGAATCCTGTCCTCGAGCTCGCCCACTGCCGCCTGAAGGTCATCCGCCTTGGTCACCGGAGGGAACCGTACCTCGCCGCTGGGCCGACCTGCGAACCGGTCTATCCTACGCAGGTGAAGGTGCTCGTCGCCGGGTTCGGCAACATCCTGAGGGGCGACGATGGGTTCGGGGTCGTCGTTGCTCGACGGCTGCTCTCAGAACCGGTCCCGGACGAGGTGCGCGTGCTGGAACTCGGGATCGGTGGCATCCACCTCGTCCAGGAGCTGATCGACCCGGTGGACGCGTTGCTTGTGGTCGACGCGGTCGATCTCGAACGGGCCCCGGGAACCGTCTTCGTGATCCGACCGACGGTACCCGACGTCGCGAGCATGCCGCTCGAGCGACGGGGCGACCTGCTCGCCGACATGCACTACGCAACCCCCGAGAGGGCGTTCATCCTGGCGAAGGGGTTGGGAACGCTCCCCGAGTCGACCTGGGTGGTGGGCTGTCAACCTGGGGATGTCGACCGGCTGGAGGAAGGTCTCACGGCGGAGGTCGCTCGAGCCGTCGCACCTGCGGTGGATGAGGTCCGTCGGATGGTCTCCTCGATGGGCGTCTCGTGGCCGCTCGCCGGGAGTTGAAAAGACGGCATCGCAAGAACGACGCTCGAGGTCTCAGGGTGAGGAGCGAGAGCCTGTTTCGGCACCCGGAGGACGAGCTTGGATCTGGATCAGCGTAGGTCCGGGCGGCGGGTGGGACGGCGACTGCTCCGCCTCCACCTCCATCGCCACGAATCCTGACAGATGCTCGCGGAGTGCCTCCTCCACGCCGTTCTGCAGGGTCACTGCGGACGCGGTGCACCCCGAGCAGCTTCCCGAGAGCTTGACCCGGACAACCCCGGCGGAGACGTCGATCACCTGGACCTCCCCGCCGTGGGAGTGGATGTAGGGACGGATCGAATCGAGGGCGGCCTCGGCCGCTGATCGCTGATCGATCCCTGCGCCATAGGCGTCGAGCAGCCAGCGGATCGCCGGGTCGGCGGCCCTGATCTCTTCCAGACGCTCCGTGCCAAGGGCCTCCGCGAGGCGATCGAGTGCCAACCGGTGGATCGTGTCGATCCCGTCGAGGAGCTCGAACACTCGATCACGGAGAGGCTCGTCGAGCTGCTCCATCTCCGCGACCAGATCCTCCAGCCGTTGGAGAAGGTCATCGAGGCTTTCCATCCAGCGACTCTACCTCTCATGCGGAAACACCCTAGACTGCGGGTGCTGGGAAGGGAGGACGGGATGGAGCAGCTGCACGAACCCAAGTCCGAGGCTCTCCGTACCCTCTACTGGCGCGACGAGATCCTCCAGGTCATGTTTTGGATCAAAGGGGAGGGGCTCGGGGACCAGGTCGATCCGGCGCTGCTCGAGCGCTTCCTGGGGATCGGCGCCGAGCTCGGTCGTCGGTACCTCGACGGGCTCGTCGAGGAAGGTCTGCTTCGGCACGCGACCGAGGGTCACTACAGTCTTACCGAGGAGGGCAACCGGTTCGGGGGGAAGATCTTCGCCGACGAGTTCGCCGAGCTCACCCGGTCGGGCCACGGGGAGTGCGGCCCGGACTGTTGGTGTCACGCCTCCCCGGAGGAGGCCGAGGCGTGCCTCGCCGATCGGCACCCTGGAACGGCTGGAGATCATGTCTGATCGCGGACAGGGCTACTTGACCTGTACATCTAGCAGCGTCACACACCGATTGTGCAACCCGTGCGTGACGAGCAAGCTCGGGCGAGCGAGACGTGTACGAGGGGGTCATCTCCGGTGACCGGGAGGGTAGGCACGATGCGAAAGATCGTTCCGTCGGTCGGGGTGGCCGCCGGCATCTGGACGCTGGCTTCTCCGTGGCTCTATCGGGGCTCCCCGATGGGTGGCATGATGCACACAAGCGCTGCAGTCGTCGTGAACTCGTCCACCTACTATTGGCACATCGTCCCCGGGGCGTTCGCCATCCTCCTCTCCGTACTCCTACTGCTCCGTGGGATGCTCGCCGTCACTCGCTGGATCTCAGGAGCCCTGTTGATCGTGGCCGGTTGGACGACCCTCGGGCCGTGGGTGCTCCCCCGCTTCGGATTGGGGGACATGATGAACATGGGCCTCACCTTCGGGTCGGTCGTGAGACACGTGATCCCAGGTGTCGTGCTTGCTGCGTGCGCCGTCGCTGCGTATTTCATGTTGCCGAAGGCGGAGGCGACCACACCGTTGCACGCGGGGGCAGAGGTAGGTTCGCAGAAGGCGTAGCTCGCCAGAAGGCGTAGCTCGCCGAAGGAACCCGGGAGGCCGGGCGTCCATAGTCGGCGATGATCTCGGCCGGCGGCTTCGTCAGCACCAGGGTCCGGTTCCCCCGCTCGTCCGTCACCGTGGCCAGCAACCCGGGCAGCAGGCCCTCCAGCGACCAGGCCATCGGCCCGTCGATGCCGAGCGCGACGGCAAGGTTGGGTTGGAGTCGCCGTCGATGGCCAGGACGGTCTGTCCGCGCCGGGCGAACAGGCGGGCCAGCGTTCCGGAGATGGTCGTCTTTCCGGACCCGCCCTTCCCACCGACCGCTACCTGCATTCCTGACTCCCTCGTCCGTTCGCCGCCAGCGGGACCGTTCTAGGCGGAAGCGACATCCCGGCCCGTGGGGATCTCGGTCTCGATGCCCCAGGAGGCGATGTGGGTGGGGACGATGCGGAGCACCTCCGGCATGAACATGGGGAAGATCTCCTGGCCGCCCTCCGGCAGCGCTTCGACCCGGCCGCGAACCTCGACGCCTCGCGGCGGCGAGTGCGGCGGGTCGCCGTCGTCGACGACGAACGCGGCCCGTCCGGTCGCCGAGGCGTCCCGGTATTTCTTGGTCATCACGATCACCGGTCCGCCCACCTCCAGCGCGTCCGCGTCGGGGTTGTAGCGGAACGCCACCGGGACCACGTGAGGGTCCCCGCCCGCGTTCACGGTGGCGATCCGGCCGTGGCGGTGGCCGGAGAGGAAGGCGAGTTCGGCGTCGGTGAACACACTCATGGTCGTCGCCCCAAGGGTACGGCCATCCGCCCCGCGGACGCCAGTTCGAAGCAGGGAGGGCAGAAACGGCCTCCGTCGAACAGCCGGATCCGGGTCTCCATGGTCGGCTCGCCGCACGAGTCACACGCCAGCGGCCGATAGTAGCGCGTTCGTGCTGGGACCTCGACCGAGACCTCCCGAACCTCGTACATCTCCTCGATGGGGCAGGTCAGGATGGCGTCCACCCATCCATCGACGGACGGTCCGGATCGAACGTCCTCGTCCGGCGCTTCGGGACCACCGGGTCGTACGGATTCCGGCGCGCCGGTGCGCTTACTGACGCGGATGGCTCGGCCGTCGGATCGGCGGAAGAACGTGTAGACGTCCTTGCCATGGTCGCGGTGGATGAGGTTCCCCTTGCCGAACGTGCACCCCGTCAGGACCTGGATGGCGTCGACACCGCACATGTCGGATTCGACGAACGCGACGACCTCCTCATCCATGGAGTGCGATCCGATCTCCTCGAGCGCGACCGCCGCCGCCCTCATGCCCAGGGCCAGGCCCGGACATACGTGGCCGTGGAACCGAACGACGGCCTCTCGCATCGCGGGAGACACCGCTCCACGCGCGGTCATCTGGCCGGCCTGATCTGCACGCCGGTCTTGCTCCCCGTGACGAACAGCTGCTTGTTGTAGGGCGTCGGAAGCCCGGTGGCCAGCCCGCCCGGCGTGTAGTACCACTGATCGAGCACGCTCTTGTCGAACGCGAAGAACAGGGTCGAGTAGTACAGCGGCAGGACGGGCAGGTCATGCGCCACGAGCTGCTGGATCTGGCCGACGATCGTTCGCCGCGAACCGGCGTCCGGCGCCACGAGCTGCGCCTGGGTCAACCGGTCGACCTGAGGGTTCTTGTACCCGAACGCCTGCGCCGCGCTGGGCGGGGCGTTCGATGCGTAGATGAGGCGGAGCTGGTCGGGATCCGACTCGGGATTCTGGCCGCCCGGACCGGGATACAGCGTGATGATCATGTCCCACTTCCCCGAGAACTTGACCCCGAAGAACGTAGCCAGCTCGACGTTCCGGGGGACGAGTTCGACCCCGATCGCCTTGAGCGACTGGACGACGAGCTCTACGACCGGGAACTGGCCTCCGGTCAGCAGCTCGAACCGGAGCGGGGTGCCGTCGGGCGCCTGCCGCGTGGCGTTCGCACTGGGCCTGCGGTAGCCGGCCCGGTCGAGCAACGAGTTCGCGCCGGCGACGTTGAACGCGTACTGCTCGACCTGGACGAAGTCGGGGTGGTCCGGCGGCAGGAACCCGGGGTTGCCGGGAAGGCCCTGTCCCCCGAGCAGGCGCGTCACGATGTCGCCACGGTCGATGGCCATCGCACAGGCCTGACGGAACCGGACGTCCGCCAGGGCTCCGCCCCGGGCCAGGTTCCAGTACAGGGGGAAGGCGAACCCCCCCTGCATCCGGGCGGAGCCGAACGTGCCCGAGGTGAAGGGAGCGACGGCGGCCGGGGGAACGCCCACCGCCGGTGCCTCCCCTCCGTCGGTGCTGCCGGCTCGAACGGCCTGCAGCTCGTCGCCGGCCGGGACGAGTTCGATCCGCCGGACGAACGGCTTGCCCAGGAAGTACGTGTCGTTCGCGATGTAGAGGTACGACCCCTCCCCGCTCGAGTACGACTGCAGGCGGTACGGGCCGGTCCCCACCAGGACCTTGGGGTCCTGTGCCCTGACCGGATCGGTGACGGTGGACCAGATGTGCTTCGGGAAGATGGGGATGGAGCCGGCGATCTGCTCGGCGAACGTGACGAACGGCGCCGGCAGGGTGATCTCGACCGTCCTCGGCCCCGTGGCCTTGGCCGAGGCCACGCCGAACGGTTGCGCCACGACCAGGGGCGGGAGCTTGCCGAGCAGACGGGCAAAGTAGGTGAACGTGAACTCGACGTCGTCGGCCGTGAACGGATGCCCGTCGTGCCAGAGGGCGTCGCGGAGCTGGAAGGTGTAGGTGAGGCCGTCCTTCGATGGCGAGTACGAGGACGCCAGCCACGGGAGCAGCTGTCCGGAACCGTCCTTCCACACCAGCGTGTCGTAGATGAGGCTCATCCGAACGTACCCCGGACCGGCGATATAGCCGAACGGCGAGGGGAACCCGAAGTCGCCGCCGGGGATGCGAACGGTGGGCCGAGCGATAAGCCCGGGCGTCGGAGAGACGCGCGGCTTCGACGTGCACGACTCCAATGCGACGGCGCCGACCGTCATCAGGCCGGTGCGGAGGAACGTGCGGCGGCCGATCTCCGGAAGGCTCACGAGGTCCCACTTCGGTCGGCATCGGGTGTGGTTGCTACGGCGCTCGGCCTGTTCAAGTGCCCAGCAGCGTCCACGAGGCGGCGGGCCGTCTCTGTTCGCGGGATCGACGAAACGTCACTCGAAGGTCCATCCTCCACCACACGCCCCCCGTCCAACACCACGATCCGGTCGGTGACCTTCCGGACGACCGCCATGTCGTGGGAGATTAGCACCAGCGTAAGTCCCTCCTCGGCCTGCAGTTCGCGCAGCACGACCAGCACTCGAGCCTGCTCGGACGGATCGAGCATGGCGGTGGGCTCGTCGGCAACGAGCATCTTTGGCCGGGTTATCAGTGCCCTGGCCAGCGCGATCCGCTGCAGCTGGCCGCCCGACAGCTGGTGGGTTCGGGCCTGCAGGAAGGACCCGGAGGAGGGAAGCCCGACGCGTTCGAGCATGGCCTGAACCATCGCCTCCGGCTCCGCGTCCGGAGGCACCGAGAGGTCGAGCGGCTCGCGGACCAGCTGTTCGACGGTGAGGCGGGGCGAGAGCGCGTCCCACGGGTCCTGCATCAGCAGCTGGATGCGGCGGCGGATCGAACGTTCCCGCCGACCCCATGACCGCGGGAGCGCCGTCCCCTCCAGCAGCACCTCGCCGGAGTCTGCCTCGAGGTGCCCACAGAGGATCCGGGCGAGCGTGGTCTTCCCGCTCCCCGACGGACCGATGATCCCGACGGCTTCGCCGTGCTGGGCCTCGAAAGACACCTCATCCAGAGCTCGAACGCTCCCGAAGGACTTCGACACGGTCCGGGCGGACAGGAGGGTCTTGAGGCCGCCGAAATGACAGGCGACCTCACGCCCTCGGGACGGAGCCAGGCGGACCCGCTGCTCAGTGCAGATCGCCTCCGCCTGTGAGCATCGAGGATGGAACGGACACCCGGTCGGCACGGCTCGGGGGTTCGGCGGCGCTCCACCGATCGGGCGGAGGTCCTTCGTCGTGCTCATGACGGGATAGGAGTTGACCAGCGCCCACGTGTACGGGTGAGCCGGGCGGGTGAGGACCGCATCCGAGGGTCCGTCCTCCATCACCTCCCCCCCGTACAGAACCAGGCACCGTGAGGCCAGCCGGCTCGCGTCGGAGAGATCGTGCGTGATGACGACCAGGGCGAACCCGCGTTCGGCCTGCAGCTCGGCGATCCGACGGCAGAGCGCGCTCTTGGCAGGAGGATCGATCCCCGCCGTGGGTTCGTCCAGCACCAAGAGCTCGGGGTCCAGGGCGAGGGCCATGGCCAGCGCGGCGCGGCGTCGTTCGCCTCGCGACAGCTCGTGCGGGTAGCGGTCCAGCAGGGGGGCCGGCAACAACGCCTCCGTCGCCAGCTCCTCGGTTCGGCGCCGGGCGTTGGATGCGCTCATGCCGAGGTGCTCCCGCATCGGCTCGGCGATCTGATCGGAGATCCGCGCGACGGGATTGAACGGCAGACCCTGCAACGAGATGGCGACCTTCCGCCAACGCACCGCCCGGAGCTCGTCGGGAGAAGCGCCGACGAGCTCCTGCCCGTCCAGTTCGATGCTTCCGGACGCGCTCGGTGGCTGGACCAGACCGACCAGACTGAGGGCGAGGGTAGACTTCCCGGCGCCCGTCTCACCAACCACCGCGAGCGACTCACCCTTGCCGAGGGTGAACGACACACCGCGAAGCGCGTGGACCGTCTCCTGGAAGCACACGTGAAGGCCGTCGACGGTGAGGAGAACCGTCACGAGAACCGAGCCCACCGGGGGTTGAACCCGGGCTCCATCCCCAGCCCGAGGAGCGCGAACCCGAGCACCGCGAGCGTGATCGAGAGCCCGGCCGGCACCAACCACCACGTCCAGGCCAGCGAGTCGTAGATCCCCGGGTAGGTCGCGGCGCGGTTCAGGATCCCCCCCCAGCTCGACGTCGACGCATTCGCTAGACCGAGGAAGGCGAGGCCGGAGTAGAGCACGATCGCGGTGCCGGCCACATCGACGAACTGCGAGGCGATCAGCGGGCCGGCGGCCGGAGCGACGTGGCGCCGGGTCACGTACAGCGACCCGCCTCCGAACCCCCGCGCCGCTCCCACGAAACCGCGCGAACGCAACGACAGGACCTGGCCCCGAACGATCCGGGCGATGGGGGGCCACGTGACCGAGGCGACCGCGAGCACCACGACGAGGTCGTTCGGCCCGGCCAGCGCCGCGACCACGATCAGCAGGGGAAGGGCCGGCATGGCCAGGGCGACATCGACGGTTCGCATGGCCACGACATCGATCGCGCCTCCCCGGAGCCCCGCCCAGGCCCCCAGCACGACCCCAACCACCGTTCCGAGGGACGACGCGGCGAGGGCGACGAGGAGTGATTCCCGCGCGCCGAACAGGAGTTGGGACAACACGTCCTGCCCCAGGTCGTTCGTTCCCAACAGGTGGTGCAGCGACGGGGAGAGCAGTGAGGCGCCGGAGATGGCGTGCGGATCGTACGGAGCGATCAGCGGGGCCAGGAGACCGAGGAACCCGAATGTCCCCACGATGATCCCTCCGGTCAGCAGGGGCCATCGACCGGCCGGTCGCGCCCTGCCGCTCACGGCCGGACCCGAGGGTCGAGCCGCGGATACACGAGGTCCGCCAGGAAGTTCAGGGTGAGCACGATGGCGGTGAGGATCAGGAAGCAGCCCTGCAGGACCGGGTAGTCGCGCGAGCCGATCGAATCGAACATCAGCTTGCCGAGCCCGGGATAGGCGAAGACCGTTTCGATGAAGACCGAGCTGGTGACCATCTGCCCCACCTGCAGCGCGGCGGCCGTCGCCGCCGGGAGGAGCGCGTTCCGCGCCGCGTAGCGATACTTCAGCCGGCGATCCGGCAAGCCCTTGGCGTGGCCCAGGAGCAGGTAGTCCGAACCGATCTCGGCCACCATGCTGCCCCGCATCACCAGGAAGCTGCTAGAGGAAACCAGGACGCCGAGCACTGTGGCGGGCAGGACGAGGTGGTCCAGGACGTCGGCCACACGACCGATCCGCCCGGAGGTGGCGAAGGGGGTGGCCCCCCCGGCCAGCGGGAACCAGTGGAGCTTGACGGCGAACACCAGCAGGACCACCGGGGCGATGAAGAACACCGGGAGGTTGCCGAGGGCCAGGAACACCACCAGCAGGCCACGATCGGAGTGGCGCCCCCGGCGCCAGGCCGAGTGGATCCCCGCCAACCATCCCATCGCGGTGGCCAAGGCCAGGGCCGTTCCCACCAGGAGCAGGGTCCAGGGCAGCCGTTCGCCGATCACCCTGGTCACCGGACGGTTATAGGTCACCGAGATGCCGAGGTCCCCGTGCAGCAGGCCGGTGAGGTACCTCCCGAACTGCACGACGAGTGGCCGGTCGAGCCCGTAGTAGTGGGCCAACGCGAGCCTCGTTCCGGGGGTGACGAACACGGGAGACCCGAGTTCGATCAGCAGCGAGATCGGATCTCCCGGCATGACCCGTGGCAGGAAGAAGTTCAGAGTGAGCAGCACCAGCAGGGCGAGGACGTAGGACGAGGCGCGCATCGGGCGCCGCGGTCCCTTCCGTGTTCGTCCCGGCTGGATGAGCCCGCGGTCATCGCCCGTGTCGAGGGACGTCTCGAACGGTTGCACCGGCCGCACGCGCCTGAAGCTACGTTGGCCCCGAAGGCGGGTCAAGCGTCCGGCGTCGTGGCCGGCGCCCGAGGAGACGGGCTGATGCGACCCACAGAGGCCGGAGACCTCGTGTTTCAGCGGATGGAGCGCATCAGAACCCACCGCCAGCGCGACAAGAACGTCCGCACGGCGTGAGCTCTCCCCGATCCGCGTCTGGAAGCTCGGCTGCGATGCTTGTGACGTCCATGCCCTGAACCCGCAGGGCGATCGCCCGGATCTGCACGGGGCTGAGCGTCCTGGCGGTTCTGTCGATCCTACGGAGCCGTCGGATCGCGAACGGCCACGACGTTGAACGCCGTGACCGGCCGCTGGAAGCCCTTGAGCGTGAACTCGCCGACGGGCTCGACCTCGACGTGCTCTTCGACGTCGGCGAGGAGACGCTGCGCGATCAGGACCTGACCGGCGGCCGCTTCGTCGGCGAGCCGGGAAGCGAGGTTCGTCACCGCTCCGATCGCCGCATAGTCGGAACGACCCTCGAAGCCGACCTCGCCGCACGTCGCGTAGCCGAGCGCGATCCCGGAGCCCGCGCCGAGGTCGTAGCCGCGCTTCCGCCACCGCGGCGTGAGCTCCGCCATCTCTTCGCGGAACGCACACCCCAGCCGCACGGCGCGCAGCGCGGCATCGGGCACCTCCACGGGGTCGTTGAAGAAGAGCTGGACGCCGTCCCCCTCGAGGAAGCCGACGGTGGCGTCGAACCGCTGGACGAGACCACCGACCACGCCGTGGAACTCGCGAAGGACCCTCATCAGCTCTTCCGGTTCGACCGCGTCGACGAACCTCGTCCATCCCCGAAGGTCGACGAAGACCATCGCGACCTCCCGACGGTGGCTGCGGAGGATCGCGTCGTCGTCCGAGGAGACGATCGCGTCGACGAGCTGCGGCGACAGGAACCGCCGCAGCTTGCGAACCCGCTCGAGCTCGTGGATCTGCGTCTGGACGCGCTCCTCGAGCGTACGGTTCAACTCGAGGAGCTCCTCCGCCTGCGCCCTGATCGTGTCGTGGTAGCGCTTGATCCGCAGGAGCGATCGGACCCGGGCGAGCAGCTCGTCGTGGTTGAACGGCTTCGCGATGAGATCGTCGGCACCGGCCTGGATGGCCCTCGTCTTCTCGTCCGTGCTCGCGGTGACCATGATCACCGGGAGCACCGCCGTCTCGTCGTCCGCCCGGAGCCGCCGACAGACCTCATAGCCGTCCGGCTCCGGCATCATGATGTCGAGGAGGACGAGATCCGGCTTCGACGACCGGACCAGTTCGAGCGCACGGTCGCCGTCGGTCGCGGAGACGACGTCGTACCCGCGGGGTGCGAGCACGGCCTCGAGCAGGCGCACGTTCTGGGGGACGTCGTCCACCACGAGGATCCTGGCTTCGCTCATCCGGCGAGTCTGTCGCAGTGTTCGCGAACGGTCTCGATCAGCTCGCGGACGTCCACCGGCTTCGAGAGGTAGCCGTCGAAGCCGGCCGCGAGGAAGCGCTCGCGGTCGCCCTGCATCGCCTGCGCCGTCAGGGCGAGCACGGGGATCCCGGCCGTGCGCTCGTCGGCACGCAGCCGACGAAGCGACTGGACGCCGTCGAGGTCCGGGAGCTGGATGTCCATGAGCACGAGGTCCGGGCCGTGCTCGGTCGCCAGCTCGAGGGCCTCGCCTCCCGTGGTTGCCTCGAGCGTTCGATATCCCTTCGCGAGCAGGACGTCGCGGAACAGCTTCATGTTCTTCTGGTTGTCCTCGACGATCAGGACCTGCTCCCCCGTCACGGCGCGACCGCCCCGGCCGGCAACGTGAAGACGAAGGTGCTCCCCCGACCCAGCTCGCTCTCGATCCAGATCCGCCCGCCGTGGAGCTCGACGAAGCGCTTCGAGAGCGCCAGGCCGAGGCCGGTCCCCTCGCGCTGCTCGAGTCCAGACTCGGTCTGCCGGAACTCCTCGAAGATCCGCTCGTGATCCGCAGGATCGACGCCGGGGCCGGTATCGGCGACAGAGACCCTCACCTCACCGTTGACCCGCATCGCGCTGACGTCGACCTCACCGCCGGCAGGCGTGAACTTCACCGCATTCGAGAGCAGGTTGAAGATGACCTGCTTGATCCTGCGCTCGTCGCCGTCGACGACATCGATCTCCGGATCAGCCTCGAACGCAACGCGAACCCCATCCTCCGTCGCGCGCTCGCGCACCATCACCACGCCACGCTCGAGCGCCTCACGCAGGGAGAACGGGTGCACGTCGAGCTCGACCTGTCCCGCCTCGACCTTGGATAGATCGAGGATGTCGTTGATCAACGAGAGCAGATGGTTCCCCGAGGAGACGATGTCGTCCAGGTACTCCGCCTGCTTCTCGTTCACCGTGCCGAACATCTCTTCGCGGAGGACCTGCGAGAAGCCGATGATCGCGTTGAGCGGCGTCCGCAGCTCGTGGGACATGTTCGCCAGGAACGCCGACTTGTGCTGACTGGCGGCCTCGAGCTCCGTGTAGAGACGCCGCAGCTCGTCGTTCATCCGGTTGACGTTGGTGCCCAACGCGCCCAGCTCGTCCCGGTTCTCCACTTCCACGTGGCCCGAGAAGTCGCCCGACGCGATCGCGACGAGGCGAGAGTCGATGGTCTGGATCGGCCCGATCATCGACCACGAAAGGACGAACCCGAGCAGCAGCGCGAGGACGATCGCCCCCGCCGCGACGCCGATGAACAGTGCCCGGGAGTTCGCGAAGGAGCTGGCGTTCCGGGTGATCAGATCCTGGATCTTCGCCTGCGTCCCATCCCCGAGGACCGCGGCGTATTGCCTCAGGTCGCTCGCGAGAGACTCCGCGTCCGCTCGGGTCGCCAACATCTTGTCGGTCGGCCGGCCGTCATAGCGATAGGTCGGGATGAGCTCCTGTTCCATCCAGGTCTCGAGCTCGTACGCGGTGTCGTGGATCTTCAGAAGCAGGCCGTCGCGGTCTTCCGCGGGCGGCGGGAATCCGAGTCGATCTTCGGCCGTCCCCGACTTGACTCGGACGACCGCGTTCACCACGAGCTTATCCACCTTGCGTAAGGGCCGGCAGATGTCCTCCCAGACCAAGCAGTAGTCGGGTCCAGCGTTCCCCGAGAGAAGCTCCTGCACGTGCTGCGCATCTTGCTGGAGTTGGCCGTACGCGATGGCTCGTCCCGAAAGCGCCCCGAGGCTTCCGACCCGATCGTTCGATTGTCCGAGAACGATCTGTCCGAGCAGACCGATCGCGACGAGCAGCAGGGATGTGCCGACGAACGCGATCAGCAGCTTCGTCCGAACCGTGACCGGCAGGCGGGCGACGGCTCGGACGAGCGAATCGTCGATCCGTCGCCGCCCCTCGGCGACCCGAGGGTCCTGCATCTCCGGCACGGTCTCTCAGACCTCCAGGCTGGTCGAGCCGGCGATCATGTTCGTGATCAGCCATTTCCCGTCGATCCGCGCCACGTCGAAGTCGGCGGCCGTGGCCGCCGCGACCTCGCCGGTCTCGGCATCGACGTAGTGGCATTCGAAGTGCAGCGTGCCGCGGTCGCCGTTGATCGTCATCTCGAGCTTGTACGCCGGGTGATCCGAGATCCAGGTGTTCTCGGGCTTGAAGGACGCCGACTGCTCCAGCCAGAACTGCCGGATCTCGTTCGGCCCGGACGCGGTCTCCCCGTCGCCGACGGTCATGGTCGCGTTGGGCGAGAACAGACCCACCATCAGGTCGATGTCCTTGATCGTGGTGGCGTGGTGGAAGTCCTTCTCGATCTGATCGATCTCCCACATGTCCTGGAATCGTCGGGCCTGGTCGCCGGACGAGTCGGTGGTCGGGCCGCCGCACGCGGCGAGCACGACCGACAGGACGAAGATCCCGAGAACGCTACCGATCACGAGCCTCCGCATGTGAACCCCCTTCTGCTCCTGCTGCTCTCGGTGCCCGACGATGTTCACACCGTCGAACCGTTCCGTCTAGAGGCTAGGGAGC
>JBDUEF010000023.1:0-25145 GCA_040002535.1 Actinomycetota bacterium | reverse complement strand
CGTCCGCCGCACGAAGCGCGACAGCGTTGTCCTCAGCCCATCGCGCCATGCGCCTGATCGACGGCGTGGCCGCGGTCTCGATCGTACGCCGGCGCGCGCGAGCCTTCTTCACCTCCGGCGGCTTGCGGAGCATCACGACCCGGATCGAGCGGTCCTCGACCGTGTCGGGCAAGGGGCCGATCGCGGTGAACGCCTTCGGCGCCCACGTCGAGAACGTCCTCACCTCGAACGCGTCGCCCACCGTCCTCGTCGCCGTGGCGGTCATCCGTTCGTGACCGGCGTTCAGCAGCCCCTTCAGCTCGTCGTTGAACTTCGCGAAGTTGTCCGCTTCGTCGATCAGCAGGGTCGGCGAGTACTTCTCGATCACCCGGAACAGCACGGCGCCGGTCAGGTTGGAACTGAACAGTCGGCGGGACGCCACCGACCCGACCAGCTTCAGCATCGTGGTCTTGCCGCATCGCTTGGTCGGGCTCGTCAACACGAGCAGGGGCGCGACGTCGAACAGTTCGTAGGAATGCGTCCACAGCGACCAGAGCGACGCGGCCAGGATCGACTCGGCCGGCGCGTGCACGAACCGATGGAAGTACTCCTCCAGGTCGCCCAGGAGCTCGGCGCCGTCGACGGCATCGGCCCACGGTTCGTACTCGGGGAACAGGATGCCCCGCTCGGCGTGCTCCTGCGCCTTCGCCTTGAACCAGGCGTCTACGGCCGACAGCGGGATCTTCCACCGCTTCAGCGGGTCCACGAGGGCGCGACGGACGAGCTGCTGGTCGATCGGATCCGTCGGCGGGTCGGTCGCCTTCAGCAGGGAGAAGATGTCCTCGTACCCGGCTGCGCTCTTGAAGGCGTCCACCAGCTCCGCGAGCGTCATCGGATCGGGAACGGCCTCGTCGACCGCGCAGTTGCACCCCGAAGGGGCGAACCCACACTGAGGGCAGAAGCGGGCATCCAGGAGAGCTCGGCCGCAGCGGCAGGAGAGACCCGCGCTCACCAGGACCGCCTCCGCTCGCGACCATCCCACGCGCGGCGATCCGAGCAGTACCCGAGCCGGATCGCGTCGGTCCACTCCTCGGCGGTCGTGGGTAGGTTGAGGCGCACACGGTCGACGTGGGAGCTGTCCTTCGGGTGACCCTTGCTGCACCACCTGACACGCGGTGTATCGTGTTCCTGCTGGTGCGCGGCGTCGGGGCTTGTCCCCGGCGCCGTCACTTTCTCTTCTCCCGGATCTGTTCCTCTTCCCAGCGCCGCACGTCGGACTCGCGGTACCGGACGTGTCGCCCAGCTCGGAATCCCTGGGGGCCCGTGCCCTCATAGCGCCACTTCCGTACGGTCGTGAGCGGTACCCCATACCGCGTCGCGAGGCCTTCATTCGAGAGGTACTTCTCCTCCGCCACCTTTGCCTCCTTGACGCGCTCGACCTTCGCCGTTACTCTTTGTTGCGCGTCTAGATGGTAACGCGGGAGGAGCGGCGTGGGAGGTTCGAAGGCATCAGGATTTGGTGTAACGGTGTGGCCCGGCGAGCGCGTGAGTGTCCCCGCGGTCACCACCTGGAAGGTCACGCTCCACGACGGCGCCTTCCTCAACTACGACGTCAACGCGACCGATGAGAAGCTGCCCGAGGAGTTCTTCCTGCGGGAGGCGCGCACCGTCGACCTCGACTCCGCGGAGGTGTTGGCGGAGTTCGCCGAACACGACATGGGCCACGGTCCCGACGTCTTCCAGCACCTCCCCTACAGCGAGAGACCCACGAAGATGCTCGTCCCACGCGAGCGCGATGGGCGCGTCGTTCAAACGGAGACGTTCACCACTCAGCTCGTGCACGAAGCGACACGCTTCGCCAAGGCCAATGATCTGGATCCCCGCTTCGTCGTTCACGTGGGGGCGGTTCGCTACCACCTGCGGGTGATCCGGGCGATTACCGGACACTGGATCGCGCATCTGGAGGGACGACGATGGCCGGCGATCGGGAAGGCCTGGGAGTCGGAAGGCTTCACACGTCCGATGAACACGGTCGACGCCTGGCGCCGTTTCATGGAGTTCATGAACCCAGGGCTCTCACCGTTCCACGTGGCGATCGAGTTGCAGATGCCCGGCGTGTCCACGGTGGGCCGCCCCCCAATCTGGCCGAACACCTACAACGTGATGTGCCTCCAGATCGCCAACTGGATCGCTGAGGGCAGCGAGCTTCGTCGATGCAAGAACGAGAGGTGTCCTACCAGGCTGTTCGTTCGCCAACGGGGTCGCTCACGATACGACCAGCACCACCTACAGGGGGTCGAGTACTGCTCCACCAGTTGCGCGAGATCACAGATCCAACGGGAATACCGGCGCCGACAGAAGGGACGTTGACATGGCACACGTACAACGCAAGTGCGGGAACGGATCGTGTCGCCGAGCGCTTCCCGCTGGCGCCCGAACGTGCGCGGCCTGCGGTGGCCGGTCGGCCGCCTGGGTGGCCCGCTACCGCGGTCCGGATCACGTAGAGCGCTCCCGCTCGTTCGATCGGAAGACGGATGCCGACCGCTTCCTCGCAGCCATGGAAACCGAGAAGAGCACCGGGGAGTGGACCGATCCGGGCCGGGCGAACATCACCCTCGAGGACTTCTGGCGGGAGCAGCGAACCCGCCCGGGCAAGCGCGGGATGCCTGCGCCCTCGACGGTCGCGAAGTGGGACACGGTTTGGGACCGATACCTGCGGGAAGCGCTCGGTCGCTTCCCTCTGGCCGCGATCAGCCGCCAGGACGTGCGCGACGTCGTCTCGAAGGTCCCCTCCCCCTGGCAGGGGGCCGAGACCCTGAAGCTGCTCCGGATGCTGCTCTACAGAGCCATCGACGACAACCGGCTCAAGGCTCGCGTCGCGGCGCGTGTCGACCTGCCGAGGACGAAGCGGCAGCCGGTTCGAATCCTGAAGCCCGAAGAGATCTCTCGCGTCGTGGGCAAGCTGCCTGAGCAATGGCGAGCGTTCGTCCTGCTCGGCGCCTACGGCTCATTGCGTTGGTCGGAGTTGGTCGCCGTGAGGCGGAACGACATCGACATCGCTGGCCGCACGGTTCGCGTCGACGAACGGTGCACGGAACTCAACGGGCGGTTCGAGTGGGGTCAGACGAAGACGTCCGGGTCGGACCGAACCGTCGCGTTGCCCGACGTTGTCGTCCGGGCACTCGCGGCGCATCTCCTGCGGTTCCCGCCCTCCTCGGAGGGGCTCGTCTTCTACGGGGCAACGGGCGAGCCTGTCCGCAGGAAGACGTTCCGACCCGTCTGGATCCGGGCTCTCAGGGACGCGGAGATCGGCGAGCACGTCCGCGTGGGGTGGCTGCGGCACTCCGGCGCCTCGTTGGCCTACGACGCCACGAAGGACATCCTCGCCACGGCCCAGCGGCTCGGCCACACGTCGACCAGGATGGTCGATTCGACCTACGTGCAGATCTACGCGGAGGTCTCCCGACAGGTCGCGGATGCCATCGACGAGCGGGCGACCGTTGACGGAGCCTCGTACGCCGCGGGACCACGGCGGGACCAGGACGGTACCGGGGCCGTCGCGCGCGACGAGCGGGGCAGCGGATACGGCGCCTGACCTGCGCTTTCCGATGGAGCGGACGACGGGATTCGAACCCGCGACCCCCACCTTGGCAAGGTGGTGCTCTACCAACTGAGCCACGTCCGCGTGGTGTTCCACTCATGGTAGGCGCTGCCGTGCCGGGCTTCAACCGGGGCTCACGCGGTGCCGGAGGAGCCGAACCCACCCTCGCCGCGCTCCGATGGGGGGAGCTCCTCCACGAACACGGGCGCGACGTCGGGCAGTGCCACCACCACCAGCTGGGCGATGCGGTCGCCGGCCTCGATGACCACCGCCTGCTCACGGTCCAGGTTCACCACCGCCACGATCACCTCACCGCGATACCCGGCGTCGATGAGGCCTGGCGCGTTCGCCAACGTGAGGCCGTGCTTGGACGCGAGGCCCGAGCGGGGCACCACTAGGCCGGCGTGGCCGTCCGGGATCGCCACGGACAGGCCCGTCGGGATCATGACCCGCTCCCCCGGCGCCACCGTGGCCGGCTCGGCGGCGCGGAGGTCCAGCCCGGCGTCACCGGGGTGGGCCCCACCGGGCAGCTCGACGTCGGCGCGGAGCTTGCGGAACGGCAGGTTCACGCGGAATGCTCCTCGATCAGCTCCAGGCGGTTGCCGAAGGGATCTCGGACGTAGCGGCGGTCGTGGCCGGCGAGCTGGGTGTCTTCGGCGATCTCGGCGCCCGTCCCACGCAGCACCGCGCAGAGCGCGTCCAGACCGTCGATGCGCAGCGCCGGGTGCGCCTTCGCCGAGGCGTGGAAGCCCTCCTCAACGCCCAGGTGCAGCTCCAGGCCGCCGGCCCGGAACCAGCAGCCGCCACGCGTGGCCAGGTGCGCCGGCTTGGGGACCGGTTCCATGCCCAGCGCCCCGGCGTAGAACCGCTCCGCGACCTCCTCCTGCCCGGGCGGCATCGCGAGCTGCAGATGGTGCAGGCCGACGATCCGCCAGGCGGTCACAGTGGCTCGATCAGCTCCAGGCGGTTGCCGAACGGATCGCGGACGTACAGGCGGTCGAAGCCCTCGATCTGCACCGTGTCGGAGACCTTGTAGCCGGCTTCTTCGATCCTGGCGCGGATCGTGCCCAAGCCCTTCACGAGGATCGCAGGGTGGGCCTTCACGGCCGGACGGAACCCCTCCTCAACGCCCAGGTGCACCTCCAGCTCGCCGGAGGTGAACCACACGCCGCCCCGGGGCGACAGGGCCTCGGGTCTGGGCACCTGCGTCAGGCCAAGGGTGTCGGCGTAGAAGCGCACCGCGTCGGCGTCCTCTCCCTCGGGCATGGCCAGCTGCACGTGATGGATCCCGATCAGCTCGAACCCCTCGTTCATGCGCGGAACAGTAGCCGACGCACCGACGCACCCGTCAAGTGAGACCCTACGAACAGCCGCTGGTGCTGCCGCAGCTGGAACAGACGTAGCACGAGCCGGCCGGCTGCATCTTCGACCCGCACGAGTAGCAGAGCGGCGCGTCGTTGGTCTTGCCCGTGGCGCTCTCGGTCACATCGACCAGCCGTGGCGAGACCGGGGGGGTCTCCTGGAGGCCGCCACCGTCCGTGGCCTCCGCCTCTGCCCTCGCCGACTCCATCCGCTCGTCCACGGAACGGATCCCCAGCACCTCACGCTTGGCATCGGGCAGGTGATCGATGGCCAGGCGGCGGAACACGTAGTCGACGATCGAGGACGCGAACCGGATGTCGGGGTCGTTCGTCATGCCGGAGGGCTCGAACTTCATGTTGATGAACTTCGAGGCGTAGTCCTCCAGCGGCACGCCGTACTGGAGCCCGACGGAGACCGCGATGGAGAACGCATCCATGATCCCCGACAGCGTGGAGCCCTGCTTCGAGGCCTTCAGGAAGATCTCGCCCAGACCGTCGTCGGGGTAGGAGCCCGCCGTGATGTAGCCCTCAGCGCCGCCCACCTGGAACGAGGTGGTGATGGCCGGCCGCGACTGCGGCAGGCGCTTCTTGGACGACCACGGCAGGGTCTGGAGCTCGGCGTCGGGCGTGGCCGACTTCCGCTTGTCCGCCGACATGGGTTGCGCGACCTTGCAGTTGTCGCGGTAGATCGCCACGGCCTTCAGTCCGAGCTTCCACGACTCCACGAAGAGCTGCTCGACCTCCTCCACCGTGGCGCTCTCGGGCATGTTCACCGTCTTCGAGATGGCGCCGGAGATGAAGGGCTGGGCGGCGGCCATCATGCGCACGTGGCCCTTGTAGTGGATCGCCTGCGCTCCCATGGAGGTGTCGAACACGGGGTAGTGCGCGGCCTTCAGGTGCGGCGCGTCCACCACCGAGTTGTGCTCGGCGATGTAGGCAACGATGTCGCCCACCTGGCCGGCATCGTACCCGAGGCGCTCCAGCGCACGCGGCACGGTCTGGTTCACGAACTGCATCGTGCCGCCACCCACCAGCTTTTTGGTCTTCACGAGGGCTAGATCGGGCTCGATGCCCGTGGTGTCGCAGTCCATCATCAGCCCGATCGTGCCGGTGGGCGCCAGCACCGATGCCTGCGCGTTGCGATAGCCGTGCGCCTCGCCCAGCGACAGCGCCTCGTCCCACGCGTTCTTCGCGGCCGACAGCAGTCCCTCGGGCACCAGATCGCCGTCGATCTGCTCGGCGGCGACACGGTGCTTGCGGATCACCCGGAGCATCGCATCGGCGTTGGGCGCATACCCCTCGAACGGCCCCTGCACCGCCGCGATCTTCGCGCTGGTGCGGTAGGCGTGGCCGGTCATGAGCGCCGTGATGGCTCCCGTCCAGGCGCGTCCCCCATCGGAGTCGTACGGCAGGCCACGCGCCATGAGCAGAGCGCCGATGTTCGCGTAGCCCAGGCCGAGCTGACGGTAGGCCCGCGCGTTCTTCTCGATCTTCTTGGTGGGATAGCTGGAGTTTCCGACCAGGATCTCCTGCGCGGTGAAGGTGATCTCCACCGCGTGCTTGAAGCTTGCGACGTCGAACGTGCCGTCGTCCTCCAGGAACTTCATCAGGTTGAGGGACGCCAGGTTGCAGGCGCTGTTGTCCAGGTGCATGTACTCGCTGCAGGGGTTCGACCCGTTGATGCGTCCCGACGCCGGGCAGGTGTGCCACTCGTTGATCGTGGTGTCGTACTGCATGCCGGGATCGGCGCACTGCCACGCCGCGTCGGCGATCTCCCGCATCAGCTCCCGAGCGCGCAGCGTCTCCACCGTCTCGTCGCTGGTGATGGCGCGCAGCTTCCAGTCCTGGTCCTGCTCGAACGCGCGCATGAACTCGTCGGTCACCCGCACCGAGTTGTTGGCGTTCTGGTACTGGATCGAGGCGCTGTCCTTGCCGTCGAGATCCATGTCGAAGCCGGCGTCGCGCAACGCGCGCGCCTTCATCTCCTCCGCGGCCTTGCACCAGATGAAGTCGCGGATGTCTGGGTGATCGACGTTCAGGATCACCATCTTCGCGGCACGGCGCGTCTTGCCACCGGACTTGATGGTGCCGGCGCTGGCGTCGGCGCCGCGCATGAAGCTCACCGGGCCGCTGGCGGTGCCGCCGCCGGCGAGGGACTCCTTCGAGGAGCGGATCCTCGACAGGTTGATGCCCGAGCCCGAGCCGCCCTTGAAGATCGTCCCCTCTTCCACGTACCAGTTCAGGATCGAGGACATGTGGTCGTCCACGGCGAGGATGAAGCAGGCCGAGCACTGCTGGGGCGTGTCGGGCACGCCGACGTTGAACCAGACCGGGGAGTTGAACGCCGCCTTCTGGGTGACGATCAGGTGCGTCAGCTCATCGGCGAAGATCTGCGCGTCGTCATCGCTCTGGAAGTAGCCGTCCTTCTGGCCCCAGCTCCGGATCGTGTCGACCACACGTCCGGCGAGCTGCCGGACGCTGGTCTCGCGCTGCGGCGTGCCGAGGGTTCCGCGGAAGTACTTCTGCGCCACGATGTTGGTGGCGTTCTGCGACCACGAGACGGGGAACTCCACGTCGCGCTGCTCGAAGGCGTTGCCGCCCGCCTTGAAGTTGGGGATCACGGCGTCGCGGATCTCCCACTGGACGTCGTCGAACGGATGACGCCCCTCGGTCGTGAAGAAGCGCCTGAACCCCAGTCCCCGCCCGACGATCCGGATGTCCCCCTCGTGCTCCGCCATGTGAACCCCCTGCCACGACCCCCGTCGCGGACTTCCACCGATGGAATTCCAGAGGTGGGATTCTGCCTCCCGTCCACACCCCTGTCAAGACCCCGACCGCACCATCTGGCGGTCCGAGAACCTTCGACCCACTAGATAGTGTAGCCGGCCCGGGAGACACCCCGTCTCAGGGATGGCGCTTGGCCGGCGCCTTCTTCTGCAGCAGCACGCCGAGCTCGCGCTCGAAATCGGTGATCTCCTGAAAGTCCTTGTACACGCTGGCGAACCGCATGTAGGCCACCTGGTCGAGCTTCGCCAGGTTCGCCAGCACCTCGAGGCCCACCTGCTGAGAGGTCACCTCCGGACCCTTCCGCCGGAGACGCTCCTCCACCCGATCCACGATCCGCTCCACCCGTTCTGAGGAGACCGGGCGATTCTTGATCGATTTCTGGATCCCGCCCACGAGCTTGCTCCGGTCGAAGGGGGCCTTCGCCCCATCCCGCTTGACCACCACCAGACCGACGCCCTCTACCCGTTCGAACGTGGTGTACCGGCGGCCGCAGGTCAGGCACTCCCGCCGTCGGCGGATCGCCCCGCCGCCGTCGGCGGGGCGGGAGTCGACGACCTTGTCGTCCTCGGCGTGGCACCAGGGGCATCGCATGGGAGTGGGGCCACGACACAAGATGTAGTGGCCGCGCGCACCGTACCCGCCGTCCCTCGGCCCGTCAAGGCGCCGGCACGACCAGCCGCTGACCGGGAACGAGCGCCTCCGGATCCACGTCGTTGGCCGCGGTGATGGCCTCCACCACGGCCCGCGGATCGGCCTGCGGCTCGGTGCGGCCGGCGATCGACCAGAGGGTGTCGCCGGGGCGGACCACGACCGTGCGAGGGAACCTCGGCGCCGCGTCGGCGTGGAAGGCGTGCCCCACCGGGCCCAACAGCACGCTCACCACCACCAGCGCCGCGGCCGAGAGGGTGGTGCGCCGGCGGCGAACACGCGTTCGAACCATAGACGTATGTTGACCGAACACGTGTTCGGTGTCAAGACCCGACTCGAACATATGTTTGCAACCCCTCCCGGCCGGTGCTAGCGTCCGACAATCAGCGAGGAGGTTAGCGACCATGTCTGACAACACCCCGCGCCAGGAGCGGATCCTCACGTTCATCCACGAGACCGTGCGCGACCGCGGGTATCCCCCCACGGTGCGTGAGATCGGGGAGGCGGTCGGCCTGACCTCTTCATCCAGCGTCCACGCGCAGCTCGCCAATCTCGAACGCAAGGGCCTGCTGCACCGGGATCCCACAAAGCCTCGGGCCATCGGGCTGGCCGACCGGGCCGAGGGCGTGGCCGTCCCGCTGCTCGGTCGTATCGCGGCCGGGGTTCCCATCCTGGCGACCGAGCACATCGAGGAGCAGGTCATGGTCCCGATGGGGTTCGCGGGAGAGGCCGATCATTTCGCTCTGCGGGTGGCCGGAGACTCCATGATCGGCGCCGGGATCTTCGACGGCGACATCGTGATCGTTCGGGCGACCCGCCGTGCCGATGACGGCGACATCGTGGCGGTCCTGCTCCCGGGGCCCGCCGAGGACGAGGCCACCGTGAAACGTCTGCGGCGGCAGGACGGCCGGGTGATGCTCATCCCGGAGAACCCGGCGCTGGAGCCGTTCGAGATGACCGACGGCACCGTGCTGGGAAAGGTCGTCTCCGTCCTGCGGAAGCTCTAGATCCCCTCGCACGCGTCGCACAGACCCGCTGCGTCGCTTACCCTCCTCCCAGGCCGATCCAGGGAGGAGCAGGGATGTCGAGCCAGCCTGACGTCACGAATCTCGAGCGGCAGATCCGGTCCCAACCCCAGGAGCTCGAGCGCCTGCTCCGCTCACCCCAGACCAGGGAGCAGGTGCATCTGGCGGCAGAGGGGCTCCACCGGGCCAGGCGGATCTGGGTGGTGGGCACCGGCACCAGCCTGCACGCGGCCGCGCTAGGCGCCGGCATGATCCAGGAGGCCGGGCGGAGCGCCCAGGCGGTGTCGGCCATGCGGTTCGTCCGATGGGCACCCATCGTGAGGCCCCAAGACGGAGTCATCATCATCACGCACACCGCCGAGACCGCCTACGCGTTGTCCGCACACTCCCTGGCCTCCGACGCGGGTTTGGACGTGATCATGATCTGCCGGCGCGGCGCCGGCTTCCCGCACATGATCGAGACCGTGGACCGAGAGACGTCGGAGACCTACACCGTGAGCTACACGGCCGCCCTCATGGTCCTGGCGATGATCGCAGGCCAGATGGGGGCCGACAGCGTCGACGAAGCGGCGATGGGCAGGGTTCCTGAGGCGGTGGCGGCGGCGCTCGCGGACCCCGGCATCGACGCGGTGACCACACCCGCCCGCCTGCTGGTGATCACGGGCGCCGGCCCCGCCTCCGTCACCGCGCGTGAGGGCGCGCTGAAGGTGCGGGAGGCCGGACGCCTCCTGGCCGAGGGGTACGACGCCGAATATCTCCTGCATGGCTCGGCGGTGCCGCTGGCGGGCGAGGACCGGCTCGTCACACTGGGCCCCGACGACGCCGACGGCTTCATGGACGGGCTCGCCGCGGCTGCTGAGCGGGCGGGCGTCCCGCTCAGCCGGCTCGAGGAGTCGAGCGGCCTGCCAGGCGTGCTGGCGCAGATCCCGCTCACGGTCCGATTGCAGCTCCTCGCGCTGCGGATCGCGGCCGAACGATCGCAGGATCCGGACGTGGTGATCACGGGTCCCTGGGCCGACGGGTCCCTGTGGGCCATCGGCGCGCCCCGCCGCTGATCCGGCGCTACGCCACCACCAGATCGCGGACGGCGGCGAGCTCACGCTCGCCCACGCGCGCCCGTACGATGGTCCCGAGCTCGTCGGGCTCGGTCCCCAGCACCTCCGCATGCCGGTAGAGACGCGCCGTCACATCCTCACGGCCGTACGGCACCAGGAGCGTCACCTCGACGGGCGGGTGCGGCAGGGCCTCGCCCGCCGACTCCAACACGCCGTCCACGCCCTCGCCGGTCAAGCCCGACACGGCGATGGAGCCGGGGAACCGGCGAGCGAGACGCGCCCGTGCCGAGCCGGGGACCAGGTCGATCTTGTTCAACACCAACAGTTCCGGGATGCGCCCGGCACCGATGTCCACCAGCACGGTCCGGACCGCCTCGACCTGCTCGTCCAGCACCGGCGAGGAGGCGTCGGCCACGTGCAGGATCAGGTCCGCCACCGTCACCTCCTCCAACGTCGATCGGAACGCCTCCACCAGATCGTGGGGCAGCTTGCCCACGAACCCGACGGTGTCGGAGATCGTCGCACGGCGCCCCCCCGGAAGCTCGAGCTTGCGGGTGGTGGGATCCAGGGTGGCGAAGAGTTGATCGGCCACCAGTACCTCGGCGCGGGTGAGGGCGTTCATGAGCGTCGACTTCCCCGCGTTGGTGTATCCGGCGATCGCGATCTGCGGCTGCCCGGAGCGTTGACGACCGGCGCGTTTCAGGTCGCGCGTGCGGGCGAGATCCTTGATGTCGCGTCGAAGCTTGGCGATACGCCGCCGGATGTGCTGGCGGTCGACCTCCATCTTCGTCTCACCGGGTCCTCGCGTGCCGATGCCCCCGCCCAGGCGACTCATCGCCTCACCCCATCCGCGCAGACGGGGCAGGAGGTAGTTCAGCTGGGCGAGCTCCACCTGCGCCTTTCCCTCTCGGCTGCGCGCGTGCAGGGCGAAGATGTCCAGGATGAGGGCGGTGCGATCGACGACCTTCACGCCGAGGCGCTCCTCCAGCGACCGGAGCTGCCCGGGCGTCAGCTCGTGATCGAGCATGACCGCGGCAGCGTTGTTCGCATGGACGAGACGGTGCAGCTCCTCGAGCTTGCCCTTGCCCACATAGGTGCTGGGATCTGGGGCTGGCCGGCTCTGCACCATCCGGGCGACCGGCTCCGCGCCCGCCGAGTCCGCCAGGGCAGCCAACTCGTCCAGATCATCCTCCACGAGCCCGGGCCCGACGCTCACCAGGACGGCTCGCTCCCGCACCCGAGGCGTCCACGTGGCGGAGAGCGGGGACTCCAGCACCGTCGGCGCGCGGCGTCGGTCTTTGCCGGGCGTGCGCTCGTCCACCATCAGCCCATCGCCGCGCCGTGCCGGCGAAGCAGGTCGTTCAGACGCACCTTGTCGTCGGTGTCCGCTGTTCGGTAACCGATGATCAGGCCGCACGGCACGCCGTAGGTTCCGGCGGGGAACTTTTTCGCGCGGGACCCGGGGATCACGATGGCGCCGGCGGGTACCTCCCCACGATGCTCGGCGGGGTCCTCGGCGGTCACGTCGATCACCGGCGTGCTGGCGGTCAGGACGACCCCCGCCGCGATCACGGCTCCCGTCCGCACCCGCACTCCCTCCACGATCACGCACCGCGAACCGACGAAGACCCCGTCCTCCACGATCACCGGCGCGGCCTGCAACGGCTCCAGCACCCCGCCGATACCCACGCCCCCCGAGAGATGGACGTTCGCGCCGATCTGCGCGCAGGAGCCCACGGTGGCCCAGGTATCGACCATCGTGCCCGGCCCCACCCACGCGCCGATGTTGACGTAGCAAGGCATCATCACCACGCCGCGTGACAGGAAAGCCCCGTAGCGGGCCGTGGCGGGCGGCACCACGCGGACGCCCGCCCGTTCGTAGCCGGTCTTCAACGGCAGCCGATCGTGATACTCGAACGGTCCGACCTCTGTGGTCGCCAACCCCCGCGCGCGGAAGAACAGCAGCACCGCCTGCTTCACCCATGCGTTGACACGCCATCGATCCCCGTCGGGGTCGGCCACCCGGAGCGCGCCGGCGTTCAGGAGACCGATCGCCTCGTCCACGGCCTCCACGTCCAAGGGGTGCTCGGGGTTCTCGAACGAGGCGGTGATGCGGGCGGCCAGCTCGTTCACGCGCTCACGCCCTCGGGCAGGAGGCCGGCGAGGATCGACGCGGCCCGCTCGCACTCCTCTCGGGTCGGCACCATCGCCATCCGGATGTAGCCCTCCCCTTCGGGTCCGAAGAAGGAACCCGGTGCCACGATCAGTCCGCCACGGTCAAGCAGCTCCATCGCCCACTCCACCGACGGGCGTGCGCCCGGCACCTTCACCCACAGGTAGAACGTGGCCACGCTGCCCGCCACCTGCACCCCGCGAGCGGCGAACAGCTCCAGGAACAGACGACGCTTGGCCGCGTACAGCTCACGGTTGGCCTGGACGTGCGTCTCCTCGCCCCACGCGGCGATGCTGGCCCGCTGCACGAACTCCTGCGGCGTCACCCCGACGCTCGGGCGGAGCGCCTTCAGGGCGGCGACCAGCTCCGGATCTCCCACTGCGAAGCCGCTGCGATAGCCAGTCATGGACGATCGCTTCGACAGGGTGTTCACCACCATGACGTTGGTGAGATCCCCCACCTGCAGTGCGCTCGTCGGGGGCTCGTCGAACCAGAGCTCGCTGTACGCCTCATCGCAGGCGAGGAGGAACCCGTACGTACGGGCCAGCTCGGCCGCGGCGCGAAGGAAGGCGGGTGGGGCGATCGCGCCGGTGGGGTTGTTCGGGTAGTTCAACCAGAGGATGGCCGTGCGCGCCCACGTCGCTGCCTCCACGCCGGCCAGATCCGGGAGGAACCCGCTCTCCTCGCGCAGGGGCAGCCGCCGCACCTCGCCCCCGGCGAACCGGGCACCGCGTTCGGCGATGGTGTAGCCGGGAGCCGTCACCACGACCAGGTTCCGCCCTGCGCCGGGGTCCAGCACCGCCTGCGCCAGAGAGAACACCAGCTCCTTCGCACCGAGGATCGGGAGGATCTGAGCCTGGGCATCGACCGCGACACCGTACCGCCGCTCGATCCACGACGCGATCGCGGCTCGGAGCTCGGGGAGGCCGGCCGCGCGCGGGTACGACGACACCGGCTCCACGGCGTCCTTCAGCGCCTCGCGGATGAATCGGGGCGTGGTCTCGCTCGGATCACCAACGCCGAAGTCGATCAGCTCGCGGCCGGCCTCCAGCGCCGCCGCCCGTTGGCGGTCGAGCTCCTCGAACGGATAGGGCTCCACGGATCGGATACCCGGCGATAGGTGCACCACGATCTACCTGCCCTCCTCGGCCACGGACCGGTCCCTGAGGAAGGCGCCGAGTACCTCGTAGGACCGGACCAACGCGGCCGATTCGACCCGCTCGTCGTCCCGATGAGCGTACCCGGGGTCGCCGGGGCCGAGGTTCACCGCGTCGACACCGATCGTGGCGAACTCCGCCACCGGGGTCCACGCCTGCTTGGGTCCGATACCGAGGTCTCCCGCCCTGCGGAGCCTGTCCACGAGGGGATTCCGCACGCTCACGGGCCCGGGCGGCGCGTTGCCGATGATCTGGATCTCTCCGGCCTGCAGCATCCCGCGGAGCGTAGCCTCGGCCGCGACGGGATCGGTGCGAGGTGCGTACCGGTAGTTCACGTCCGCCTCGACACGGTCGGGGACGACGTTGGCGGCCGACCCGCCCTCGATCGTGGTGACGCTCACCACCTCGCGGTACCGCAGGCCCTCGATCTCCACATCGCGAGGTTCCTGCGACGCCACGGTCGCCAGCGCCTCCACCGCCGCGTGGATCGCGTTGTGCCCGAGCCACGGCCGCGCGCTGTGCGCGGATCGTCCGTGGAAGGTCACACGGGCGTTCAGGTTCCCCAGGCAGCCGACCTCGATCGCGTTGGCTGTCGGCTCCATCACGATCGCCAGATCCGTCTCCTGCAACTCCGGGCACCGCGTGAACAGCGGGAGCAGGGCGCTGTGCGTGATCGGCAGCTCCTCCCGCCCGAAGAAGATCAGCCAGACGTCGAGGTCGGTTCGCATGCCCGCCCCGAGGTCGGCCGCGATCGCCTCCATCACCGCCACGGCTCCCTTCATATCGGCCGCTCCCCGCCCGATCACCCCGCCCGCGTCGCGGCGCCCCGGTACGTTGCCCGACGCCGGCACGGTATCGACGTGGCCCGCCAGCACCACCCGCGGCGCGCCGTCACGGCGCGCCGACGGCCCCACGCACAGGACGGCGTCCTGCGCGTCGATCACCGGCAGATCGCCGGGCACCTCGAGCGCCTCCAGGATCTCCGCCTCGTCGCCGCTGGTGGACGCGATGTCGACGAGCGCCAGCGTGCGCGCTGCGAGGCGTCCGGCGAGATCGCTCACCGCAGCGCGGCCAGGTCCACGACGCCATCGAAGACCCGCTCGGCCGACCCGCTGAGCACGAGCTCGCCATCCTCTCGACGCTCCACCTCCAGATCGCCGCCGGGGAACCGCACGACGACGCGCGCCGGCGCCAGGCCCGCCTCGTTGGCGGCGACGGCCACGGCGCACGCGCCGCTGCCGCACGCCATCGTCTCCTGCGATCCTCGCTCCCACACCCGAGCGAGGATCGCGTCGTCGGTCACGTGGGCGAACTCCACGTTCGTTCCCTCGGGGAAGAGGTCGTGATGCTCCAACGCCGCGCCGATGTGCGCCACGTGGAACAGTGCGGGATCGTCCTCCACCAGCAGGACCAGGTGGGGGTTCCCGATGGACACCGCGGTCGCCTTGACGGTGATGCCGCCACCGATATCCATGGGCTCGGTAAGGAACGTCTCCCACGCGGGTCCGCGCATGGGGATCTCCGACCGGGCGAAGGCGGGCCTTCCCATCTCCACCGAGATCCGATCCTCCGGCCCGAGCTCCACACGCCGGATCCCGGCGCGGGTCGCCACGTCGAAGGCGGGCATATCGATGAGCCCGGCGTCGCGTGCCAGCGCCGCAACGCAGCGGATCCCATTGCCGCACATCTCCGCGAGACTGCCGTCGGCATTGCGGTAGTCCATGAAGATGGCGGCGTCAGGAGCGCGCACGAGGCGGATCAACCCGTCGGCGCCCACGCCGAACCGCCGATCGCAGATCGACGCCACCTGGTCCGGCGCGAGAGGCCGCTGATCGTCCAGGTCGACCACCATCACGAAGTCGTTCCCGCAGCCCTCGTACTTCGCGAAGCGTAGCTCGTCGGTCATCCGGCCTCCAGCTCAGCGCGCAACTCGTGCACCACGTCCATGGCACCACCGGCGCCGGCGGTCACCCAGCGGATGCGCGGGTCTCGCCGGAACCATGCCATCTGCCGGCGGGCGAGATGGTTCGTCCGCCGCACCGTGCCGTCGACGGCCTCGTCAAACGAGAGCCGTCCCCCCAGGTGGCGAGCCATCTCAGCGTAGCCGATGGCCTGCGTGGAGGTGAGCCAGTCCCCGAGTCCCTCCGAGAGCAGCCCCCATACCTCCTCCAGGAACCCGAGCGCGACCATGCTCTCGACGCGGCTCCGGACCCGAACGGCGAGATCCTCCCGGTCGAGTGCCACCCCAACGGCTCGCACGTGCGCCGACGGGTAAGAGGTCCATGCCTCGGCGAACGAGGAGAAGGGTCGTCCGGTGACGGCGGCCACCTCGAGGGCCCGTACCGTTCGCCGGGCGTTGCCGGGCTCGATCCTGCCGGCCGCCACGGGATCGGCCATCACGAGCCGCCGATGGAGTCCATGAGCGCCCAGCGCGAGCGCCTGCCGCTCCAACTCCTCGCGGGTGCCGGCATCCGTGCCCGGGAACTGCAGGTGGTCCACGACCGCGCGGAAGTACAGGCCGGAGCCGCCGACCAGGAGCGGCGTCTGACGACGGGACCGGAGATCCGCCAGGACCGGCCGTGCCAGCGCCTGGTAGCGCGCGACCGAGAACGGCTCCGAGGGCTCGGCGATGTCGATCAGGTGATGGGGAACCCTGCTGCGCTGCGCTGCGGTGGGCTTGGCGGTTCCGACGTCCATCCCTCGGTACACGAGCATTGAATCCACCGACACGATCTCGGCACCGAGGACATCGGCGAGCTCGATCGCGGCCTCGGTCTTGCCTGACGCCGTCGGCCCCAGGAGGGCGAGGGGCGGCGCACCCACGGTCAGACCGCGACCGTCGTGAGGGCCACCTCGCCCAGCAGATGATGGGCGGCGCTCGCCGTGATGCGGGCCTCCAGGAAGGTGCCGGCCTCGTGTCGGGTCGGCAGGTGCACCAGGCGGTTCGTGCGCGTCCGGCACTGGGTCGAGGAATCTCGCTTCCCCACCCCCTCCACCAGCACCTCCACGGTCCGTCCCACGTGCGCCGCGGCGAGCCGTGCCGACACGTCTGTCTGCAGGCTGACCAGGCGGTCGAACCGCTCCTGCACGATCTCCTTGGGCACCTGCGACGCGAACGACGCCGCTCGGGTGCCGGGACGCGGGGAGTACTGGAAGGTGTAGGCGGCATCGAATCGCGCCGCCTCCACGACACGCAGCGTCTGGCTGAAGTCGTCCTCGGTCTCGCCGGGGAACCCCACGATGATGTCGGTGGAGACCGCCACGTCCGGGATCGCATCCCGGATCGCCTCGAGCCATCCCAGGTAGCGCTCGCTCCGATAGGAACGCCGCATCGCCTGCAGCACCCGGTCCGAGCCCGATTGCAGCGGGAAGTGGATGTGCTCGCACACCGCAGGGGTCTCCGCCATGGCGTCGATCACGTCCGGCGTGAAGTCGTGGGGATGCGGGCTGGTGAACCGGACGCGGCGGATCCCCTCGACGGCGCCCACCAGCCGGAGCAGATCGGCGAAGAGGGGCCGTCGGCTCGATCCTGGCACGGTGACGTCGCGGCCGTAGGTGTTCACGTTCTGACCCAGGAGGGTGACCTCCACGACGCCCGTGGACGCCAGGCCCTGCACCTCGGCGAGGATCTCCCCCAAAGGCCGCGATCGTTGCGGGCCCCGCACGAGCGGGACGATGCAGAACGTACAGGCGTTGTCGCATCCGGGCGCGATCGACACCCATGCCCTGAACGGATCCTGACGTGCGGTGGGCAGCGCGCTCGGGAACGTCTGGGTGAGCTCGCGAACATCCATCTGCGGGCCGTCGGTCTCGGCCTGCCGGAGCAGCTCCATCAGCTGCGGAAGTGCGTGCGTTCCGATCACGACGTCGACCCACGGCGCCCGGGCCTGGATGGCTCCCTGATCCTTCTGCGCCAGGCAGCCTGCGACGACGATGCGCAGTCGCGGGTTGCGGTCCTTGACGGGCTTCAGGTGGCCGAGGTTGCCGTAGAGGCGATTGTCGGCGTTCTCCCGGATCGCGCAGGTGTTGAGGATCACCACCTCCGCGTCGGCCACGTCGTCGGTGGGCCGGAGCCCATCCGCCTGCAGAACGCCCGCGATACGCTCGGAATCGTGCTCGTTCATCTGGCACCCGAAGGTGCGGATGAGGTATCTGCGTTCCATCTCCACGAGGCTACCTGGCGAACTCGACGGCACGCGACTCCCGCACAACGGTGATCTTGATCTGGCCGGGGTACTGGAGCTCATCTTCCACCTGCTTGGCGATGTCGCGCGCGAGGACCTGCGCGGCGACGTCGTCGATGTCCTCGGGCACCACCATCACCCGTACCTCGCGACCCGCCTGCATGGCGAAGGTCTTCTGGACGCCGCTGAAGGACGAGCAGATCTCCTCCAGCCGCTCGAGGCGCTTCACGTAGGTCTCCAGGCTCTCCCGGCGCGCCCCGGGTCGGCCCCCGCTGATGCCGTCGGCGATCTGGGCCAGCACCGCGTGGATCGAGTGCTGCTCGACCTCCCCGTGATGGGACTCGATGCAGTGGACGACCTCTGGCTCCTCTTTCAGCCTGCGGGCGATCTCCGCCCCGATGATCGCATGAGAGCCCTCCACCTCGTGGGTCACGGCCTTGCCGATGTCGTGCAGGAAGGCTCCCCGCTTCGTGATCGAGGGCTCGACCCCGATCTCGCTCGCGATGGCCGCCGCGACATGAGCCGACTCAACCAGATGCTTGAGGACGTTCTGGCCGTAGGACGTCCGGAATTGGAGGCGTCCGAGGAGCTTGATCATCTCGGGATGGATGTCGGTGATCCCCACCTCCGCCACCGCATCCTCCCCTGCTCGGCGGATCCGCTCGTCGATCTCCCGCTGCGAGCGCTCGTGGATCTCCTCGATGCGCGCCGGGTGGATCCGGCCGTCGGCCACCAGCTTCTCGAGCGTCATCCGTGCCGTCTCCCGCCGCACGGGATCGAAGCACGACAGCACCACGGCCTCCGGGGTGTCATCGATGATGAGGTTCACGCCGGTCGTCGCCTCGAAGGCGCGGATGTTTCGACCCTCCCGCCCGATGATGCGGCCCTTCATGTCGTCGGAGGGAAGGTTGAACACGCTCACCGTCGACTCCGCCGTCTGCTCGGAGGCCACGCGCTGGATCGCGATGGTGACGATCTTGCGCGCTCGCTCCTCCCCCTCCTCCCGGGCTCGCTGTTCGATCTCCCTGACCTCGACCATGGCGGCGCGTTTCGCGTCGTCGATGACCTGCGCCATCAGCTGCTCTCGAGCCTCGTGCGCCGTCAGAGCGGCGATCCGTTCCAGCTGGGCCTTGTGGAGCTCGGTCGCGCTCTCCAGCTGCTCTCGGACGTAGTGGAGCTTCTCGTCGCGGTCGTCCAGATCCGCCGACCTTCGCTCGGCGCCCATGATCTTGGCCCGCAGCTCCTCCTCCGCCTGCGTCATCCTGCGCTCCTGCCGCGCCATGTCCTCCCGGCGCCCACGTACGTCCTCCTCAGCCTCCCGGCGCATGGCGGCCATCTCCTCCTTGACCTCCACCAGCGACTGCTTCACGACCGTCTCGGCCTCACGCTCGGCGTCCAGCACCACCCGCTGTGCCCGAGACTCCGCGCTCTGGGTGTTCTGCGCGGCCATGGACGTGCGCACGACGAACATCACCCCAGCGCCCAGCAGCGTTCCGATCAGGAGAGCCAGTACTACACCCATCGTGCCTCCCGAGATGCATCGTCAGGGAGAGGACCCGACGGTCCGGTCGTTCGAGGCGATGGCGTGAGGGTCAGGGAGCGGGTCGAACCTGGTGTGGGCCGAGCTCCGTGGTATCCGGTTGGTCCGTCTGATCGGTCAGGGTGAACTCGCGCATGAGCCTTCGATGAACGGTCGGTTTCGGCGGTGTTCCTCTCAGTGCGTCGATGCTACGTCCTGGGACGTGCACGGGCAAGGGTGACCCTGTCAGGCCTCGGCGTCGCCCTCGTCCAGCTCCAGGGCCAGGCGCGCCGCCCGGCGGGCCACGGCCCCCGGATAGCCGCGGCGCGCCAACAGCCCGACGAGCCGGGCGTGCGCTGTATGGGGCGGCAGACCCGCGAGACGCCCCACCCTGCTTCGCGCCAGCACCAGCGCCCGCTCATCCTCTCCCCCGCCGAACTCGGCCACGACCGCCGCCACCGTCTCGGGGGCCACGCCCTTCTGGCCCAGCGCCTGGCGCACCGCCATCGCTCCGGACCGGCGCGTGCCGAACGCGTGCTCGGCCACCGCTCGTGCGAACGCCTGATCGTCCACCAGCCCCACAGCCTCGAGGCGACCGAGAACCTCGGTGACCTCCTCCCGCTCGAATCCCGCGGCCAGGAGACGACGCTCGAGCTCCCGGCTGCTGCGAGGGCGCACGGCAAGCAGGCCGAGCGCGCGCTCGTGACAGCTCTTCGGCTTCTTCGGCTCGCGTGCGGCGCGGGCGGCCACGTCAGCTCGACGCGGCCTCGCGGGCGCGACCGTTCTTCGCGGGAGCGGGGTCGAGCTCCGCGTCAGGGACGATCGCGATCGGCGTCTCGTCGCCCTCGGCCCCGAAGTTCGTGAGGCCAACGGCCTCCCGGACCTTCGCCTCGATCTCATCGCGGATCTCGACGTGTTCGGCCAGGAACTGCCGGGCGTTCTCGCGGCCCTGCCCGAGCTGCTCGCCCTCGTAGGTGAACCAGGCCCCCGCCTTCTTGATCATCTCCAGATCCACCCCGACGTCGATCAGGGATCCCTCCTTCGAGATGCCCTTGCCGTACATGATGTCGAACTCGGCCTGCCGGAAGGGCGGCGCCACCTTGTTCTTCACGACCTTCACGCGGGTGCGGGAGCCGACGACCTCGGTCCCGTCCTTGAGGTTCTCGATCTTGCGGACGTCCAGGCGGACCGACGAGTAGAACTTCAGCGCCCGGCCGCCGGGTGTGGTCTCGGGGCTGCCGAACATGACGCCGATCTTCTCGCGGAGCTGATTGATGAAGATGGCGGACGTGTCGAACTTGCTGAGCGTGCCGGCGAGCTTGCGCATGGCCTGGGACATCAGGCGGGCCTGGAGGCCCACGTGGGTGTCGCCCATCTCGCCCTCGATCTCCGCGCGCGGCACCAGGGCGGCGACCGAGTCGATGACGACGATGTCGAGGGCCGCCGAACGGACCAGCATGTCGGCGATCTCGAGGGCCTGCTCGCCGGAGTCAGGCTGCGAGACCAGCAGCTCGTCGATGTCGACGCCGAGCTCACGGGCGTAGGTGGGATCGAGCGCGTGCTCGGCATCGATGAACGCGGCGATCCCGCCCTTCCGCTGCGCCTCGGCGATCATGTGCAGGCAGACCGTGGTCTTGCCCGACCCCTCGGGACCGAAGACCTCCACGATACGTCCGCGCGGGATGCCGCCGACGCCGAGCGCGATGTCGAGCGCGAGGGCGCCGGTCGGGATCACCGTGATGCCCGCACCCATGGGGTGCTCCCCCAGTTTCATGACGGCACCCTTGCCGAACTGCTTCTCGATCTGCTGCAGCGTGACGTCGAGCATCTTGTCGCGATCCATCCGTGAATCCTCCTTGTCCCCTCGTGCCCACCGTGCCACGGTGCCGGCGAACTCCTTATCGGATGAACGCACCTTAGGAGGTTGGTACGACATAGGTTACACCCCTGTCATTCGGCGACTGATGTCGCAAGGCTAGCCGAACACCTGTTCGGGCGCAAGCACCCGCCGGATCAGGCGATGCGGCGGGACACCGGGAGCTCGCGCCCCTCCAGATACCTCCGCACCAGGTCCAGCGCCGCCTGCTCCGCCCAGCGCCGCACCTGCGCTCGATCGCCCTTCGAGACGTACCCAAGCGCATGGTGCACGTCGTCGGCCTCGAGTCCGATCCACACCGTGCCGGGCTCCGCACCGCCGTGGGGTTCCGGCCCTGCGACGCCGGTGAGGGACACGGCGACGTCGGCCGCGAAGAGCCGTCGGGCCCCGGCGGCCATCTCACGAGCGCACGCCTCGCTCACGGGCCCCGGGCCCTCCAGGGTCGCCGCCGTCACCCCCAGCACCCGCCGCTTCGCCTCAACGGTGTAGGCGACGGCGCCCCCCGCGAAGATCGCCGACGAGCCGGGCGCGCGGCTCAGGCGTTCGGCGACGCCCCCGCCGGTCAACGACTCGGCGCACGTCACGCGCAGCTCGCGCTCCCGGAGCAGCCGTCCCACGGCCTCCTCCAACGATTCATCATTGGTCGTGAAGACGGCATCGCCCAGTCGTCGAACGACCTCGTCGGCGACCGGATCGATGATGCGTGCGGCCTCCTCCGACGTGGCAGCCTTCGCGGTCAGGCGCACCTTCACCTCGCCCAGGGACGCCAGGTACGCGATCGTGGGGTTGGTCAGGGTGGTGAAGAGATCGCGCAGGATCTCGGCCGCCCGAGACTCGCCGATGCCGGCGCACCGCACCGTGCGGGAGACCAGGACGGCCGGGCCTGCCAGCGCCACCAGTTCCGGCAGCACGGTGGCGTGCATCATCTCCACCATCTCGGATGGCACCCCCGGCATCGCATAGATCCGCGCTCCCTCCGCGACCTCCGCGATCAGGCCGGGCGCCGTCCCCTGGATGGGCACGATCGTGCGGCAACCCTCGGGGACGTCGGCCTGTCGCAGGTTGCTCTGCGGCATGCCCCCGCGCCCGTACCGGTCGAACTTCGCACGGAGGAGCTGCTCGATCTCCGCCTGGCGCCGCATCGGCACGCCGAGCATGGTGGCCAGCGCGTCGCGGGTGATGTCGTCCTCGGTCGGTCCGAGACCACCTGTGACCAGCACCACATCCGCCCGTTCGACGGCCAGCGACAACGCCTCCATGATGCGCTCGAGGTTGTCGCCCACCACCTGGTGGTGCAGGACGTCCACCCCGATCGTCGCCAACTCCTGCGAGATCCATCGGGCGTTCGTGTTCGCGATCTGCCCGAGCAACAGCTCGGTACCGACGCCGATCACCTCCGCCCTCATGCGGTTCCCCGGTTCCGAGGGATCACGGCCCCGGCGATGAGGTCGTCCCCTCCGGCTCGAAGCTGAAGGTGCCTTCCCACGGAGAGCCCGGCGTACCCGGTGATCCCTTGTCCACCCCACTCACCGACAGATGCACGCTGTCGCCGTCGGCGATGCGCACCACGAGCGAGGTCGACGCCTCGAACGACTGGGCCTCCCCCTGCGCGAGCGACAGCGTCTGCGGCACACCGGCATCGACGGTCACCGTCACCTGCGCACCGTCGCGGTTCGCCACCAGGTCCGCGGTGATCCGACGGTTGAGCTCCGGCTGCTGCGTCTGCGTGGGCAGCGCGGCGGGCTCCGGAGCCGCACGTTGGCGGGACAGGACCCCCAACACCACGGCCAGCACGAGTAGCGTCAGGGCACCGAGCAGGATGACGCGCTGGTTGTCGCGGATCCGTGAGGCCGTCATCGCCCGCTGCACCGTCCCCATGGGAGATGCCGGTCGGGATGGTGGCGCCGGTTCCTGCGCATCGCGCGAGTACAGATCCACGATCTTGTCCGGGCTCAGGCCGAGGTACCGGGCGTAGGACCGGAGCGATCCTCGCACGTAGACGTCGCCCATCAGACGGTCGAAGGCCTCGTCTTCCAGGGCCGCCAGCAGGTCGAGGCGGATGCGGGTCTCGCGGGCGGCCTCTTCCAGCGTGAGGCCCTGCTTGATCCGCGCCTTCCTGAGGACGTCGCCGACGCTCATCACATCGTGCACTGCACTGGACCTCCGGCCATGGATGGCGGCAAGGATAGCCGCCGGCGGGCGGGGGCGGCCCGATGGCTACACTGCGGGGTATGACCGAGCCCGGCACCCTCACCGTGATGGTGGAGATCCCGAAGGGCTCCCGGAACAAGTACGAGCTGGACCACGAGACGGGTCAGATCATGCTGGACCGGATGCTGTTCACCTCCATGCAGTACCCGGCCGACTACGGGTTCATCGACGGCACGCTCGGGGGTGACGGGGATCCACTGGATGCGCTGGTGTTCGTGGGGGAGCCCACGTTCCCCGGTTGCCGCATCCGCGTGCGCCCCGTGGGGATGTTCCTGATGACCGACGAGAAGGGCCCGGACGAGAAGATCCTGTGCGTGCCGCTGCGCGATCCGATGTGGTCGCACGTGGAGGACCTCCGGGACCTCAACGAGAACCTCCTGAACGAGATCGAGCACTTCTTCCAGGTGTACAAGCAGCTCGAGGGCCACACGGTATCGACCGAAGGCTTCGAGCCCAGGGCAGAGGCCATGAAGGTGATCCACCAGGCATTCAAGCGGGCGGGCGTGCGACACCGCTGAAGGGCGCCTGCGAAAGCGTCTGAGACCGATCCGGCGAGCCGAGGACGTCTCCGATCCGTTCGGCGGCATGGAGGTCGGCCGGGGGCACGAGTGGGCATACGTCTCCAGCATGAGGACCCGGGTTGAGGCCAAGACGGCCTTGCGGCCCGTCTTCACATCGACCCCAAGGTTTCGGTGCATTTCGGGGCTCGCAGCCGAACCCTCGTTCCGCGCTCATGGGCCCACATCAGGAGCCTTGAAACCCCTTCTGCCAGTTGACATCACACGGCCCCGAGGGCGATGCTGGCGGATGCCCGCCCTGGGAGGTGATCCGTGGGCACGACTCCATCGACCGCACGGTCCCCCGATGCCGGGCGTCCAAGAGCCCCGCCCGCGGACCGCCGAATCACGCCCCGGATCGAGTTGAGCTGCCCGCTCGCTAGATGGGAGAGAGACATGAAACGGAGATTGGTGATCATCGCCGCGGCCACCCTCGCGATGGGGATGGCGCTGGCGGGGCTCGCGCTTGCCACGGCCGGCTCGGGAATTGTGAGCGTCGAGTACGGCCGGCACACGGTGCAGCAATTCAGCACCAAGTTTACGGACCGCGACATCGTGGTCAGCGAGGTGAGTCTCGCGCCGGGAGGCTACAGCGGATGGCATTCGCATCCAGGCAAGGTCATCGTCGCAGTGTCCCGTGGTTCGATTACGATTTACCACAGTGACGGATCGACCTGCGTCCCCACGACGTACTCGGCAGGCGACCTATTCGTCGAGCATGCCGGCTCCGTCCACGAAGCCCGGAACGAGGGGACGGTCGCAGCAGTGCTCAACATCACCTACCTCAGTGTCCCCGTCGGAACATCGCCGCGGATCGACGAGGCGCAACCACCAGCGGGCTGCTGATCAGCTCTAGTCGAGGGTGTCCGGCGGGGCTTGCGAAGGCCCCGCCGGTCTCGACGATAGTCCGGGGATCGGACACACTGGACCCCTTTGACGGAGGCTAGGACTCCTCCGCCGCGTTCCTCCTGGCACCGTGGACCGCACGGCGCGCCACTCGTCGAGCTGGTCG
>JBDUEF010000022.1:0-26022 GCA_040002535.1 Actinomycetota bacterium | reverse complement strand
GATGGCGAGATCGCGACTCCCTCGGAGAAGTTGGCTGAACTCAGTGGTTGAACGGTCTTGACACCGGAGGCGACGCCAGGCGGTCCGTGAGGGCTGGTAAGCAGGAGTAGACGTTCAGAAAAGCCTGAGCGCCCGACACACGGTCGAAATCCCGTCAAGTTCGAAGCGGATCCCGTGCAGCTTGACATGCAGGTCAGCGTGTGCCGCGGGTTGGCACTGTCCCCCCGGACATCTGAGACGCGGCGCAAAGCGGCGCAGGTCACGGCGACCCCTCGAGGACCCGCGGTCTCGCTCCTTGCGCCATAGTGAGCGACGATGACCGCGCTTCCTACGGGCACCGTGACCCTGCTCTTCACGGACATCGAGGGGTCGACGCGACTGCTTGAGCGGACCGGCGATACGTATTCCGACATCCTCGCCGAGCACCGGCGGGTCTTGCGCGAGACGTTCGACCGACATGGCGGTGTCGAGGTCGGCACCGAGGGCGACTCGTTCTTCATCTCGTTCCCGTCCGCGATTGACGCACTTGCGGCCGCTCGCGAGGGGCAGGATGCGCTTGCCTCGAGGGAGGTCCGCGTGCGGATGGGGATACACACGGGAGAGCCGCTGATCCACGAGGGCAGCTATGTCGGGATGGACGTGCACCGCGCAGCTCGCGTCGCGGCGGCCGGCCACGGTGGTCAGATCGTGCTGACGGAGGCGACCCGAGCGCTCGTCGGCAGCGAGGGCGTCCGCGACCTCGGTATCCACCGGCTTAAGGACATCGGAGAACTGCGGCTATACCAATCCGGGGACGACGACTTCCCCCCGCTTCGAACCGTCGGGATTGGTAGCCTGCCATCGCCCGCCGCGGCGCTCGTCGGGCGCCAGGCGGAGCTGGCGGCGGTCGTCTCGATCGTGCGGGACGATGCCACGCGCCTAGTTACGCTGGTCGGCCCCGGCGGGATCGGGAAGACACGGCTCGCCCTCGAGATCGGACGCGAGCTCCTGGATTCGTTCATCGATGGCGTGTGGTTCGTTGATCTCGGGGCGGTCACCGATCCTGAGTGGTTCGAGATGTCCGTGGCGGCCGCTGTCGGCGCGACCGATGAGCTCGTCGCGCAGCTGCGCGATCGTCACTCGCTACTTATCCTTGACAACTTCGAGCAGCTCGTAGGGGCGGCCGATCGCCTGGCACAGCTGATCGAGTTGTGCCCCGGCATCGCGTGCATCGTCACAAGCCGCCAGGCGCTCCACCTCCGGGGCGAGCGCGAGTTCCCGCTCGAACCGCTCGCCGAGGACGCCTCGATCGAACTGTTCAGACAGCGCGCGCGAGCGGTCTCGCCCTCGTTCGACGCGAACCACGACCTCCTCGCCCGCGTGTCCGACCGGCTAGACCACCTACCGCTCGCGATCGAGCTCGCTGCAGCTCGGACCCGGGTCCTCGATGCGTCGCAGTTGCTTGCGAGGCTCGACGAACGGTTGCCTCTGCTCACCGGCGGCCCTCGCGACGCGCCCGAGCGTCAGCGCACGCTCCGCTCGACGATCGAGTGGAGCCATGACCTTCTCGACGAGCCCGAGAAGAGGCTGTTCGCTTGCCTCAGCGTGTTCGTCGGCAGTTGGTCGCTCGAGGCGGCAGAGGACGTGGCCGAAGCAGACCTCGACACGCTCCAGGCGCTCGGCGACAAGAGCCTTATCTCGTTCGAAGAGGGTCGGTTCCGGATGCTCGGGACGATCCGCGAGTTCGCAATCGAGCGGCTCGAGGCGTCGAACGCCGCCGACGAGATCCGCGGACGACACGCGCGGTACTTCTCGGATCTCGTGGCTCGCGCCGAGCCACGACTCATCAGCCCTGAGCAGCGCACGTGGCTCGACCTGATCGAGATGGACGTCGACAACTTGCTCGCAGCCTTCGAGCTGCTCGCCAGAGCAGACGTAGAGCAGGCCGTGGCGTTCGCCAGCAACCTGACGTTCTTCTGGTACATCCGAGGCCGGTACTCAAGCGGCACAGAGTGGCTCGAGCGTGCCGTTTCGCTGAGCGAGGGATGGTCATCCCTGGTTCGGGTGCGAGCGGCGTGGGGCCTGGGGCTCCTGTACGCGATCGTCGGAGACGGCCAGCGAGCGGGCGCGCTGCTGCGCGAGAGCCTTGAGCTCGCGCGAGAGATCGACGACGCGTCGATGATTGCCCGCTCCCTTGACGTACTGGCGCTCGTCGCGTTCTTCGAGAGTGACCTCTCACGGGCGCGAGAGACCTTCGAGGAAGCTATCGGCTACGCGCGGGCGTCCGACGATCGCTGGTGCCTCGCCGACTGCCTGGGGACGCTGAGCTCGATCTATCCGCTGATCGGCGAGTTCGACCTGGCGATGGAGGCCGGGACGGAGGCGCTCAACATCGCGCGGCGCGAGGACGATCGCCAGGGTATCCGGATGGCGCTGTTCGGACTCGCGCTTGCTCAGTTGCGCCTCGGGCACCTCGAGCCGGCGCGCACGATGGCGGAAGAGGGCCTCGTGATCTGCCAAGAGATCGGCGACCGGTTCTTCGCCTCGTATTTCATGTGGATCCTCGCGCTCGTCGAGACCGACGCCGGCAACATCGATAGGGCATGCTCCCATGCGGAGGACTCTCTCCGTATCGCCGAGGACCTCGAGGTGCCTCTGCTGCTCGTATGCGCGCTTGAGGCCTCGGCGATCGTGGCTCGAAAGGGGGCTGATCTCGACCGCGCCTGGCAGCTCCTCACGCGCGCCGACGACATCACCGAGAGCGGCATGGTGCCGTCCTCCTACGGCGCGACGGTCGCGCGGCGCCTCGGTGAGATCGCGGCCGCTCGGGGCGACGGTCGCGCGAGCCGCGAGCACCTGGAGCGATCGCTCGCGATCGCGCAGAGCGTCGGCGATCGGTGGGGTGTCGATCGGTCGCTCGAGCAACTCGCGCGATCCTCCTAGAACGGATCGAACCGTCCCTCCGGGACACGGCCTGCGAGGCCGACGCAGGAGGCCGGTAAGCGTGAGTAAGCATCCCAGCGCCCCCTGAGGACCCGACACACGCTCCGGAGCTTGTCAAGGTCTGAGCATGCCACTTGACTTGCAGGTCAGCGAGTGCGACGTAGTTCGGGCATCCTCCCTCCGGAATCCTTGCCCGAAGCGATTCGTGGATCGTCGGCGTTTGCCACCCGGGCGCCTATCGGGGACGATGAGGGTCCACTCGACCCGGGGCAACGCTTGGCCGAGACAACGACGACTCCCCGAACCCTGGCAGCGGTCGTGCTGGCTGCCGGGAAGGGCAAGCGGCTGCGGTCGTCCACACCCAAGGTCCTGCATCCGGTCTGCGGCCGTCCGCTGCTCTGGCACGTCCTGCAGACCGTGCGTGCGGCGCGTCCCACGAAGATCGTGATCGTCGTGGGTCCCGGGGCCGATGACGTCCGGGAGGCTGTCGCCTCGTGGGGCATCACGCCCGCTCCGATCTTCGTGGAGCAGACCGAGCAGCTCGGCACCGGACATGCGGTGCTGGCGGCAGAGCGCGCCGTCGGCCGGGTGACCGAGGTGCTGGTGGCCAACGGCGACTTCGACCCCGTCCGGCCCGAGGACCTCCGCGCGCTCCTGCGCACGCACCGCCGGACCAAGAGCGCCGCGTCGGTGGTGACCGCGGAGATGGACGAGCCGGGCGGGTACGGTCGGGTGATCCGCGAGGGCGATCGGCTCGTCGCGATCCACGAGCCCGCCGACGCCAGCGGGGCGGAGCTCGGGATCCGCGAGGGAGCCACGAACTGGATCGTCTTCCGTCGCGCCGACCTCTACCGTGCGCTGCCGCTCGTCGGGCGGGAGAACCGCCAGCGCGAGCATTACCTGAAGGACGTGTACGAGATCCTGCTGGACAGAGGAGAGCGGGTCTCGGCCGTCCGCGGCGAGACCGGCGGGACCATCGGAGCGAACTCCCGGGCAGGGCTCGCGACCCTCGAGGAGGTGCTCCGCTCGCGCATCAACGCCGCGCACATGGACGCCGGCGTCACGCTGCTCGACCCGGCCACCACCTACATCGACGCGGGCGTGAAGATCGGACCCGACACCGTTGTGTTGCCGCTCACGTTCCTGGAGGGCGACACCGTTATCGGCAGGGGATGCCGGATCGGCCCCTCGACGCGGCTGCTGGACACCCGCGTTGCCGACGCCGCTCAGGTCACCTTCTCCGTGGCAGAGGGAGCCCGGATCGGTCGCGGCGCCGACGTCGGGCCCTTCGCCCGGCTGCGGCCGGGCACCGTGCTGGCCGCCGGTGTGCACGTGGGCTCGTATGTGGAGATCAAGGCGTCGAGCATCGGCCGCGACACGAAGGTGCCGCACCTGTCCTACGTGGGCGACGCCACGGTGGGCAGGCGGGCCAACATCGGGGCGGCGACGGTGACGGTGAACTACGACGGGTACGACAAGCATCCGACGGTGATCGGCGACGATGCGAGGATCGGCTCGGATACGATGCTGGTGGCGCCGGTGAAGGTGGGAAAGGGTGGTGTCACCGGCGCCGGCTCGGTGATCACGAAGGACGTCCCGGCGGGCGCGCTCGCCGTGGAGCGAGGCGAACAGCGCACCGTGAAGGGGTACCGCAGGCGCAGGGACTCGGAGCACCGCGGGAGCTGAAGGGGGCACGGTGGAGATCATCACCAAGAAGCGCATGATGCTGTTCAGCGGGACGATCCACCCGGCGCTCGGCCACGAGATCGCCGACAACCTCGGGATACCCGTATCCGAGGCGAAGCTCGCTCGGTTCGCCTCCGGGGAGATCTACTTCCGGTCCGAGGAGAGCGTCCGAGGCGCCGACGTCTTCGTGGTGCAGACCCACTACGAGCCGGTGAACGAGGCGATCATGGAGCAGCTGATCATGATCGACGCCATGAAGCGGGCGAGCGCCAAGCGCATCACGGCGGTGATCCCCTACTACGGGTACTCCCGGCAGGACCACAAGGGGATGTCGCGGGAGCCCATCAGCGCGAAGCTCGTCGCCGACCTCCTGGCTACGGCCGGCGTCGACCGGCTCGTCTCCATCGACCTGCACTCCGGCCAGATCCAGGGGTACTTCGACTGCCCGTTCGACCACCTGACGGCGCTGCCGATCCTGTCGAGCTACCTTGAGGACGAGCTGGGGCTGCACGGCGACGACCTTGTGGTGGTGGCGCCGGACGCCGGCCGGATCAAGACCGCGGAGAAGCTCCGACGGTACCTGCACGCGGATCTGGCGTTCATGTACAAGCGGCGCAGCCGCACCGAGGCCCACAGGATCGAGGAGATGGCGGTGGTCGGCGAGGTCGACGGGCGCCCCTGCGTCCTGGTCGACGACATGATCGACACCGGCGGCACGGTGGCCACGGGCGCGGCGGCACTGGCGGCGATGGGCGCCGGCCCGATCTACACGGCCGCGACGCACGCCGTGCTGTCGGGGAAGGCGCGTCAGCTCCTGGAGGAGGCGCCGATCGAGCAGGTCGTCGTCACCAACACCGTGCCGATCCCAGAGGAGCGGCACTTCGCGAAGCTGAAGGTGCTGTCCTGCGCGCCGCTGATCGCCAGCGCCCTGCGCGCCGTGTTCGAGGACTCGAGCGTCAGCGAGATCTTCGGCGGCGACAACCAGGTGTAGGTGGCTACGGTTCGGCGGTGAGCTGGAGCGGCGGGTTGAGCTCGATGCCCTGCCCGTCCTGGATGTGGAGCCGCCCGCTCGTCACTGCAACGGCGAACGCGAAGAACCGCACCCTCGGTTCCACATCCAGGATGAAGAGGGTCGGCGCCCCGAACCGTCGGCCGTCATCCGAGACGAGGAAGACCCGATCCGCCCCGGCAGGCACGTAGCCGGACACCATGGCCACGGTGTCACCGAGGTCGACCGACTGCATCGTGATGAAGGGCCGGTCCGTCTGGACGCGTCCGTTGACACAGGTGCCCACCCCGGTGTTGGCGAGCGCGATCGCGATCGTCAGGCACCCGGACCCGGGGTCACGGCGGACGGTGAGGGTCGCGGGCCCCTGGAAGCCCGGTAGGTCGACGGAGCTCTCGACCGCCACGGGTGGGGAGGTCGCCGCCGAGCTCTCGACCGGGACAGGCGGAGACGCTGTGGCGTCCATGCCCCAGGCGGTCTCGCCGCCGGTGCACCCGGCCGCAGTCTGCGGGTCGACGGCGCCGTAGGTGGTCAGGCCGGTGCCGTTCTCGGCGAGACAGAAGACGTTCCCCGTCTCGGTGGCCTCTGCCAGGACGATGTGATCGACCGCGAGGTCCCGGATGCTGACCTCGCCCGGGACGGCCCGCGCCGCCGTGTTGTAGCCGAGGGACGGCTCGATCGAGAGGGCGACCTTGGGCGTGAACCCTTCGTAGGTGCTGGTGTCCGTGAAGTAGGTCTTCGCCGCCACGTAGGCGTTGCGGAGATCGGCCTGCACCTGCCGGTCCTCCGCGGTCTGCGTCACGTCAACGGTGTCGGCGCCGCCGAGATCGCCGTCCGGGCCGATGACCACGAGGCGGCCCTGTCGGGCGGCATCGTGCAGCACGATGAATGCGTCGTAGGGTGCTGCCAGCGAGCCCGGTACGCGCAGGAGCGTTCCCTCGATCGCGTCGCCGCCATCCCCGGGGCGGAATTCCACGCCCTCGGCCCCCGGCACCACGGCACCCCAGCTGATGCGAGTGGATCCCAGAACGGTCGTCGCGGCCTGCAGCCCCTGCCCGGCCAGCGTGAAGGTGACCGGCGAGTCGTCGTACGTGGCTTGCCCCAGGTGGGTGATCGACATCTGCGCCCCGTCGTTCCCGGGCGCGGCCTCGAGCGACCACGGCGTATCCCCGATCGTGCCGCCGGTGAGTACGTAGCCCGGCAGGTCGGTCGAGGGCGGCGCGATCTCCCCGTCGCTCACCCGCATGCTGTTGAAGGCGTCGATGACGGCCTGGAGATCGGCGTCAGTAGCCTCCGAGCCGAAACCGGCCCACGCGATGAAGGGGACGCCGCCGGCCTGGAACCTCGAGTAGCCGCCGGGCCCACACGGCATCTCCTCCGGCGGGGCATCGCCCTCGAACACGTTCCCGAGCGGGATCGGCCATGCCGGCACGGTCCGCGCCCAATCGGTGGTGAGGGTGGTGCCGTAGTCGAGGGCGATGTACAGGGTCGCGGAGGTGCCAGGCAGGGAGCCGCCCGCGTCGCACACCGAGCCTCCCAGGCCCGGGTCGTCGTTCGACAGAGTCAGCATGGGCAGCCCACCCTCGGGGGCGGTCGGGCGCAGATCCCCGAACTCGCTGCCGCCCGGGATGCAGGCGATCGGCGAGGGTGCCGCCTGGGCGGTCTGCTCATCGCCGGCCGGCACCGCCTCGGCGACGCAACTGCCGCCGCTCGTCCCGGCGACCGCCATGTTGGCACCGAGCGGCCACTGGTCGATCAGCGTCCAGCCCTCGGGCACGGTGAGGGTGAAGTTCTGGATCGTGGCGGTGAACGAGGGGTTCCCGTTCGTCCCGCCGGGCACCGCGTCGGTACCGGCGCCCTGCAGCGCCTCAGCGCTCACGACCGCGGCCGCCGCGAGGGCGAGCGCCGCGATGCCGGCCACCGCCACCGTGCCGGCCTGTCGGCGCCGTCCACGCCGCAGGACCGCACGGGTCACGCGGGGGGCGGCGCCGGCCTCACGGGCCTTCGCCTCGAACAGTTCGCGCAGATCGCGTTCGGTCTCGTTCATGCGTCCTCACCTCGGGGGATCTCGGCGCGCAGGGCCTCGGTGCCCCGGGCGATCAGCGATTTCACGGCGGGCAGCGAACAGCCGAGCACCTCCGCCGTGTCCCGTTCGGACAGATCCTCGTAGTAGCGCAGCACGAGCGCCGCGCGTTGACGAGCCGGCAGGCGCGACAGCGTGCGCCACAGATCCTGCCGGCCCGCGACGTCGGGCATCGAGCTCACCCTTGGAAGCGCGGCGCCCTCGCGGGCGGCGTACGCCCGTTCGAGCCTCGTTCTGCGCAGGCCGCTCGTGTGCAGGTTCACGATCGCGCGACGGAGGTACGCATCGAAGGCGTCGGGCACGCGGAGATGGCGGAGACGTCCCACGCACCGGACGAACGCCTCCTGCAGGAGGTCCTCGGCCTGGGCCCGGTCGCCACCCGTCAGGAGGAACGCCAGCCGCAGGCCCGCGCCGGCATGGCGTTCGTACAGCTCCGCCAGGCGGCCCGGCCGCAGCTCGGTCTCCCGGGCTCCCGGTTCCGGTCCCCTCCTCGTGTCCGTGTGGGTCTCCGTCATCTCCGGCATCTCACCCCTCAAGACGCACGGGTGCCCGAAGAAGTATCGGCCATCTGCGGGCCGAGGAGCGGATGTGCGAGGAGACCCGGGGGATGGGGCGCCCGGGCCTCCTCACGCATGGTTCGCCGTCGCAGACGGCGGATCGTGCGGTCAGATCACGCGTCCGGCGGCATCAGGACGCCGTCGATCAGGTACACGGTGGCATTGGCGGTCTGCACGTTGCCGCAGACCACGGCGGCGCTGCCGTTCACCGTGAAGTCCTCGCCGCTGCCCGTGACCTCGAGCGTGCTGCCCTCGAGGGTGTCGTGCGTGCCGGCAAGGTCCGCGGGGCTCAGTCGCCCCGCCACCACGTGGTAGGTGAGCACCGTCGTGAGCAGACCCTTCGGGTCCGCCATCGCGGCGTTGAGCGTCTTCTTGTCCATCGCTGCGAACGCGTCGTTGATCGGCGCGAACACGGTGATGTCGTCCGTGCCGTTCAGCGTATCGACGAGTCCGGCCTCCGTGACCGCGGTCACGAGTGTCGACAGCACCGTGTTGTTGGACGCGGCCGTCGCGACCGGGTCCTGCGCCATGCCGTCGAAGCTGCCGGCGCCGTCGGCCGGCACGGCCGAGCACGCTGCGCCGAACGGCTGGTTCGACACCGCGCCGGCGTCGCCGCTCGTGGCGCCGCCGGCCACCGTGCTGGAATCGCTGCTGCATGCAGCCGAACCGATCGCCAGCACCATCAACCCGGCGACCATCGCCGAGTGTCCTTTCGAGAGAAGCCTCATGCTCCGCTCCTTCCTGTCGCGGAACGGCCGTGCGGCCGTCCCTGTGGCCTCTCCCGCGTGGGCATCCCTGTCCGGGAGAGACGTTCGGCGTGCGTCACGTCACCGTGACCACGAGCTGGTGTTGGCCGGTGGCGCCGTCCGGGAACGGCTCGACGCGATCGGCGGTCTGCGTGGCGCCCGTCGCATCGGTCGCGCGCACCTGCAGCGTGTGCGAGCCGGGGTCAGTGGCATCCCAGTCCACGCGCCACTGGCGCCACGTGTCGACGGTGTCTTGGGTGGAGAGGTCGGCCTCGCGCCAGGGCTCGTCGTCGATCCGCACCTCGACGCGCTCGATCCCACGGCGCTGCGCCCACGCGACGCCGGCGATCACCGCGCGTCCGGCGGGCACCTTCGCGAGCGGCCTCGGCGTATCGATCCGCGACTGGGTCTTGATCGGAGCCTGCGCCGCCCAGCCGCGCCGGACCCAGTACGGATCGAACGCGTCGAACGTGCTGAGCTCGAGCTCGGTGATCCACTTCGTCGCCGAGACGTAGCCGTAGAGCCCCGGGACGAGCATGCGGACGGGGAAGCCGTGCGTCAGGGGCAGCGGCTCGCCGTTCATCTGCACGGCCAGCATCGCGTCGCGCCCGTCGGTCACGGCCGCGGTCGGCGTGCCCACCGTGAAGCCGTCGACGGAGCGTGACACCAGTTGATCGGCGGCCGGATCGACCCCGGCTTCTTCCAGGAGGGGTGCGAGCGGCGCCCCGACCCACCGCGCGTTGCCGACGTAGTCTCCACCGATCTCGTTCGAGACGCAGGTCAGCGTGATGTCCCGCTCGATCAGGTCCCGCGCGATGAGCTGCTCGAAGTCCAGCAAAAGCTCTCGTTCGACCATGCCGTGGACGCGGAGGCGCCAGTCCTCGGTGCGCACGGCCGGGACGAGCAGGGCGGTATCCACCCGGTAAAACTCGGCGTTCGGTGTGTAGAACTGGGACAGACCCTCGACCTCGAGGTCGGCGCCGGCCGGTGCCGACCCGGCCGGGTCGACAGGGCGCGGGATCGTGACGGCGGCCCTGGATGCGTCGGCGGCGAAGCGCCGCGACAGGAGTTGACCCGTCTCGCCGGCGAGCGCGGCCAGACCGAGCGCGGCGGCACCTCCCAGGAGGAACCGGCGTCGCTCGACGCCGATCGCAGCCGTCGGGGTCGGGGGGTGTGGGGGTGCCGGCGCGAGCCGTCGATGCAGCGCGATCAGCGTGGCGGCACCTGCGAGCGCCCCCATGATCGACGGGAGGGCGTCGACGGCGTTGCTGGTAGGCCGCGTCAACGCCGCCGTCACGCCGACCATGCCGAGCACCGCGAGGCCCATGAGGCCCACCGTGCGTCGGCGCACCGACACCACGCCGAGCGCCACCGCGGCCAGGACCACCACGACGGCGATGCCGCCGAGCAACACGGTCTTGTCCCGTTCGCCGAACGTCTGGATCGCGAAGCTTTTCAGCCACTCAGGAGTGAGGTCGATCGCGGCCGACCCCACCGCGATCACGGGTGAGGCCTCCCGGCCGACGATCCCCGCGACGAGGTGCCCCAGGCCGATGGCGACGGCCGCCGATGCGACACCGAGGATCGCGCCGAAGGCGCCTCGATGCGAGACGTCGACGGACTTCACAGCCGCGGTGTCGGCTGAGGGGGGATCCGGGTTCATGGCCCGTATTCGGAGAGCTCGACCTCCTGGATGACGGGAGGGGTGCGCTTCAACCAATCCTCGTGGCGAACGGGATGGGCGGCACCGAGTCAGCGGCTCCCGGATGCAGGAGGTCGTCGCCGCAGCGTATCGGCTACGATGTCCCGCCGGGCCCGCCGCAGGAGCGGCCGCCGGATCCTCGAGACAGCGAAGGACCAGATCTGCCATGGAGACCAAGCTCACGGCCGAGCGCCGCGACGACCACGGCAAGGGCGTCGCCCGCAAGCTCCGTGCCGCCGGCCGGATCCCCGCCGTCCTGTACGGCCACGACCAGGAGACCGTGCCGCTGTCGGTGGACGTGCGCGACATGACCCATGCCCTGCACACCAGCGCGGGCTTCAACGTCCTGGTGGACCTGATGGTCGATGGCACCGAGCACCTGGTCCTGCCGCGCGAGGTGCAGCAGAACCATGTCAAAGGGCAGATCGTGCATGTGGATTTCCTGGCCGTGAGCCGCACCGAGAAGATCCAGGTCGATGTCGAGGTCATCGCGGTCGGTGAGGCTCCCGGCGTCAAGCAGGGCGGCGTGGTGGATCATCATCTCCGTGAGGTCGCGGTCGAGTGCTTCCCGCAGGACGTCCCCGAGCACCTCGAGGCCGATGTCTCCGGGTTGGACCTGGGCGACACGCTGCACGTGAGCGATCTCGTGTCGCCGCCGGGCGTGACGATCCTCACGAGCCCCGAGGAGGCCGTGCTTGCAGTGATCATCCCTGCGGTGCTTCGCACCGAGGCCGATCTGACGATCGCCGGCGAGGAGCCCGCCGTCGTCGAGCCCGCCGAGGGGGAGGAGCCCGCCGAAGGCGAGGAGCTCGAGGAGGGGGCCGAGCCGCCGGCCGCCGAGGAGGGCGGCGAGGGCTAGCGTATGAACTGGCTGGTCGCCGGTCTCGGCAATCCCGGCGACCGCTACGGCCGGACCCGTCACAACGTGGGCGCCATGGTGGCCGAGGAGTTGGCCCGCGCCACCGGGGATCGGTTCCGCAAGGCCCGTTTCCTGCCGATCGACGTGGCGGAGACCCACGTGGGGGACCATCGGGTGCTGGTGGCGAAGAGCCAACGCTTCATGAACGAGGCGGGACCTTCCTACGCGAGCCTCGCCAGGAAGAACGACGTGGACGTCTCGCGGGTGATCGCGGTGCACGATGACCTGGACCTCGCCGCCGGCGCGCTACGGGTCAAGTCGGGCGGTTCCACCGCCGGCCACAACGGTCTGCGGTCGCTGCAGCAGGCGCTGCGCTCGCCCGATTTCCTCCGCGTGCGGATCGGTATCGGACGCCCCCCGGGACGCCAGGACCCGGCCGACTTCGTGCTGGAGCCGTTCCCGAAGCGGGCCGAGGCCGAGGTGGCACTGCTGGTCGACGACGCGGCCGACGCGGTGCGGACGTTGATCCTGGAGGGGTTGGAGCGTACGCAGGATCGGTGCAACCGGGCGGGCCCGCGCGGCTAAGCACGGTGTAGGGGGCGTGCCCAGGTTGCGCGCCAACCGGCTCGCGTGGACACGAGGCTCCCGAGCGAGCGTCTCCAGACACACGTAGAGGGACGTCGACAGGCCGAACTCTTCCAGCCCGCCGTCGATCGAGTCCGACAGCCGCTGCTCCAGGCGACGGACGGTAAGGAGCAAGGGGACGGGGTCCAGCGGCCTATCGGGCGCCGACTCTATCTGCATGTGGCTCTTGATACACCGCCGGTCGGACACGGCCGGGCCCCCGGCAGGCGTGTGTCAGCAGCCTTGCACGAGGCCGGGTTCGGCTATCCGAGTTGCGTTCGTCCACCTGACAACAACCAACCAGAGATCTCGTGTCAGTCCCACGAACGCGGCGCTGCTAGTCCGGCCCGTTCTGGTGTTCGGCGCCTGACGCGGCCCACCACCCGGGGCCCACCGCCGCTCGGCCCCACCCATCGCATCACCCGTCGTACACTCGGCCCCGGAGGCCCGTCGCCGCGCGACGAGGCCTGTTCGCGTTGCCCGTCCGGCATCCGGCGCTCGCCCGGCGCGGGCGCACAGAGGGAGGGAGTACCCACCGCATGATCCTGGGGTCCGCGCTCGACGCGATCGTCGCGTCCGCGCCGTTCGAACGCGTCCTGCTCTCGCGCGACCGCCCCATCCTGGCCCGAGCGGGCGCCGGCACCGACGCCGTCGCCGCCGCCCTCAGCCGCGCCCTCGAGACGCCGGTCCTGTTGATCGCGCCCGGTCCCCATGAGGCAGAGCAACTGGCGGACGGGGTCGAGGCCTGGCTCGGGCCCGAGGCCATCGCGCTGCTGCCCGCGTGGGAGGCGTTGCCCTACGAGGGTCTGTCTCCCTCGCCGGAGGTCGCCGCGCGCCGCGCGGACGCCGTCGCCCGCGTGCGCGCCGCCGGCCATCGCCCCTTCGTCCTGGTCGCGCCGGTGCTGGCTGCCATGCAGGGGCTGATCCCGACGCTCGGCTCCGATCCCGGCCTGGATCTGGTCACCGGCCTGGGGCTGGCCCCCGACACCCTCGCCGGACGCCTCACCGACCTGGGCTACATCCGCGCCGACGTCGTGGAGCACCGCGGTGAGTTCGCCGTCCGCGGCGGCGTGGTGGACGTCTTCCCCGGCACGGCCCGCCGCCCCGTCCGGCTGGACTTCCTGGGCGACGAGGTGGAGTCGCTGCGCGAGTTCGTTCCCTCGACGCAGCTGTCCACCCAGCGGGTGGCGAGCGTCCTGGTGCACCCCGTCCGCGAGCTGATCCCCGACGACGCCCTTCGCCAACGCGCCGCCGCCGAGGCGCCCCGCCATCTCGATCGTCTCCGTGACGGCCTGCAGCGGCTGGCCGACGGCCTGCAGGCAGAGGGAGCCGAGATGCTCGCGCCTCTGCTGTTCGACCACCTGCCGACGCCGGCGGAGCTGCTGCCCACCGGATCCTGGGTGGTGCTGGCAGAGGCCACGCGCACACGCGACCGGGCGCACCAGGCGCACGAGGAGGCGGCCGCGCTGGCCGACGCCTCGGGCTGGCCGGGACCACCGGCGATCCTGCCGCTCGACGCGGCGACGGCGGGGCGCACGGTGCTGGACCTCACCGGTTTCACCGAGGGGATCGACCTCGGGTTCAGGGACTGGGGGTCCGCGCAGGGCAACCCGTCCGAGCTGGCGCTGCGGATGGCCGATCTTGCCGAGCAGGGCCACACGATCGTGGTCACCGCGCGTGGTCACGGCTCCCTCGAGCGCGTGCGGGAGGTCATCCCCGGGCACCTGGATGGCTCACTGGTCACCGCCGAGGCACCGCTCGCCAACGGCTTCGTGTTCGCCCCGGGGAAGCTCGCGGTGGCGACCGAGGAGGACGTCTTCGGCTCACGCCGACACACCAGGTCGGCCCCACGGTTCTCACGCCGCCGCACCGACGCCCTCGCGCAGGAGCTGGAGCCCGGCGACTTCGCCGTGCACCGGATCCACGGCGTCGGCCGCTACGCCGGCATCACGCACCGGGCGCTCGCGGGCTCCGAGCGTGACTATCTGATCCTGGAGTACGCGGAGTCGGACCGGCTGTTCGTGCCGAGCGATCAGGTGGGGATGGTGGCGAAGTACCTCGGGGGCGATGCGCCGCGGCTGCACCGCCTGGGGGGCAGCGATTGGGCGCGCGCCACCACGAAGGTCCGGCGCGCCGTGAAGGACATGGCCGGCGAGCTGGTGCGCCTCTACACCGTCCGCATGTCGGTGCCGGGTCACGCGTTCGGCCCCGACACGCCCTGGCAGCACGAGCTGGAGGACGCCTTCCCGCACGAGGAGACCACCGACCAGCTCACCACGATCGAGGAGGTCAAGCGCGACATGGAGCTGCCCAAGCCCATGGATCGCCTCATCTGCGGCGATGTGGGCTTCGGCAAGACCGAGATCGCCGTACGCGCCGCGTTCAAGGCGGTGATGGAGGGCAAGCAGGTGGCGGTGCTGGTGCCCACGACGATCCTGGCCGAGCAGCACCTCATCACCTTCAGCGAGCGCTACGCGCCGTATCCGGTGAAGGTTCGGATGCTCTCGCGCTTCGTCTCGGCCGCCGACCAGCGGCAGACGCTGAAGGATCTGGCCAATGGCGCCGTCGACGTCGTCATCGGCACGCACCGGCTGATCTCCAAGGACGTGGTGTTCAAGGATCTCGGCCTGCTGATCGTGGACGAGGAGCAGCGCTTCGGCGTCGCGCACAAGGAGCGTCTGAAGCAGTTTCGCGCGCACGTCGACGTCCTGACGATGACGGCCACGCCGATCCCGCGCACGCTGGAGATGGCGCTGACCGGCATCCGGGACATGAGCACCGTCGACACGCCGCCGGAGGATCGCCAGCCGGTGCTGACCTACGTGGGCAGCTACGACGAGGGCCTTGCGATCGGCGCCGTGAAGCGCGAGCTCCTGCGCGAGGGACAGGTCTTCTGGGTCCACAACCGCGTCGCCACGATTGACCGGCAGGCCGCGTGGCTGCAGGAGCAGCTCCCCGATGCACGCGTCGTGGTCGCGCACGGGCAGATGGACGAGGACGCCCTGGAGAAGCAGATGATGACCTTCTGGGACCGAGAGGCCGACGTCCTGGTCTGCACCGTCATCATCGAGTCCGGCCTGGACGTGCCCAATGCGAACACCCTGATCGTGGATCGCGCCGACCTGATGGGCCTCGCGCAGATGTACCAACTGCGCGGACGGGTGGGCCGGAGCTCGGAGCGAGCATTCGCGTACCTGTTCTTCCCGCCGCAGCGCGAGCTGACCGAGGAGGCGCACGAACGGCTCACCGCGATCGCACGCCATCAGTCGCTGGGCAGCGGATTCCGCATCGCGATGCGCGACCTGGAGCTCCGTGGCGCCGGCAACATGCTGGGCGCCGAGCAGCACGGCCATATCGCCGCTGTGGGCTTCGACACGTACTGCCGGATCCTGCAGGAGTCGGTGCAGGAGCTCCAGGGCCAGCCGCTGCAGGAGGAGACCGAGTTGCGGATCGACCTGCCCCTCAAGGCCTTCGTGCCTCCGGGCTGGGTGGCGCAGGAGGCGCTCCGCCTGGACCTGTACCGGCGGATCTCCACCGCCGGGGACCACGAGCACCTGGCCGCCGTCCGCACGGAGACGCAGGATCGCTACGGCACGCTTCCGGCGGAGGTGGAGACCCTGTTCGCGGTCGCCTCGCTCCGCATCACGGCGGCACGGCTGGGCGTCGAGGAGATCACCACCTATAAGAAGGAGGTGCGGCTCACGCCGGTGGCGATCGACGACTCGCTCCTGCTCGACCTGGACCAGCGCGTGTTCGGTGCGAGCTATCACGCGGCGAAGCGCACGCTGAACCTCACGCCCGATCGGGTCTTCGGCTCGGATCTGGCGCGGTACGTGGAGCGGTGGCTGTCGGAGGCGGTGGGCGAGGAGGCCCCCGAGCGCCTGCGGTCCGCGCCATCGCCCACCTGACCGCCAGCTCGCCCACAGCTTCCTCCCAGGGGTCTTCCCGTACACTGGGTCGGTGACTCCCCGAAGCATCCTTCGTCTGGTGGCGCTCGCCCTGGTGGCGGCGCTCGTGCTGTCGGCCTGCGGCGACGCGGCCGGGACCGCGGCGGGTCCGGCCGCCGCCACGGTGGATGGACAGAAGATCACCGATGAGCAGGTGGCGAAGAACGTGAAGATGTTCACCTTCCTCGCCGGCCTCAACAGCCAGCCGTGCGGAACAGCGGTGGCGGGCGAGACGGAGCGCGCCGCCTGCGCGCGGTTCGCGATCGGGAGCCTCATCGAGGAGCACTTCGTGGACGCCTACGCGAAGGAGCACCAGCTGACGGTCACGCAGGCCGACAAGGATTCGATCGTGACGCGCCTGGAGGGATCCCTGGGCGGCGCGCCGGCCGTGGACGCCAAGCTGAAGAGCGCCGGGATCGGGCGACCCGAGCTCGATGAGCTCGCCGGACGGATCCTGCTGTTCCAGAAGGTGCAGCAGGCGATCGGCGCCGAACAGGCCGACGAGGCCGTGCTCCGCGCGCAGTACGAGAAGAACATCCTGTCGTTCACCACCATCGACACCGAGCACATCCTGGTGAAGACCCAAGCCGAGGCCAATGACGCCTACGACCAGGTGACCGCCCCCGGCGCCACCGAGCAGGACTTCCTGGATCTGGCGAAGAAGATCTCGATCGACCCCAGCGCGAAGGACAACTCCGGTGCGATCGGGCCGTCCACCTCACCGCCCCTCGATGCGGCCTACGCCGCCGCGGCCGCCGCGCTGAAGCCCGGCGAGATCTCCCCACCCGTGCAGTCGCAGTTCGGCTGGCACGTGATCCGGTTGGTGAGCAAGCAGGTCCAGTCGTTCGCCGACGCGAAGGCGGCCCTGGGGCAGCAACAGGGCACGCAGGCCTTCGACACGTGGCTCAAGAAGGCAGTGGCGGACGCCCAGGTGCAGGTCGATCCGAAGTATGGACGGTTCAACGAGCAGACCGGCCAGGTGGACGCCATCACCAGCACCGCCACCGGGTCCGCGTCCGGGTCCGGCGCCACGCCCGCACCCTCGTCGTGAGCGTCGACGCGCAGCCGGGATCCCGGCTGCTGGAGCTGGTCCGTGTCATGGCCCGGCTCCGCGCCACCGGCGGATGTCCGTGGGACGCCGAGCAGACCCACGCCTCGCTGGCCGCGCACCTGTTGGAGGAGACCCACGAGGTGCTGGCGGCCATCGACGCCGGCGATCGCGACGCGATCCGTGATGAGCTGGGCGACGTCCTGCTGCAGGTGGTGTTCCATGCACAGATCGCGGCCGATGACGGCGCGTGGAACGTGGACGACGTGGCGGGGTCCTTGATCGACAAGCTGGTCCGGCGTCATCCGCACGTCTTCGGCGAGACCGAGGTGAGCGGCGCCCGGGAGGTCTTGGTGAACTGGGAGCAGATCAAGGCCGAGGAGAAGGGGGGCGACGCAGGCGGGCTGGAGGACGACATCCCGGTGTCCCTGCCCGCGCTCGCACGCGCCTCGAAGGTCCAGCGGCGCGCCGCCGGTTCCGGGTTCGACTGGCGCACGCGCGATGCGGCCCTTGCGTCGCTTCGCCAGGAGCTGGGAGAGCTGGAGGCCGCCACCACCCCCGAGGAGGCCGAGGCCGAGCTCGGGGACGTGCTGTTCGCGGCGGCCGCCGTGGCTCGACGACTCGGTGTGGACCCCGAGAGCGCGCTCCGACGCACCACCACGCGCTTCGCGCAGCGGTACGAGACGATGCGCGCACGGGCCGCGGCCGACGGCGTCGATCTGACGCTGATGGACGACGGGGAGCTGCTCGCCTACTTCCGGGCATCCCGCCGGCCCTAGGGACGCGGCCGGCCGCCGATGCGTCCCGGCCGCCTCCCCGGTCGCGCCGTTGCGTCGGCTACCATCGAGCCCCCATGTCTGTGATCGACTCCGTCCACGCTCGCCAGATCCTCGATTCGCGGGGCAACCCCACGGTGGAGGTCGATGTGTGGCTGGATGACGGGGCCTTCGGCCGGGCCGCAGTGCCTAGCGGGGCCTCCACCGGCGAGCACGAGGCGCTCGAGCTCCGCGACGGGGACGAGGCAGCCTACGGCGGCCGCGGTGTGCTGACCGCGGTGGCCAACGTGCGCGACACGATCGGACCGGCCGTACGGGGCATGGACGCGCTCGATCAGCGGGGCGTGGACGGCGCCATGCTGGATCTGGACGGCACGGCCGACAGGTCTGCCCTTGGGGCGAACGCCCTGCTGGGTGTCTCCCTCGCCGTGGCGCGCGCGGCCGCCGACTCCGCCGGTCTCCCCTTGTACCGGTATCTCGGTGGGCCGGCGGCCCGGACACTCCCCACGCCGATGCTGAACGTGATCAACGGCGGCGCGCACGCGAACAACCGGCTGGAGCTGCAGGAGTTCATGGTCATGCCGGTCGGTGCGGCGTCGTTCTCCGAGGCGCTGCGGTGGGGCTCGGAATGCTTCCACGCGCTGCGCTCGATCCTGCAGGAACGTGGTCTGGCGACCGGCGTCGGCGATGAGGGCGGCTTCGCACCGGAGGTCGCCACCGGCGCCGAGGCGCTGGAGCTGCTGATGCGGGCGATCGAGGCCGCCGGGCTCGAGCCGGGTGTCGAGATGGCGCTGGCCATGGATCCGGCCGCCTCCGAGATCTACCGGGACGGCATGTACCACCTGGAGGGGCAGGAACGCTCCACCGACGACATGGTGGCGTTCTGGGCGGATCTATTGGAGCGGTTCCCCATCGTGTCGCTGGAGGATCCGCTGGCCGAGGATGACTGGAAGGGCTGGTCCCACCTCACCGCCGAGCTCGGCAGCAGGGTGCAGCTCGTCGGCGACGACATCTTCGTCACGAACCAGGAGCGCCTCGAGCGTGGTCTGCGCGAAGGGGTCGGCAACGCGATCCTGGTGAAGGTGAACCAGATCGGGACCCTCACGGAGACCTTCGACGTGATGTCACTGGGGGCGCGCAACCGGTACGGCGTGGTGGTGAGTCACCGCAGCGGCGAGACGGAGGACACCACGATCGCCGACCTGGCGGTGGCCACCGACGCAGGGCAGATCAAGACGGGCGCGCCGAGCCGCGGTGAGCGCACCGCGAAGTACAACCAGCTCCTGCGCATCGAGGAGGAGCTGGGGGAGGGTGCTCGGTACGCCGGTCGTCCGGTGCGGGCGAGGACCGGCGGATGAGTATGCGCGCGGCGACACGTCCTCAGCCTCGCGTCCGCGTCAGCACCCGTGCGGCGGTGCTGCTGGTGCTGGTCCTCACTGTCCTCACGTTCGCCATCGCACCGCTCCGCGCGCTGTTGGCCGAGCGGGCGAAGCTCGGCGAGCTGCAGCGCCAGACCCAGGTGATGGAACGCCAGAACGAGGCGCTCGATGGACGGATCGCGCAGCTGAAGGATCCGGCCTACCTCGAGCGGCTCGCGCGTGAATGCCTGGGGATGGTGGCGCCCGGCGAGACGGCCTTCGTCACGGTTCCCGAGCAGGGCCCGCCGCCCGCCGCCAGAGATTGCTAGGTGCTATCCGCGGTCTCCCGGTCCTGCCCCGGCAGAACCCTGGTTGACGTGCGGTTTCGCCCCGTTGCATAGTGGCGGCCCTGCGGGTCACGGACGGTGGCCGGCACGAAGCGGGCCCGCGAGGGCCCTGGGAAGGGGTTCGAGATCGCAGAGATAGAGATGGGCGCCGTCGTGGACGGCACCGTAGAACGCATCACCCCGTACGGCGCGTTCCTCAAGCTCGAGGATGGGCGCCTGGGTCTGGTCCACATCTCCGAGATCGATCGCAACTACGTGAAGGACGTGCACGAGCACCTGCGAGAGGGCGACGTCGTCCAGGCCAAGGTGCGGGCCATCAAGGAGGACGGCAAGATCGACCTGTCGATCAAGGCCCTCCAGGACCCCGCACCGCCACGTGCTCGCCGCGGCTCCGACCCGGGCTTCGAGTCGATGCTGAAGAAGTTCATGCGCTCCAGCGAGGAGCGCCAGGTCGACTACAAGCGAGCGGTCGAGCACAAGCGCAAGTAGAGCCACAGCTCCTCCCGCGTCCCCGCCCGTGGTGGGAACATGCGCGCATGCAGGACCCCGAACACCGCGAGTTGCGGGCGGCCGACCTCGAGGCCGTCCGCGACCAGCTGGGGCGAGATCCCTCCACTCCCTTCACGGTGGCCGCTCGCTGCTCGGGTGGGCATCCGCTGGTGATCCGCAACGCTCCGTTCGACGCGGACGGCCACCCATTCCCCACGACGTTCTGGCTCACGTGCCCCGAGGCCGTGAAGGCCGTTGCCCGGATCGAGGCCGCCGGGTGGATCGCCCGGCTGAACGAGCGCGCCCAGTCCGACGTGGCCTTCGGCTCCCGGTTGCAGGACGCCCACGGCGCCTACGCGCAGGAGCGCGCGCAGATGGCCAAGGAGGCGGCGTCGGGGGGAGGCGTGGCCGGCACGCGCGCCGGCGTGAAGTGCCTGCATGCGCACTACGCCTACCACCTGTCGGGCGGGATCGATCCGGTGGGCGAGTGGGTGGCCGGGCAGGTGGAGCCGATCCATGCGCCCGCGGCCGGACGCGTGGCGGTGATCGACCAGGGCACGAACTCGATCCGGTTGCTGGTGGCGGAGCCCGTCGCCGGCGGCAGGTTCCAGGAGATCGCGCGCGACCTGCTGATCACCCGCCTCGGTGAGGGGGTGGACGCGACGGGCCGGCTCGACCCCGTGGCGCTGGCCCGCACGATCGTGGTGCTGGCCCGCTATTGCCGGCGGGCACGTGCGCTCGGGGCCGAGCGGATCCGCGTGGGCGCCACCAGTGCGGTGCGCGACGCCGGCGACTCGCGGGAGGCCTACGCGGCCGCCGTCCGCCGCCACGCCGGCAGCGAGCTGGAGGTGATCACCGGCGAGCAGGAGGCCGGCCTCTCCTTCCTGGGCGCCACCCACGGGCTCGACCGTTCGGACGGACCCTTCCTGGTCCTGGACGTCGGAGGCGGCAGCACGGAGCTCGTGACGGGGAGCGAGCCGGGGCACGCCGAGCACGCGGTCAGCACGCAGATGGGCAGCGTGCGCCTCACCGAGCGGCACCTCCACAGCGACCCGCCGTCCGCCGCCGAGCTCGCCGCCGTTCAGGCGGCCGTCGCGGAGACCCTCGAGGAGGCGGGGCGCGCCGTGCCGGCCGACCGGGCCCGCACCCTGGTCGCCTGCGCCGGCACCCCGACGACGCTGCAGGCCATCTCGCTGGGCCTGACGCGGTACGACCCCGATCGCATCCACCGCACGTGGCTCACCGTGACCGACGCCGAGCGGGTCCTGGGGGAGGCCGCGCGCCGCACGAACGCCGAGCTTGCGGCACTGCCGGTCATGGCGCGCGGCCGGGGGGACGTGATCGTCGCCGGCGCCGTGGTGCTGGTGAGCGTGATGAGGCGGTTCGGGTTCGACCGGGCGCTGGTGAGCGAGACCGACATCCTCGACGGTCTGGCGTTCGACACGCTGGGGATCGCCTGAGGTGCAGGCACCGCGACGCGCCGGCGGTGGCATCCGGTAACCTCGCGCCTCATGGGCAACAAGCGTGCGAGGGATCGGCAGCTGGCGAAGCTGGCAGCGCGCCGGCTGGCGGAGCGCCGGGCGCGGGAGCGCCGCCGCAACCGCATCCTGGGGGCGGTCGCCGCGGTCGGCGTCCTGACCGTGGGAGCGGGCGCGTTCGTGACGTTCACCGGCGGCGACGCGCCGAAGGCGGAACCCACGCCGACCGCCAGCTCACCGGCCGCCGAGCCCCTGTGCAGCGAGAAGGTGCCGAAGACCGCCGGCGAGAAGAAGCCGACCTTCGACACCGCCCCCCAGATGACGATCGATCCAACGGCCACCTACACGGCCACCATGGAGACGAGCTGCGGAACGGTGACGATGGAGCTGTACCCCGACGTGGCGCCGATCGGGGTGAACAGCTTCGTGTTCCTGGCCCGCAAGGGTTTCTACGACGGCCTGACGTTCCACCGCATCGTGGCCGACTTCGTGATCCAGGGCGGCGACCCCGTCGGCGACGGCAGCGGGGGCCCCGGCTACGAGTTCGACAACGAGATCGACAAGAAGGTCACGTTCGACGACGGCGGGATCCTCGCGTACGCGAACTCGGGCCCCGACACCAACGGCAGCCAGTTCTTCATCACCCTCGGACCCGCCCCGAACCTGGATCCCACGAAGACCGCGAGCTACACGATCTTCGGCAAGGTGACGAAGGGGATGGACATCGTGCAGCGGATCGGGGCGCTGCCCACCACCGCGCCGGCGGGGTCGACCGAGGCCAGCGTGCCCACCCAGCCCCTCTACATCGACTCGATCACGATCCACGGACCGGCGTAGCCGCCGCCTCGCCGGCGAGCCACGCGTCGATCCCCGCCTCGATCCCGGCTTTCACATCCCGCTCGGCGAACGAGGAGCGCACCCCGGCTCGGGCCAGCTCGGCCAGCTCGTGGTCGTTCAGGCCGAAGACCTCTCGCGCGATCGTGTACTCGCTCGTGAGCCACGACCCGAACATGCCCGGGTCGTCGGAGTTGAGCGTGACCACCACGCCCGCCGCCCGCAGCCGGTCGAACGGGTGTTCCTCGAGGGAGGCGACGGCGCCCGTCGCCACGTTCGAGCTGGGACAGACCTCCAGCGGCATGCCGATGTCGGCCAGACGCGCCAGCAGCGCCGCATCCTGCACGGCGGTGATGCCGTGACCGATGCGCTCCGGCTGGAGCGAGTGCAGGGTCTCCCAGATGTTCTGCGGGCCGGCCCACTCTCCGGCGTGTGGCACCGAGTGCAGGCCCGCCGCCACCGCGGAGGCGACCAGGTCCGCGTACACACCGGGCGTGGCTCGTTCGCTGCCTGCGCTGTTGATGGCCACCACTCCGCCCCCCAGGAACTTCAGCGCCACCTCCACCGTGCGTTGCGCCTGCTCCATCCCGAGGTCGCGGATGATGTCGGGGCACAGGCGCGTCACCACGCCGAACGCCCGCTCGCCCTGGCCCAATCCGTCCAGCACGGCCTCGATCGGACCGAACCAGTCGCCCATGCGAGCGGCGTGCTGAGCGGGAGAGAACACGACCTCCGCGTAGCGCACCTGCTGAGCCGCGAGGTCCTGGCAGAACTCGTACGCCACGCGGCGGAAGTCCTCCAGGTCGCCGAGCAGGCCGCACACCTCCACGTACTGCTCGATGAAATGGAGGCTGTCCCGGAACGGCGTCCACCCCGTAGGTGCGAGCGCGCCGGGAGTTGGGCGTCCGTGATGCTCGGCGAGCTCGCGGACGGTCCCGGGCCGGATCGACCCCTCCAGATGGATGTGCAGCTCTGCCTTCGGGAGCCGGGCCAGGTCGCGCATCCACCGATGGTAGCCTCGCCGCGATGAGTCCGCCCCGCCCCCGTGGAGCCGCGTGGTTCCTGGGAGCCGTCTGTGTCCTGACCTCCTGCACGCCCGCGCGAACCGTCGAGGCCGAGAGCGGTCGACCGCAGCCGAGCCCCGCCACGAGCTTCGTGATCCCGAGCCCGATCCTCGCGCCCCGGCCGTTCACGCAGGACGATCTGGGCGCCATCGTGCTGGGCAGGCGTGACACGCCGCCCGGCACCGAGTTCGCGTCGCAGTACTCGGTGGACCAGACCATCGACCAGTTCGCCTCCGATGCCGAGGAGTTGACGGCGCTGCGACAGGATCGGTTCGTGGGGGCCCACACGGCGCTGTTCGTGCCGAAGGACCAGCTCGGCGACCCCACCCTGCAGGCGCGCCACGGCGCCACGTTCGTGCAGTCGATCGCCGCCGTCTTCGAGACGCCGGAGGGCGCCGACTCCACCCTCTTGCGGTACGTGGCGAACCTCCGGGCGTTCGAGCTGACCGATGAGGTGCGGATCGACGCCGAGGGTCTGGGCGCCTCCTCGGAGGGGCTCCGGGGCCTCGCGGACGGCGAGAAGGTCACGGTGTACGCGTGGCGGACCGGGAACCTCGTGCTGGTCGTGACCGGGTCGGGAACCATCCCGGTCGGCGATGTCAGGGCATTGGCAGACGTGATGCAGGACCGCGCGGACCTCGCGCGTTGAGGCCAGGATGGTCGCGCCTATGATGCGGCCATGCCGTCGTGGGAGGAGGTCGCGCGCGCCGCACCCGAGCTCGCCACTGCCGTCAGGGAACGCTTCGACGCCCACCGGCACAAGGTGCTGGCCACCCTTCGGGCCGACGGATCGCCCCGTCTGAGCGGGGTCGAGGTCACCTTCAAGGATGGTGAGGTCTGGCTGGGCATGATGCCCCGATCCCGCAAGTCGGTGGACCTGCAGCGCGACCCCCGGCTCGCGCTGCACTCCGCAACGGCCGATCCCGAGCTGGCCGGCGGGGACGCGCGCATCTCCGGGCGCGCGATCCACGTCACCGAACCCGGCGCCATGGCCGAGCTCGTCGCCGGCGACGAACGTCACGCCGACGGTCCGCCCCCGGGCGAGGTCTACCGCGTGGACGTCGACGAGATCGTGTGGGTGCGCGTCGACGTCGGGGCCGAGCAGCTGGTGATCGAGTCGTGGCGCGACGGGAGTTCCGTCCGGCGGGTGGAGCGGCGATAGAGATGGGGGACGACAGGGGACCGGCGACCCTACGCCCTGGCGACCTGTGCCTGGTGACGGGCGGGGCGGGCTTCATCGGCTCCAACCTCGTCCGCGCGCTCGTAGCTCGGGAGCTTCGGGTGCGGGTCCTCGACGACCTGTCCACGGGCCGGCTGGTGAATCTCGAGGGCACGATGGACCATCTGGAGTTCGTGCAGGGCGACGTCCGAGACGCCGACGGCGTGCGGACAGTCACGCAGGGCTGCACGGCTGTATTCCACGAGGCGGCCATCCCCAGCGTGGCGCGCAGCGTGGCGGATCCGATCGCCACCAACGACGTCAACGTGAACGGCACGCTGCACGTTCTGATGGCCGCGCGCGACGCCGGCGTGCAGCGGGTCGTGTTCGCCTCGTCGTCCAGCGTGTACGGCAACGCGCCGGCTCTGCCGGCACGTGAGGAACTGCTGTGCCGTCCGATCAGTCCCTACGGGGTCTCGAAGCTGGCGGGGGAGCGATACCTGCAGGCGTTCTGGGAGAGCTACGGGCTGCCGACGGTCGCCCTTCGGTACTTCAACGTCTTCGGGATGGGACAGAACCCGCGTGCGGAGTACGCGGCGGTGGTCCCGCGGTTCATCGCAGCCGCCCTCGAGGGCACGCCCGCCACGATCTTCGGCGACGGCGAGCAGGCGCGGGACTTCACCTTCGTCGAGGATGTCGTGCAGGCGAACCTGCTGGCCGCCGACTCCTCACCCGACGCGTGGGGTCAGGCGTTCAACGTGGCGTGCGGCCGGCGGCACAGCGTGAACGAGCTGCACGCCGAGGTCCAGGCGGCGGCGGGCGGAACGGGCGTGCCCCCCGTGAACGAGTCACCGCGGGCGGGTGACGTGCGGGAGAGCCATGCCTCGATCGAGGCGGCGCACCGGGTCTTGGGGTACTCGCCTGCGTTCGGCTTCGCCGACGGGCTCCGCCGGACCGCGGACTGGTACCGCTCCCAAATGGAGCGGGGGCTCCTGTAACGTCGAGGGGAGCACCCGCCCGGGTGTCGGAACTGGCAGACGACGGCGCCTTAAAAGCGCCTGTCCCGAGAGGGACGTGTGGGTTCGAATCCCACCCCGGGCACTCGGCCGCGCAGATCCGCGGGCCATCCGCATCGCACCCTTCGTCGACGATCCCTCGTAGGGAGGATGCCATTCGCAGCGGGCCGAATGCCGCACCTGTGGGGCGGACGCCCCAATTCTCCAGTGATCGGCGCCAGATCGTTCGCCCTACGTCAAGAACATCGCCGGTCCCGCCGATGCCAAGCCCATCGACGCGGTGACGTAGTGCCCCGATGGCGGGCACCCGGGGGGGAAGGC
>JBDUEF010000021.1:0-26423 GCA_040002535.1 Actinomycetota bacterium | reverse complement strand
TCGGATGCCGACATGCCTGCGGTGCGCTGGGCGTACAGATGGACGAAACGGTCGATCGGGAGCTCCGCCATGGAGACGGTCAGCCTAGCATCGCCGCAGGTCGCAATCTCAGAAGGGAGGCCGACGGCCGCCCGCGACCTCAGTCGCCGGTTGCTCCGTCGAGCCTCTCGCGCATCAGGTCTGCATGCCCGAGGTGCCGGGCGAGCTCCTCCAACATGTGAAGCAGGATCCATCGCATCGACACCCGCACGTTCTCGTGTGCCGACATCGCGTCGAGATCTGCCGCCGCCGCGATCTGCCTTGCGATCTCTGCTTCCGCGAGATAGAGCGCCACGATCTCAGGCGCCGTCTCACCCGGCTCGGGGCGCCAATCTGCGTCCGGGTCGGCATCGCTCCACGGGAGCTCCGCATCCTGACCGGCGAACACGACCTGGAACCAGTACCGCTCCACGAATGCCAGGTGCCTCACGAGGCTCAGGAGCGTCAAGCCCGAGGGCGTCATCACCTCCCTGAGGTCGTCCTCGCCCAGGCCGCCCACCTTGCGGAGCAGCACCGCCCGCTGGTAGTCGACCGTGGCGGTGAGCAGCTCGCGTTCGTCCCCGACCCGAGGGGTGTGCGGTTGCCGATCCGGCACCGGCAGGATCATGGAACCGTCCGACGGTGAGGGGCTGCCTCCTTGGGGCACGGGCGAACCCGGGTCGCCTCCTCCTCCTGAACCTTCCCCCTCGGACGCAACCGCATGGTGAAGGCTACCCTAGCCGCCGATGCCGCCGCCCAGGTATACGCCCACCGAGTCGCAACGTCGGATCCGCGCGGTCGCGCTGGGCGCGGTGCTGGGCGTGATCCTGGCCTGGGTGAGTCGAGCCCGCGGCCAGGGATCACGCCCACTCTAGGGGTTCGGGGCGAAGAATCTCACCAGCGCGGTCGCGATCGCACGGGCGGCCATGCCGGGGTCGAGCTCGCCGTGTACGGCCGGATCCACCTGCACCGCAGGCATCCTGGTCTCTCTGAGCAACGCCGCCGCCAGTCGCTCCGTCGTTCCCGCTGTGCCGGACGCCATCGCAAGCTCCTCCACGATCAACTGGGCCAGACGGGTGCCCGTGGGGGAGTGCGTCGAGGCGTTGCCGAACGAGAAGCACACGGGCCCCGACGTGACGCGCTGGGGATCCACGTGGATCGAGACGCAGGCCGCGGCGCTCACCTCGTTCGCAGCCCGTGCTCGCTCGCTGGGTGTGGGGTCCTCCGTCTCAGATCGGAGCACGGCGGGCTTCGCGCCCAGGCGTCCCAATTCGGCGGCCAACATCGACGCCACCTCGAAGCTGGCCGCATCGGAGCCCGCGGGATCGATCGCGATGACGGCACCGGACAGACCGGGTTGCGGGTCGCGCAGCGTCTCGGCCTCGCGCACCACCGCGCGGCTCGGCGAGTCCAGCGAGGGCCGCAGCCGGTCGAACGCCGCGAGGGTGTCGGGCCCAACGATGCCGTCGGGCTCCTGCCCGACGTTGCGCTGGAACTCCCGCAGCGCTGCGTCCGTCAGGGGACCCAGGAATCCGTCCTCGCGACCCGCGTCGAACCCGAGGCTGTTCAGTCGTCGCTGCAGGGCGCGGACGTCGTCCCCGCGGAAGCTCGGCGATCGGAGATAGAGGGTGCGGTCGCCCAGGGACCACCCCGCCTCCACCAGCTGATGCCACGTGTCGGGGCCGACGAGACCGTCGACGCGCAGGCTCCGCTGCGCCTGGAACCGGCGGACCACGGCGTCGGTGGAGGGCCCGAAACGTCCCTCGAGCTCAGAGGCCTCGACAGGCAGACCGAGCGCCGTCAGACGCTGTTGGATGTCGTGGATCTCGAGCCCGGTGTCACCCATGCGGTAGATACGCACCCGCTGAGTCTCCCCCGCGTCGCAGGAGGCGACAACCGTTCGCGCTCAGCCCAGGTGCGGTGTCAGATCGCGCAGGATGGCTTCCTTCGGCTTCGCGCCCACGACACGCGCCACCTCCTCGCCATCCTTGAACAGGATCAGCGAAGGGATGCTCATCACCCCGTAGGTGCGGGTGGCGTCGGGGTTGTCGTCGATGTTGAGCTTCGCGACCTGAAGGTTCTCGCCCTGCTCGGTGCCGATCTCCTCCACCGTGGGCGAGACCATGTGGCACGGCACGCACCACTCGGCCCAGAAATCCACGAGCACGGGCGTCTCCGAGTCCAGCACCTTGCCCTGGAACTCCTGGTCGGTCACGTCTCCGATGTTGGCCATCGCTGCTCCTTTCGTCCCTCGTCGGTGGCCCGCGGGTCGCCACGGACCGCTTGGGTGCTTCAACGCGCAGGCATCCCGCCGGATTCCCTCAGCGCGCTCCCCTCAGTGGTGGGTGCCCTCGGCGGCCAGGAAGCGCTCGGCGTCGATCGCGGCCTTGCAGCCCATCCCGGCGGCGGTGACGGCTTGGCGGTAGATGCGGTCGACGACGTCGCCGGCGGCGAACACCCCGGGCTCGCTGGTGAGGGTGCGTGGTTCCTGGACCGGGATGTAGCCGTCCTCCAGATCGATCTGGCCCTCGAAGAGCGACGTGTTGGGGGTGTGGCCGATCGCCACGAACACACCGTCGACGGCGAGCTCGCGCTCCTCGCCGCTCACGGTGTCCTTCAGACGGGCGCCGCTGACCGCGCCGTCCCCAATGATCTCCTCGACCGTCGCGTTCCAGACGACCTCGATCTTCGGGTCGTTCATCACGCGGTCCACCATGATCTGCGACGCACGGAACGCGTCCCGACGATGCACGACCGTGACCTTGCTGGCGAACTTCGTGAGGAAGGTGGCCTCCTCCATCGCGGTGTCGCCGCCACCGACCACGATGAGCTGGCGATCGCGGAAGAAGAAGCCGTCGCAGGTCGCACAGCTGCTGACGCCTCGGCCCCGCAGCGTGTCCTCGCCGGGCACGCCCAGCCACTTGGCGCTGGCGCCGGTGGCGATGATGAGGGTCTGCGCGCGGTACTCGTGGTCGCCCGCCCACACACCGAACGGTCGCGCGGACAGGTCGACGCGCGTGGCGCCTTGATGCAGCAGCTCCGCCTCGAACCGCTCGGCCTGCTTCTCCATCTGCTCCATCAGCTCGGGGCCCAAGATCCCGTCGGCGAACCCGGGATAGTTCTCCACCTCGGTGGTGAGCGTCAACTGGCCGCCGGCCTCGAGGCCCTTCAGCACCAGCGGTCGCAGGCGTGCGCGTGCCGCGTACAGCGCGGCCGTGTAGCCGGCGGGACCGCTCCCCAGGATCAGCACGCTGCGGGTGTCAGACATCGTCGGAATCCTCCCACAGGCAGGAACGCGCGCCTATTCCGGTGACCGGTGCGGCGCCGGCACTCAGGCGGCGTCCAGGAGACGACAACCGTCGGAGGCGACGGCGATGACGCGGACGTCCGGTGCATCGTCGGCGGGACCCGTCACGACGAGCCCGATGTAGGCGGGTGTCCCCTCGAACGTGGCGGCCAGCAGGCGCTCCACCCCGTCGTCCGGAACGATCTGCCCGGCCGAACCCGCCAGCAGACAGGCCAGCGCCTCGTCTGCCGGCGATGCCGCCGCCATGGTGGGGATCGACGAGCCGACATCGAGGGACGGAGTCACCGTCGCCCGTTGCCGCTCTTGGACCAGCGCCACGAGCGAGCCGTGGTCGAAGTCGGTGGTCACGGTCTCCAGCGTGGGGACCGCGAACGCCCCCTGACCCTCCTGACCGACCGCCGACACGCCCGCCTCCTGCGGCGCCGTTCCGATCGCGGCCCTGGTATCGGAGGGGCCCTCGTCCTGGGTGAGGTGCGGCACGGTGAACACGGCCAGGGCGATCGCTGCGGCGGCGGCCGCGAGGCCCGCCGTGCGGTACCAGCGTGGGGCCGCCGCGGGATGCGGTGCAGTGCCACCCGCGGCCGTCACGACGGCCGCGGCGATGTTGACGGGGGGCGTGAGCTCCGCGGGAAGCGCCTCGAGGACGCTCCGGGCCCGGGCGGCGGTCTCGGCCTCGCCGCGGCATCGGGCGCACGAGCGGAGATGGGCCTCCACGGGGTCGCGGTCAACGGGAGCCAGCGTGCCGTCCACCGCCCCGGTCAGCAGGTCGTCGCTGAGGTGGCTGCTCATGGCTCCTCCGACGGCGTGGCGGCGGCCCCATGTTCCCGGCCGCTCTCGGCCGCCTCCAGACCCATCGCCCGCGCCAGGGCCAGGCGGCCTCGGTGCAAGCGGGACTTCACGGTCCCGGTCGGGATCTGGAGGATCGCCGCGATCTCCTCGTAGGCCAGGTCGTGCACGTCGGCCAGCACCAGGACGGCGCGGAAATCCTCCGGGACCTCGCGCAGCGCCCGGGCGACGTCGAGCTCGCCCGCCACGGCGCCGGCGTGATCGGCCACCGGAGGCCCCTCCTCCCTCGGCCGGTCGTCCTCCGTCGCCAGGTGCAGCGCCGGCTGGCGCGCCTTCTTGCGCAGGATGTCGTAGCAGGCGTTCACGGCGATGCGGTGCAGCCAGGTGGAGAAGGCCGACTCGCCTCGGAATTGCCCGATCTTGCGGAAGACGGTCAGGAATGCGTCCTGCGTGGCGTCGAGCGCGTCCTCCTCACGCCCGAGCATCCGCATCGTGACGGCGAACACCCTGCGCTCGTGCCGGTGGACCAACTCAGTGAACGCCGCCTGGTCGCCGTCGGCGGCGCGGCGGACCAGCAGGTCGTCGGGATCGGCACCTCCCACGGGCCCGAGTCTAGATGGGCGCGCTCGCGTTCTCCGTCGACTCGAGGTGCGTGAGATCCACAGTGACGCTCAACCGCTGTGCCAGGAGGGTCTTCGCGTCCCTGCGCACGGTGATCGCGGCGGTCCCGTCCGTGTAGATCACACAGCCGCCCTGCGGGACCTTCGCCTCGGCGTCATGGTCGGTCACGTAGGCAACCGCCGCCGCGCACGCGACCTGCGCCTTCCCGCTGTCCTTGAACGTGCTGGCCGCCTCGGACGCGGCGTTGCCGGCCAGGTCGGCGACGCGGTACTTGGTGAACACGATCGCGATGCCGTCGAAGGCGGCGACCACGAACAGCGCGATGATCAGCAGCCACACGATCGCGATCTTGCCGATGAGGCCGGCCTGGTCCCGCTGAACCCGATCCATCGTCATGGTCGCAACCTCCTCAGAACCGCTGCACGAACGTCATCGGCCTCTCGGATGCCGAAGATAAGGGCCGCCGCGCCGAACACAAGCAGCCCGGCCAGAACCGCCGTCCCGACCTGTAGGACCTGCTGGGCGAGGGTGGCGACGCCCACCAGCCGCCCCAGGAGCTCCGAGGCGCCGAACGCCGCGAGCCCGGTGAGCACCCCTGCCGGCACGATGCGGGTGAGCGCGTGAGCGATCGCCCTGCCGTCGATACCGGCCAGCCGCCGGCGCAACAGCACCACGCACACCACGGAGGAGAACAGGTAGGACGTCGCGTGGCCGAGCGCGAGGCCCGCCACGCCCCACCCCGCCACCTCCAGGAAGAACAGGTTCGCGGCGATGTTCACCGTGGCAGCGGCCACGTTCACGAGCGCGGGAGTGCGCGAGTCCTGCATCGCGTAGAACGTGCGCGTGAACAGCTGGAAGGCCGAGAAGAAGGGCAGGCCGACCGCGAATGCCTGCAGCACACGGGCGGTGAGCTCGGCGCTGCCGGCGGAGAAGTGCCCGTGCTCCAGCATCAGCCGCGTGATCGGATGCGCGAGGGCCAGGTAGCCGAGCGAGGCCGGCACCACGATCACCGACATGTCGCGGAGCCCACGGGACAGGAGCGAGCGCACTTGGGCAGGGTCGCCGGTGGCCCACGCTGCGGACATGCGCGGCAGCAGCGCCGTGAAGATGGACACCGTGAAGATCGCGTGCGGGAGCTGGAACAGGATGAACGCGTAGGAGTACACGATGAACCATTGCTGCTGGCGTCCCGACAGGACGAGCACCACCAGGAAGGCCACCTGGTTGGCGACCACGTACACGACCACCCATGAGGCCAGTCGGGCCAGGCGGCGGACCGCCTCGTGCCGCCAGTCGAACAGGGGACGCCACCGGAACCCGATCTGCCGCAGGGATGGCCAGAGCGCGAGCGTCATGGCCGCAACGCCCAACGTCGTACCCGCGGCCAGGATCGATCTCTGTGCGAACGTCAACGTGGCGATCGTGGGGTCGCCCTCGTGCACGGTGGCGAACACGATCAGCGTGGCGATCACGGCCAGGTTGTTGAGGATGGGCGCGAACATCGGCGCCGCGAATCGTCCGTGCGCGTTCAACAGGCCGCCGGCCACCGCGCCAACGCCGTAGAAGACGACCTGCGGCATGAACCACCGCAGGAAGAACGTGCCGAGGGCGATCCCCTGCTCTGCGTGTGGTGTCTGGGAGAAGTACAGGCGCATGATCTGCGGGGCGAAGATCGCACCCAACGCCGCCATCGCCCCCAGCACGACCACCGCCAGCGTCAGCACGCGTCTCGCCACATCCCAGGCCTCCTCGCGACCGCGGGAGTGCAACCAGTCCACGAACACGGGGACGAACACCGACGTGAGGATCCCCCCGAGCGCCAGCTCGTAGATGATGTTGGGCGTCGTGTTCGCCCGGTTGTAGGAGTTGGCGACGCCGAGGTTGCCGAGCGCCCACGCCGCCACGCTCAGACGCAGGAAGCCCGTGATCCGGGAGAGCGCGGTGCCGACCGACATCACGGCCGTGTTGCGAACGAACGTCTCGCGGGAGTCCCCGGCCTCCGGTGGGCGGGTTCCGTCCGTCCGGGGCGCGGCGCCGGACTCGGGGGTCAGGCCGTTCGTCGACGTGCGACCAGCCTCCTCAGCCAGAGCGCCACCAGCGCGAGCGCCGCCGCCGCAGTGATGGCGAGGGCGATGCGATTGAACGCGGTCGAGCGCACGACGAACCTGCTCTCACTCAGGATCCGCCCGTTCGGCGCTCGAACGAAGACCACGAGCGGCACCTGTCCGGCCCCCGTCGCCTGCACCTGGAACACCAAGGAGCGATCCTCGCCGTCGATCGTCGCCGTCTGCACGGCCCCGTCGGGGAACCGGAGCTGCGAGGACTGCAGCTCGATCTGCACGGTCAACGGTGGTCCCTCGCTGCCCGGCATCAGCAGCGGGATCGCGGTGCTGCCGGAGGCAAGCGTGAACGCCTGACCCGACGCCGGCGTCGCACGTGAGAAGACGGTCTGGGTCCGGGCGTCGACCGCGTCGATCCAGCGACGTCCGGCGTCGGGGTCGCTCAGGTACACGCCGGCCTCGGCGTACAGCAGGTCCTGCGACAGCTCGTCGGCCAGCGCTACATCCCCCGGCAGCACGGACCGCAACGCGTCGATGCGTCGCCGTTCCTGATGGATCGCGCCCACGTACTCGGACGGGAAGACCGCACTGGAGGCCGCAGGTAGGTCCGAGGCGACGGCCGGCGGGATCCGCGACACGAGCTCCTCGGCGTTCACGGGCTCCAGGAAGGGGGCGGTTTCGATGCGGCGCGTGAACGCGTCCCAGAAGCCGGCCGGGAGACCGAGGTCCTCGGTGAGGGACACCGCAACGCCCCGCGGGGCGTCCGGCACCGGCTGCTCCTGCCAGACCGCCGCCAGTGACCCCAGCGCCTGCTGGGAAGCCAGGACGGGGTCGGCGAGGGCCACGTCCGACGCAAGCACGGCCTGGGTGCCCGGGTCCGGGAGCACCAGCGTCATCGGGTCGCCCCCGCCCGGCAGATCGATCGAGGCGGTCGGCGGGGGCGCGAAGTCCTTGGGTTGGGCAGGACGCTCGATGGTGCCGGCGTCGACCAGCAGGGTGGTGGCACCGTCGGCCGCCAGTCGCTGCATCGTGTTCTCGTCGAGCTCGCCCTCCGGCGCCCGGGCCACAGCCGACGAAGGAGTGAGGTCCAGGGCCGAGCCCACCAGATCGCGGCCCCGATCGATCTGGAGGTCCAGGTCGCGGCTGAGTCCGCTGCGCAGCAACGACGGGAGCTGTGGCGCAGCGAACGGGTACGCGGACACCACCACCGCGGGGGCGTGCAGGCTCACGTGCAGCGAGGCCAGGAGCTGCTGGGCGGCCGCCGCGCCCCCGTGGCCGGCCGGGACCCGCCGCTCGCCCACGACGTAGCCGCTGGCCATCCGCTGCAGCGTGTCCACCAGCACCGGAGAGAGCACCACGTTCGCGGCCGTGCCCGCGTTCGCAAGGGTTCGCAGGGACGACACCTGCTCGGCGATCCTGCCACCCGGGGCGATCGCCCCCTCGATGGTGTCGTCGGCGAACGACCCGTCCGGAGCGAACGTGATCGGTGGGGCCAGCTCGATCGTCCAGGCGAACGAGAGCGGCTGCACCGGGGTCTGGAAGAAGAACAGGACGGGCGTGCGCAGCTCCGCCAGCACCGAATCGCGGCTGCGGAGATCGACGCTGAGCGGGTAGATCAGCGACTCGGTCTGACTCACGTGGAAGGCCGTCAGATCCACGGTGGTCGCGAAGGTCCTGGTCTGGCCTGGCTCCAGCGAGCCCTCCTGCGCGCGCGTCTCACTGTCCAACGAGGTCAACGGAACGGCCGGGTCCATCGAGAGTTGCTCGTCCCCGCGTGTGCGGACCTCGGTCCCCAGCAGCAGGCCGATCGAGAGATCGGTCAGCGCGGTGCCGCCGGTGTTCGTCGCTGTGACGGCGAGATCCACCACTGGATCCTGGGCGGTGGCAAAGGAGGTCTGCCGCGCGAGCGTGAGCACGATGCCGGCATCCTGCGCGCGAGCGGTGGAGGTGGCCAGGCCAAGGAGCGGCAGAAGCAGGAGGGCGAGCACGATCGGCGGGATGCGCCCTCGGATGCTCCGCTCACCCACCATCCGTTCAGCCCCGAACCAGGTGGACGGCCTCGACCGCCCCGTATGCGACCGCGACGACCAGCATGAACGACCCTACCAACAGGCGCAGCGTGCGCTCGCGGGTCCCCAGCGCGAGCGTCGAGCCCACACGAGCGCCCGGCACCGCGCCCAGCACGATGACGCCGCAGATCGCCCAGTCGATGTGACCCAGCGCCGCATGCACGACGCTGCCCGGCACCACCAGCGCCACGATCGCCAGGAGCGAGGTTCCCAGGGCGCGCTTCAGCGGCACGCCCAGCACACCCGCCAACAGCGGGACCATCACGAGTCCGCCGCCGATCCCCAGGAGACCGGAGACGAACCCCCCCACGAGGCCGACGCCCGCGAACCGCCATGGGGTGCCCTCACCCGGCCCTCCGGACGCGTCCGACCGGGACCTGCCGCGCAGGATGCCCACCGCCTGCCACGCCAGCAGGACGGCGGTGACGATCAACAGCACGTGCGTCTGTATCAGGTCGGTGAGCGCGGCCCCCGCGATCGCGCTTGTCACCCCCGGACCCACGATCCACGCCGCAGCTCGGACGTCGATCTGGCCGGCCCGTCCGTAGGTCGCCGCGCCGGTGAGGGCGGTCGGGAAGATCGCGGGCAACGGCGTGGCGAGCGCGACGATGGGAGGCGCCCCCAGAAGCACCTGCACGGCCGGCGTCATGATGATCCCCCCGCCGACCCCGAACATGCCCGACAGGACCCCCGAGACGAAGCCGGCCACCACGCCGACGAGCGCCTGGAGCCCCGTCATCGCAATCGGTCGGCCGCGCGACGCAGGACCTCGCGCTCGCCGCGGTAGGCGGCTCGCTTCAAGGCTCGCTCCAGCCGGAACCATCGGACGTCCTCCATCTCATCGTCGTGGTCCTCCGTGTCGCCTCCGACGGCGCGCATGAGGAAGAAGTGCACCACCTTGCGAACCCGCACGCCGTCCCAGACATAGAAGTAGCGCGTCTCGCCGAGGGAGTCCTCGATCACCGCCAGGAGGCCGGTCTCCTCGCGGACCTCGCGGACGGCGGCCGCCTCGATCGTCTCGTCACCCTCGATGCCACCCTTCGCCAGACCCCACGCGAGGTCTCCCCGGCGGGTCCGTCGGGCGGCCAGCAGCACATCGACGTCGTCCCCTTCGCGCCGGTACACGACACCGCCGGCGGACACCTCCCTGCGCGTGGAGCGCACGGGCCTGCTCGCACCGCCGCGCACCCCCTCTGCGGCGGTGGCGGCCGGCCCCTCCGCGACGCCGGTCTCGACGGCCTCGACGGGAGGAACCGGGCCCCGGCGCCTCCGACGACGGCGACGGGGAGAGCGACCCGGGGAGGAGGGATCCACGGGGCCGCTCACGGGAGCCGATCCCGATACGAGGTGGGCATGGGCGGATTCTATGCAGGCCCCGGGAATGGGTTGGGGTTCGGGGCTCAGGCCGGAGCCTCCGGTGACCGAAGGAACGGGGGTGATGTCGGAACGATCCAGAGGGAGCTCGCCGTCGCCATGAACATCGACGAGCTGCTGCGATTCACGGTGGAGCGAGGCGCGAGCGACCTCCACCTGAAGGTGGGGAACGTGCCGTTCGTGCGCGTGGACGGTGCGCTGTTCCCCACGCACTTCGAGCCGTTGACGGCCGCCGATACCGAGTCGTTCGCCAACATCCTCATGTCCGAGCACAAGAAGCGGGAATTCGCGGCCAGCAGCGAGGCCGATCTGGGGAGCACGCTCACCGGCGTCGGGCGGTTCCGCGTGAACGTCTTCCGCCAGCGCGGGATGGTGGGCCTGGCGATCCGCCGTGTCCGCTCGGAGGTGCCCACCTTCGAGGAGCTCCGGTTGCCCCCGGTCCTGGCCACGCTGGCCGACGCGGCCCGCGGTCTCGTCCTGGTGACGGGTCCGACCGGAACCGGCAAGACCACGACCATCGCATCGATGATCGGCCACATCAACGCGACGCGGCGGGCTCACATCGTGACCATCGAAGACCCGATCGAGGTCGTGCACGACGACAACATGTCGATCATCGAACAGCGCGAGATCGGCATCGATACCGACTCCTACGCCGCCGCGCTGAAGCACGTCATCCGTCAGGACCCCGACGTGATCTTCGTGGGAGAGATCCGCGATCCGGAGTCCGCGCTGTCGGCGATCCAGGCGGCGGAGACCGGACACCTCGTGATCTCCACGCTGCACACCGTGGACTGCGTGGAGACCGTCAACCGCGTCCTCGACCTGTTCCCGCCCCAGCAGCACAAGGAGCTGCGGACCTCGTTCGCGGGTGCCTTGCGGGGGATCGTGTCGCAGCGCCTCGTGGTGCGCGCAGACGGCAAGGGCCGGGTGCCGTGCGTCGAGGTCATGGTGGCCAACGGACGGATCTACGATCGGATCGCCGACGTCAGCGCGACCGAGTCCATCTTGGAGGTTATCGCGGAGGGTGGGTACTACGGGATGCAGACGTTCGATCAGGCGCTGGTGCACCTGGTGCGCGAGGGACTCGTGAAGGACACCGACGCCCGCCGTGCATCGACGAACCCGCACGACTTCGACCTGGCGCTTCGGGGGATGCTGCAGCGGGGTGCCGTTCAGCTCGACGCGTAGATCTCGGGTTCGCCGGCGGCCCGCCGTGCGGCCACCTCCATCGGGTGCCTGCGGTAGCCGTAGACGAGGCTCAGCAGCAGGTACACCGGCACGAAGAACGGCCCCCACGCGCGGAGCTGCCGGACGTGGTGGCGCTCATGGGCGTCCAGGGAGCCGGTGACCGGTCGCGCGGAGATGACCACGCACCCGACGGTGACGGCGGCGCGATGCAGCCGTGGCAGCAGCCACGTGAGGCCTCGCGGTGTGCGATCGAACACGATCACGCCGCCCGGCGCGAGCCTCGGCGCCTGGAACGTGAGCAGACCAAGCAGCAATCCGAGCGCGGTGTTCGGCGACGTCCACAGCGATCCCAGCCAGACCGGCACGACGCGACGGTACCGCGATGCGCCGGAGCCTGGGGGGTATCCTCGACCGGTTATGACCGAACCGAGGGATACCGGCGTGGGCGCCGTCCTCGAGGTCGACCCCCTCGCCGCCGAGCTCGGTGAGCGATTCGCGTCTGCCGGCCATCAGCTGTACCTGGTGGGAGGCGTGGTGCGCGACCTCCTGCTCGGCAGGCTCGCTCCCGGTGCTGACTTCGACTTCGCCACCGATGCCTCCCCGCGAGAGACCACCAAGGTTCTCCGCGGCTGGGCCGACGGCGTGTATCTGGTCGGGGTGCGGTTCGGCACCGTGGGTGCCCGCCGGGGCGATCGGATCCTGGAGATCACCACCTTCCGACAGGAGGTGTATGCCGAGGAGCACCGCAAGCCGTCGGTGACGTTCGCGAAGGACCTGACCACCGACCTGTCGCGCCGGGACTTCACCATCAACGCGATGGCGTTGGCGCTGCCCGACGGGGCGCTCATCGACCCGCACGGCGGGGTCAAGCACCTGTCCGAGCGGCTTCTGGACACCCCCCGTGAACCCGAGGTGGCGTTCTCCGACGATCCACTGCGGATGCTGCGGGCGGCGCGCTTCGTGGCGCAGCTCGGCGTGACGCCGGCGCCGCGCGTGGTCGATGCGATCGCGGCGATGCGCGAGCGTCTGGCCATCGTCAGCGCCGAGCGGATCCGCGGGGAGCTGGACAGGCTGCTGGTGTCGCCCGAGCCCTCGCGCGGACTCGACCTCGCCGTGCAGACCGGACTCGCGGAGCTGTTCCTGCCCGAGCTGCCGGCCCTGTCGCTGGAACAGGACCCCGTCCACAAGCACAAGGACGTGCTGCGCCACACCTATGCCGTGGTGGAGGGCTGCGACGCCGGCGACCGCGTGCTGCGCATCGCCGCCCTCCTCCACGACATCGGCAAGCCTAGGACCCGGCAGATCACCCCCGAGGGCGTGCAGTTCCACCACCACGAGGTGGTGGGTGCCCGCATGGCCGCCGAACGGATGCGGGAGCTGCGCTACCCCAATGCCGAGATCGACGACGTGGGCACGCTCATCGAGCTGCACCTGCGGTTCCACGGCTACGGCGACGGATGGAGCGACGCCGCGGTGCGGCGCTACGTGCGCGACGCGGGTCCCCTGCTGGACCGGTTGAATCAGCTCACCCGCGCCGACGTCACCACCGGGAACCGGTTCCGGGCCAAGCAGTTCCAGGCACTGCAGGACGACCTGGAGGAGCGGATCGCCCGCCTGGCCGAGGAGGAGAACCTGGATGCGATGCGACCGCCCTTGGACGGTACCCAGGTGATGCAACGTCTGGGCGTGGAGCCCGGTCCGCTGATCGGCGAGGCGTTGACCTACCTCATGGAGCTGCGCCTGGAGCGGGGCCCGATCGAGGAGGCCGAGGCGCTGGAGCTCCTCGACGCGTGGGCCGCCGCCCGCCGCCCTGGATAGCCCCGGCCGGACCCGATCGGCCCAGATCGGTCAAGTGCGGCCCAGGATGCCGATGATGTGGAGATGGACACGAGCGCACCCACGGACCTGACGGAGAACCTCAGGAAGCACCAGGGGACCGACGGCGGTTTCGGACCGCGCGCCGATCTCCCCTCGGAGCCGGAGCCCACGGCGCTGGCGGCGCTCGCGCTGCCCTCGCCCGCGGCAGGCGCCGCGGTGACGTGGCTGGTTGCCCGCGCCCGTCCCGACGGATCCTTCGGTCTGTCGCTGGGCTCGGTGGACAACGACAGCGCCACGCCCATCGCGGCGCTCGCCCTGCCGGCCGGGCTCGCACGCGATCGGGCCCTCGACCATATCGAGAGCGCGAAGGCTGAAGCGACGGGGGAGGACCCCTCGGTACCCCACGATGCGCGAACGAAGGGCTGGAGCTGGACGCGAGCCACGTTCGGCTGGACCGAGCCCACCGGCAGGGCGCTGCTGGCGCTGCGGGTGCTTCGTCCGGACTCCGCCGCGATCGCCGACGGCTTGGCGACGCTCGCCGACCGCCAGTGCGCCGACGGCGGGTGGAACTACGGCAACCCCGTCGTGCTGGGTACGGAGTTGCCGGGGTTCGCCCAGACCACGGCGGCCGCCCTGCTCGGACTGCAGGGGGCGGACGCTGCGATCGTCGAGCCGGGACTCGCCGCCCTCCGGCGTCTGTGGCGTGAGGAGCATCAGGGCGGGCTCTCCCTTGCCATGGCGACGGCGGCGCTCCGGCTGCACCACGATCCCGATGCACGGGAGGCTGAGGTGGCGCTGCAGCAGCTGGCCGCCACCGACGGGCTCCTGGGGGACACGGTCTCGCTCGCCTGGGCAGCCATCGCCACCGGACCGGCGCTCGAGCGACTGGTGGTCTCGCGGTGACCCATCATGTCGCGCATCCCGGTGATCTCCCGTCCCCGGAGCATCGCGCACACGCGACTAGCGCCCACGGTGCCGCCCGCATGGATCGGCGGGCATTCCTCGCGCGCAGCGCAGGGTTCGGTGTGGCGATCGGCGCCGCCGGCCTTGCGGGCACCAGGCTGCTGTCGCAGTCCGGCAGACCCGAGCCGTGGAATCCGTCTGCGTTCCGCCCGCGGGGCACCGCGCGCGTCGCCCTGCTGGGTGCGAGGACCTACGACGACGGGCTGGAGCAGATCGTGCGGGACGGGCTGCGGCTGATCGGCGCCAACGTTGGCCGGGCCCGCGTGCTGCTGAAGCCGAACCTAGTGGAGTTCGACGCCGGCACCTCGATCAACACCGATCCCCGTCTCATCGCCGCAACGGTGCTGGCGCTCCGCCGCGCCGGCGCCTCGGAGGTGGTCGTTGCGGAGGGCTCGGGCCACCGCCGCGACATGCAGTACGTGGTGGCGCGCTCTGGTCTGCTGGAGGCACTGCAGGCCGTCGACGCGCCGTTCGTCGACCTCAACGCCGACGGGATCGGCGCACATCGCCTGCAGAGCAGGTACACCGAGCTGGGGCAGGTGTGGCTGCCGCGCGCCGTCACCGACGCCGACATCGTCATCTCGATGCCGAAGATGAAGACCCACCACTGGGCGGGTGTCACGCTGTCGCTGAAGAACTGCTTCGGGTGCATGCCGGGACGCGTGTACGGGTGGCCGAAGAATGCGCTGCACTGGGCGGGGCTCGAGGGGGCGATCGTGGATGTCGCCGCGGCGGTGCGGCCCGACTACGCGATCGTGGACGGCATCGTCGGCATGGAGGGCAACGGGCCCATCTCCGGCACGCCGGTCACCAGCGGCGTGCTGGTGTTCGGCGACGATCCCGTGGCGACCGATGTCGTGGCCGCGCGCGTCATGGGCTTCGATCCCGCGAAGATCGCCTACCTGTCGGAGGCGGCGCGCTTCCTTGGCCAGGGCGACCTGGAGCGGATCGTCACCGAAGGGGAGGACCCGGAGCGGATGATCACCGACTACGCGGTGCTGGACCGGTTCCTCCCGTTGAAAGCCTGAGGGCGCCCGCTCCTTTCGATGATCAGCGAGAGCCGCATCTCATCGCGGCGGATCGCGGTGAGCGGACGCCGCTACCGCACGCGCGCGAGACGGAGCATGCGCTCGAGCGTGGCGGGGTCGCCGGGCCAGGCCTCCGCCACGACATCGCGGCCCGCGCGCTTCACCAGGTGTCGCAGTACCAGCGCGGCCAGCACGGCGTCGTCGAGGGGGCCCAGCACGGGGATGAACTCAGGGACCAGGTCGATCGGCGAGACGAACCAGACCACCGCCAGACCCACCAGCACCTTGGAGCCACGGGGGACGCGCGGATCGTGCAGGAGCGTGCGGCACATGCGCACCAGGTTGGGCAGGAGCGTGGCCAGCTCTTTCGCGGCCAGCCGGCGCCCCGCCAAGAACAACGCGACGATGGCGACGAGCCACACCACCACCGCCACGGCGATCCACACCAGCCACGTCCTCACGCGGGGAAGGATACGCGGCGCCAGCCGCTACGCTGCATGTCGTGGCGACCGACTCCGCGACGCTCCGGGGACTCACCGCGGCCGAGGTGGCCGAGCGGACCGCGCGTGGGGACGTGAACGACGTACCGGCGGCGCCCACCCGCACCGTGACCCAGATCATCCGCAGCAACGTGTTCACCCGCTTCAACGCCCTGCTGGGCGGGATGCTGGCCATCATCCTGATCGTCGGACCGGCGCAGGATGCGCTGTTCGGCTTCGTGCTGGTGGCCAACGCCCTCATCGGGATCGTCCAGGAGCTGCGCGCCAAGCGCACGCTCGATCAGCTCACCGTGCTGACGGCGCCGAGGGCGCGCGCGATCCGCGACGGCCGGGAGACGGAGCTCGCCATCGGTGGGGTGGTGCAGGACGACGTGCTGACGCTGCGCGCAGGCGACCAGATCGTCGTGGACGGCGAGGTGCTGGACGCCACAGGTCTCGAGATCGACGAATCCTTGATCACCGGTGAATCCGATCCGGTGGTGAAGGCCGCCGGGGACGAGGTGCTGTCGGGATCGTTCGTGGCGGCCGGCGCCGGCACGTACCGCGCCACCCGCGTGGGGCGCGAGGCCTACGCCGCGTCGCTGGCGGAGGAGGCCCGACGTTTCAGCCTCACCCACTCCGAGCTCCGCTCGGCGATCGACAAGATCCTCACGGTCGTGACGTTCGCGATCGTGCCGACGGCCGCCCTGTTGTTCGTGAGCCAGCTGCGCAGCCAGAACAACCTGCGCGCCGCGCTGGCCTCCTCGGTGGCGGGCACGGTGGCGATGGTGCCCGAGGGCCTGGTGCTGCTCACCAGCCTGGCCTTCGCGGTCGGCGTGATCCGCCTGGCCAAGCACAGGGTGCTGGTGCAGGAGCTGCAGGCTGTCGAGGGGCTGGCGCGCATCGACACCCTGTGCATCGACAAGACCGGCACCCTCACGGAGGGCAGGCTCGTGGTGGACGGCATCGAGGTGTTGGACCGCACGCTGCCCCACGAGGCGGCGTTAGCGGCGCTCGCGGCCGCGGACCCAAACCCGAACGCCACGCTCGCCGCGATCGGTGAGCGGTTCGCCGATCCACCGCGGGACTGGGCCCCAGGACAGAGCACGCCGTTCTCCTCCGCACGCAAGTGGAGCGCGGCGTCGTTCGGCCCGGACGGGACCTGGGTCCTGGGAGCGCCCGACATCCTTCTTGCCTCCGCGGGCGATGACCCAGCCATCCGCCAGCGCGCGGAGGCCAGCGCCGCAGAGGGGAGTCGAGTGCTCTTCCTGGCACGCACCCACGCGGGCCTGTCGGGCGAGGAGCTGCCGGGGGGCCTGGTGCCGGCGGCACTGGTGATCCTGGGCGACCGGCCGCGCCCGGACGCCGCGGAAACCCTCCGGTACTTCGCGGCGCAGGACGTGAAGGTGAAGGTGATCTCCGGCGACCATCCGAGCACGGTGGGGGCGATCGCCGAGCGGCTGGGCCTGCCGGGCGCCGACGAGCCGGTGGACGCGCGCACCATGCCGGAGGATCCCGCCCAGCTCGCGGATCTCATGGAGTCACACTCGGTGTTCGGGCGCGTGACCCCGCGGCAGAAGTCCGACATGGTGCACGCGCTGCAGTCACGCGGGCACGTGGTGGCCATGACCGGCGACGGCGTGAACGACGTGCTGGCATTGAAGGACGCCGATATCGGCGTCGCCATGGGCAGCGGCTCGGCAGCCTCGCGCGCGGTGGCGCAGCTGATCCTGCTGGACTCCACCTTCGATGCGCTGCCGCCGGTGGTGGCGGAGGGACGCCGCGTCCTCGGCAACATCGAACGCACCTCAGGCCTCTACCTCACGAAGACCGTGTACGCGATGGTGATCTCCCTGGCGGTCGGCGTGCTGGGCATGGTGTTCCCGTTCCTGCCGCGGCACCTGACGCTCGTCGGCGCGCTCACGATCGGGATCCCCTCCTTCTTCCTGGCGCTCGCGCCCAACAGCGAGCGGGCGCGCCCAGGGTTCCTGGGCCGCGTCGCGCGGTTCGCGATCCCGGCCGGGGCGCTGGCGGCCATCGCCACGTTCCTGGCCTACCGTCTGGTCGACGAGCAGGCCGCGTCCACCCTCGGTGAAGCACGCACGGCGGCGGTCATGGTGCTGACCTGGATCGGGCTGTTGGTACTGACGATCGTCGCCGCTCCGCTCACGGTCCGCCGGATGGCCCTGATCTGGGCGATGGCCGGCCTGTTCCTCGCCGTGCTGATCGTGCCGGCGACCCGGGAGTTCTTCGCACTGGACACGCCCCCGCTGATCGACTGGCTTGCCGCGTTCGGCATCGCGTCACTGGTGTGGTCCTTCGCGCGCCTGTTCGTCCCGGCGGAGCGACCGGTGGGTCCGACCGCAGCGGTCATACCTACTAGTCTCGAACAGACTAGTGGAGCAGACTCGCCCGGGACGGCGGCCACATGATGACGAACGCCTTTCCGATCACGTTGTCGATCGGGACGTAGCCCAGGCTGAACCGGGAGTCCAACGAGTTTCCGCGGTTGTCCCCCATCACGAACAGGTGACCGGCCGGGACCGTGTGCGCCTCGAACGGCGCCGTGCGTACCCCGTCGAGGTACGGCTCGTTGAGCTTCTGGCCGTCGACGTATACGCCGTCCTTCTTGCCCACGACGGTCTCGCCGGGAAGCCCGATCACCCGCTTGATGTAGTCGGTTTCGCATCCGGACTCGGGTTGGTCGGGGTCGCACTGCCCGGAGACGCCAAGCCCCTGGCCGAGCCAGCTCAGGAAGCCGCCGATCGCGCCACGGTCCGGCCCGCTGGTGCCGTTGGGGTTCTCGAACACGATGATGTCGCCACGCGCGGGATCGCCGAAGTAGTACGGGATCTTGTTCACCAGCACCCGGTCGCCCGGCAGCAGCGTCTGCTCCATGGAGCCGGTGGGGATGAAGAAGGCCTGGAACAGGAAGGTCTTGATCAGGATGGCCAGCACGAAGGCCATGACGATGAGGCCGGGCAGCTCTCCCAGGAACTGCAGGACCGGATTGCGGTGCTTCTTCTCCTGCGGGGGGCCGGCGGGTTCGGGGGAGGTCTCGGGCGTCTCCATCGGCGTCGTTTTCACCGGCCAAGCGTACCTGCTGGGGCGTGGTCGGTGAGCCTCACAACGGCTCCACCCGAACCTCCACGGTCTTGAACGAGGCCCACACCCGGTCGCCCTCGTGCAGACCCAGGCGCTGCACGGAGCCGGGCGTGATCTCGGCGACCAGTGACGGTCGACCGTCCACGCGTACGCGCGAGCGCGTGCCCTCGATCACGATCTCGGTCACGCGACCCTCGATCACGTTGCGAGGCGAGCCCTCGGGCGGAAGGAGGTGCAGGGCCACGTCGACGGGATCCAGGAGCGCGGCCACGTCGTCGGCGGACGGGCCGGTCCAGGGCACCAGGACCTCGCCGTCGGCCGCGCGGAGGCGGCCCACGCCCGGCTCCAGGGGCTCCACCGGTCCCCGAAAGAGGTTCGTGCCGACGAGGGCAGCCGCGTAGCTGCTGCGCGGCGCCCGGCGAAGCTCGTCGGGGGTGCCGGACTGCGTGACGTGGCCGTCCTCGACGACGACCACACGCGCGGCCAGCGTGAGCGCGTCGACGGGATCGTGGGTGACGAGCACGCACGGACCCTCGAAGGCGGCGACGACCTCGCGCAGGATCCGACGGACGGCGGTGCGCGCGGCCACGTCGAGGGCCGCGAGCGGCTCGTCCAGCAGCAGCAGCCGCGGCTCGGTCACCAGCGCGCGCGCCAGCGCCACGCGCTGCTGCTCGCCCCCCGACAGGTCGGCGGGCCCCGCGTCGGGGCGGACGCCGGGTGCCGTCCGCGCCAGCTGCCGGCCGGCCCGCTCGCGAGCGTCGGGCCGCGACGCTCCCGCTGCACGCAGCGGGAACGCCACGTTGTCCAGCGCCGAGAGGTGCGGGAACAGCAGGCGGTCCTGAAACACGACGCCGATACGGCGATCCTGCGGTGGCACGTGGACGGCGCCCGCCACGTCTTCGAGCACCCGGCCGTCCAGCGCGATCCGTCCGCGCTCCGGTGCTCGCAGTCCCGCGATCGCGCCGACGACCGTGGACTTGCCGGCGCCGTTGGGGCCGAGGAGGGCGACGGTCCCGGCGCCGGCCTCGAACGTGGCGTCGACCGTGAAGGCGCCGGCCGCGACACGGACGTCGACCTCGAGGCTCATCGGGCCAGCAGCCGATCGCGCATCGCGACGAGGACGCCGACGGAGAGCGCCACCAGCAGCAGCGAGACCACGATGGCGGCGCCGGGGTCGGTCTGGCGGGCCTCGAAGACGGCGAGCGGCAGCGTCTGTGTCCGGCCCTGCAGGTTGCCGGCGAACGTGATCGTGGCGCCGAACTCGCCGAGCGCCCGGGCCCAGGCCAGGATCGCGCCCGCTACCAGCTGCGGCCGCAGCAGTGGGAGCACCACGTGCCGCAGGCGGAAGCCCGGCGAGGCGCCGAGCGTGGCGGCGGCGTCCTCGAGTCGCTCGTCCAGCGAGCGGAGCCCGGCCTCGACGGCGATCACGACGAGCGGCATCGACACGAAGGTCGCGGCGACCACCGCGCCGGCCGTGCTGAACGTGAGCTGGATCCCGGCCTCGTACAGCAGCCTCCCCACCAGTCCGCGCCGCCCGAGGGCGGCGAGCAGGCCGATGCCGGCCACGACCGGCGGCAGCACCAGCGGCAGGATCACGACCGCGCGCAGCACCGATCGGCCCCGGAACCGCGCGCGCGCCAGGATCCACCCCAGCGGCGCGCCGAGCAGCACCGATAGGAGCGCGGCGAGCAGCGAGACCACGACCGACACCCGAAGCGCCGTGAGCGCGGTCTCGCTGGAGACCAGCGACCACGCGTCCGACCAGGGCGCCCGCACGATGAGCGCGAGCAGGGGCAGCAGCACGAACGCCGCGCCTGCCGCCGCGAGCCCGGCGACGACGGCTGGCGTGGATCGCGTGCGTGGTGGATGCGGCATGGCTCTTCGGCGTCCGGTCAGGCCGCCGGCAGGAAGCCGAACTCCCCGACCAGCCGCGTCTGCCCGTCGCCGGTGGTCACGAAGTGCACCCACTGCTGCGCGAGCTCTGTGTTGGAGGAGCCGTCGACGATCGCGATCGGGTAGGTGGCGATCACGTTGACGTCGTCGGGGATCTCGACCGAGCGCACGCCGGGCGCGACCTCGGCCGTGACGTCGGAGACGTACACGATGCCGGCGTCCGCCTCCCCCGAGATGATCGTGGCGACGACGGCGGCGTCATCCTCGGCGTTCGACACCACGTTGGCCAGGACCGCGCCATCGATCTTCGCGTTGGTGAGCGCCTCGCGCGCATAGTCACCGACCGGCACGCCCTCGGCCGCCAGCACGACCTGCACGCCCGGGCTGGCCAGATCGTCGAGGCTGCCGATGCCGGCCGGGTCGTCGGAAGGGGTGATGATCACCAACTCGTTGGTCACGAAGTCGGTGCGACCCGTGATGCCGGCCTTCCCGGCAACGTCGTCCATCCACGTCTGGCTGGCGGACGCGAACACGTCGGCCCCGCCTTCGGAGTCGATCTGCGCCGCCAGGCCGTCCGAGGGCCCGAAGTTGAACGTCACCGTGGCCCCGGGGTGCGCGGCCTCGAAGTCGGCGCCAAGTTCAGTGAACCCCTTCGTGAGCGAGGAGCCCGCGAACACGGTGAGCTCGGACGCCTGTGGGGAGGACTCGCCGCCCGAGATCGGTGCGCTCGAGCAGGCCGTCAGGGCCAGGATGATGCATGTGCCGGCGATCGAAGATCGGGTCAATCGTGCCTCCGGTTCGGATAGGCAGAATTCCAGGTTGGAACCGGAGGATAGCGAGGTTTCCCTGGCGATGTCGACCCGAAGACGGGTGTTGACTTCGGACTCCTCTCGGGGCTGGTTCCAATATTTTGAATAGGCCCTCGGGAGGCTTACTCCGGGAGGTTCACCATGACGCTGGTGGCCTTCACGGTGGCGACCGCCTCCATGCCGGGTCGCAGACCCATCTCCTCGACGGCCTCGCGGGTGATGAACGCCAGGACGCGGTGTGGGCCCGCCTGGATCTCCACCGTCGCGGCCAGGCCATCCACCTTCACGTCGGTGATGACACCTGGGAAGCGGTTGCGCGCGCTGGCGGCGGCGATCGCCTGCTTCGGCTGTTGCTCGGCGATCAGGCGCGCCACCTCGGCGGCCGGCACCCGACGTTGCTTACCGGAGGTCCGGGTGGTCCGCAACTTGCCGTCGCGCTCCCAGCGGCGGAGGGTCTCCACCCGCACGCCCAGGAGCTCCGCCGCCTCCCCGATCCGGTAGCTGTCGGCCATGGGCGGATTCTAGGCCCGCTGTAAACGCCCGCACCCCCCGGACCCTCTATCCCCAGGATGCAGGTGATGGATGTGGTGACAGCGACCATCGCCCGACGACGGCGGCCGGCGCGTCGCTACACCGCGAACCGGACGTGGAGGATGTCGCCCTCGGCGACCTCGTAGTCCTTGCCCTCCACGCGGATCTTGCCGGCGGCCTTCGCCTTCTCCATCGAGCCGGTGGCCACGAGGTCGTCGTAGCCGATCACCTCGGCGCGGATGAACCCCCGCTCGAGGTCGGTGTGGATCACGCCGGCCGCCTCGGGCGCTCTCGCGCCGCGGCGCACCTCCCACGCCCGGGTCTCGTCCTCGCCGGTCGTGAGGAACGTGATGAGGTCGATGGCCGAGTAGCTGGCGGCGATCACGCGATCGAGCCCCGGCTCGGCCACGCCGAACTCCTCCAGCAGGGCGCGGGCCTCGTCGGGGTCCATCTCGGCGGTCTCGGCCTCGATCGAGGCGTACACACCGACCGCGTCGGCAGCCAGCTCCGCCGGGACGTCGGTCCCCTCCTCCAGGTTGGCCACCACCACGAACGGCTTCAGCGTGAGCGGCGCGATGCCACGCAGATGTTCCGCGTCGGTCGTCTCGAGCTTCGCATCGCGCAATGGGGTCTCCGCAGACAGCGCCTCGTGCGCCCGTCGCAGGGCGTCGACCTCGGCAGAGCCCTTCCCCTTCGCGCGCTTCTCGGCTCGCTCCAGTGCCGACTCGATCACCGCGAGGTCGGCCAGCAGCAGCTCCGCGTGCACGTCGGCGAGCTCCGGCGCCGGGGTAGCGTCGCCGCCGAAGCACCGAACCACCACCGCGAGGGCCTCCGCCTCCCGGAGTTTCGCGATGCCCTGCGCGCTCGAGGTGCCGCCCGGCACGTCAATGAACCGCACCTGTGCCGCCACGGTCTTCGCGCTGTGCTCCATCTCCGTCAGCACGCGCAGCCGGGGATCGGGCACCGGCACCACGGCCTGGTTCGCCTGCCCGCCGGCAGCGCCCGCACGCGTGAGGGCTGTGAACAGCGTGGACTTCCCGCTGAACGGCACGCCCACCAGGCCGATGTCCTTCACGGGCGGGAGGCTATCAGCCGTCCGGAGGGCCACTTTGCGCCCTTCGGTCCCTGCTCCGAGGGGCTGCGCGGGCCGATACCCCGGGCAAGACGGATGGGGAGGGAGGCGCCTCCCGGGGAGCCCTCCCAACCCGCCGGACGTGGGGCGACGAGCCACCTGGGGCACTCCGAGCTCCGGGATCGAAGAGGGCGGGGCCGTGATCCGGCCCCGCCCTCGCTCGTACGATCCGAAAAGCGTCAGGACTTCGTTGCCCAGAAGACCTTCGCGACCTCGTCCACGGCGTCCAACAGCTTCTGGCCCTGCGCCGGGTCCTGCGACTTCTTCGCGTTCCCGGCCTCCTTGGTGGCGTTCCAGAACAGCTCGTGGAGCTTGGGGTTGGCCTCCAGATGCTCGGGCTTGAAGTAGTCGGTCCACAGGACCCACAGGTGATGCTTGACCAGGTCGGCGCGCTCCTCCTTGATGCTGATCGCGCGGTCCTTGAAGATCTGGTCGTCGGAGCCCTGATACTTCTCCTGGCAGGCCTTCACCGACTCCGCTTCGATCCGAGCCTGCGCCGGGTCGTACACACCGCAGGGAAGGTCGCAGTGCGCGTGGACGGTGCGGGCCGGCTTGAGGAATGCTTCCAGGATGGACATGCCGCCTCCTTCTGACGAGGGTCCCGTGATGCTGGCAACGTACCACCGGCGTCGGCGATGGGTCGGGGTCGCCTTGACGGGTACGGCGGTGGCGGCGGTGGTCGCATGGACCACGGTGCGCCGCAGGCCCTTCCGCGTGGTCGTCGAGGGTGACAGCATGGCCCCCACCCTCCTGGCCGGCGATCGGGCACTCGCGCTCGGTGGCTCGCGGCCCGCCCGCGGCGACGTGATGGTGGTGGCACACCCGGACCGGCCCGGCTACGAGATGGTGAAACGCCTGGTCGCGATCCCCGGCGACCGCGTCGGGGGCGACCGGCGCCTGGGTCCCGACGAGTACTGGGTCGAGGGCGACCACGCGGACGCCTCAACGGACAGCCGCCACTTCGGGCCCGTCGGCCGCGACGAGCTGACGGCGAAGGTGCTGCTGATCTACTGGCCGCCCACCCGGCGCCGACTGCTGTAGAGGGCCACCCGGAGGGCCTCCTCAAGTCACGCACGCGGTCCTACGATTGTGATGGTGCGGCGATGCGACCCGCCGCGACCTCAGGAGGCCCTCCCGCCCATGGACCTGTGGATCCCACCCCGTCCCGACCAGGGAGCCACCGCCGCCTGGCTGCGGCAGCTCCCGGTCCTGCCGCCACCGCCACCCCTCCGCCGACCGGGCGGGCGCGCGCGACGCGTCACCGCGGTCGTCGCGATCGTGGTGGCGGTTGCTCTGGTCCTGTCCAGCGTGGTCGGCGGCCCGGCGCGCACGCCGACGCCGGAGGCTCGATCGGGTCCGCGCTACACGTTCATCGAGACCATCGCGGGAGAGCCGGTTCGCTGGAACCCCTGCGAGCCGATCCACTACGTCGTGAACGATGCGCTCGCCAACTACGCGGATCCCCTGGCCGACACGCAGGAGGCCGTGCAACGCGTGTCCGACGCCACCGGCATCGAGTTCGTCTACGACGGGGAGACCGACGAAGAGGTGGTGCCGGGCCGCTCCGTCTACCAGCCCGCCCGCTACGGCGACGAGTGGGCGCCGGTCCTGATCGCCTGGACCGATCCTCACGACTCCCCGATCCGGTTCGAGCGCGGTGATGACGTGGCGCTGGGGGTGGCGAGTCCCCTGGCGCCCACGCACGGACGGTTCGACATCTTCGTCAGCGGCTGGGTGGCGCTGAACGCCGATTACCGTGGGCCGGGCGGCTTCGACACCCCCTCGGCGGTCGGCCTCACGATCCAGCACGAGCTTGGCCATGTCATGGGGATGGGCCACACGAAGGAGTACGGGGAGCTGATGCAGGGCTCCGGGGGCGGCGCCGTGGACTGGGGCGAGGGGGATCTGGAGGGGCTCGCGCAGCTCGGTCGAGAGGCGGGCTGCCTCACCACACCGGACGCCGCTCAGCACTGAGCCGCAGGTCGCACCTGCAACAAGGCTGGTCGACCATAGGCTTCTGAGCTAGGCTTTCGCACCTGCACATGATCTGCACACGGTGCTACGGCCTCGTGGCGGCGATGATCCCCGACCGCCTCTGCTGTCCGGACCTCTGACCGGGCGCCGCACGAGCGAGCCCACCCGTCCCGCACCGTTGGTCGAGATTCCCTCAGGAGGTCCGCCCCATGGATGTCATCACCCGCACCGTCGATGCCCGTGGCCAGTCGTGCCCCGGTCCGCTCGTGTCCCTCGCAAAGGCGCTGAAGGATGCGCAGCGTGGCGACCTCATCGAGCTCCTGGCCACCGACGCCGGCTCCCGGTCCGACGTGCCGAGCTGGGCCACGCTCACGGGCAACGAGCTGCTGGAGGCAGGCCAGGACGCCGGCGCCTACCGCTACATGATCCGCAAGGTGTGAGCGCGATGGCCGCCGAGCTCACCGATCTGCTGGCCGAGGCGCATGCGCAGGCCGCGCCCGGTATCCACACGAAGAACCGGATCACGATCATCGCCTGGGGCGGCGACCTCGACCGCATCTGGCCCACGTTGATCCTGTCCACCACCGCGGCCGCCTCCGGGATGGAGGCCAGCGTGTTCTTCACCTTCTGGGGGCTGTTCGCGTTGGTGAAGCCCGGCACCCGCATCACCGGCGACAACTGGATGCAGAAGATGCTGTCCCTGATGAACCCGGGCTCGCCGGGCAAGGCCAGGCTGTCGAAGCTCTCCTTCGCCGGCGCAGGCGGCGGCATGATGAAGAAGCTCGCGAACGACTACAAGACGCCGCTGCCGAGTGAGCTGATCGAGACCGCGAAGGACCTCGGGGTGAAGCTGATCCCCTGCCAGATGACGATGGACCTACTGGGTCTCACGCGGGAGGACATGATCGACGGTCTCGAGGAGCCGATCGGCGCCGCAACCGCGCTCCTGGAGATGAAGGAGAGTGCGATCCAGCTGTTCATCTGATCCGGGCCTCGCCGTGGAGCTCACAGCCGCGCGTCTAGGGCAGGAACTGCTCCTGGATCTTCACGATCTGGCCGCCCTTCACGCGGATCCAGTACGGCGACAGTTTCCCGTGGAAGTCGGCGGTGGGATCGGCGATGTACCCGGCGAACGCGTCGAAGGTGGCGTGGGTGAACGTGTCGCAGCACGTGGACCAGTCGTAGACGAGGACCTCGGCGTCGTCGGCCACCGGCACCGTCCGCAGCTTCGGGTTGTCGTTCACGATGTAGTAGTCGTTGGGCAC
>JBDUEF010000020.1:0-26637 GCA_040002535.1 Actinomycetota bacterium | reverse complement strand
ATGGGTGGGAGCTGGTCAGCGTCGCCCAGCTACAGAACCCGATGGGTGGCACCAGCACGGTGGCCTACATGAAGCGACCGAAGGCCTGATCGAGGGCGACTGGCCCCAGGGTGCGGGAGCCCCCGGGGTGAAGCACGAAGGAGGAACGCGATGGAGATCTCCAAGCTGTTCGGTCTGCCCGCCCACCCGTTGATCGTCCACATCCCGGTGGTGCTGTTGCCCATCGCCGCGATCGGCGCGATCCTGATGGTCCTGTCCGCGTCGTGGCGCGCCAGGATCGGTTGGCTGGTGGTGATCGCCGCGGGGGTGTCGCTGCTGTTCGTGCAGCTCGCCATCGGCAGTGGGGAGGCGCTCCAGGAGAGCGTCAGAGAGACCGAGCTCGTGAAGGTGCACGCCGAGTTGGGCGAGGCGGCTCGACCCTACGTCGCCGTCTTCTTCCTCGCGGTGCTGGCCCTCATGCTGTACGACCGCCGGCGGACCCGCATGGCTGCCGCGGGCGACGCAGCAGCCGTGACCTCGTCGGACAAGGGGACGTGGCGCGACCCGGTGATGGCGATCATCGCCGTCGTCGTGCTGGTGTCCTCCGTGCTCTCCGGCATCTCCGTGTACCGGGCAGGCCACTCCGGCGCGAGCTCGGTATGGAGTGGTGTCCAGGTCTCCGGTGGGGAGGGCGGCGAGGGGTCGGGCGGCTAGCCAGAGTCCGGCCCTGCGTCTGCATCCTCCTCACCGCCGCTCCGCCTCCCGCGCCGGATCCGGCGGCCGGCGGCCGATCGCATGGCCAGGCCGAATGCGGCCGCGACGGCGGCCGCGGCCGCCAGCAGCCGCACCGTGAGCGAGCCCTCGTCCTCAGCGAGACCGGGGAGCGTCGGCGCTGCCGAGGTGGAGGGAACCGAGATTGGCGACATCGACGTCGCGTCGCCCGCGATCCTCCAGATCGCGTTCGAGGTGGCCACGTAGAGGCTGTCGTCCGGACCCACCTGCACGTCCGTGATGCCGTGGTCGAAGCGGGCGACGACGTCGTCGACGACCGCGCCGGCGACCGCCGGCAGCGCGATGCGGTGCAGGAGTCCGGTGGCGTAGGAACCCACGAACAACGAGCTTTGGCTGACCGCGCAGCCCGTCGGCACGATCACGGTACGGTAGTCCACGACCGGATCGACCAGGGGTGGGGCTCCGCCCGGCCCGAGCTGCTCGGGCCATCCGTAGTTGGCGCCGCCCACGATCCGGTTGATCTCGTCGTCGCTGCCGGGGCCGTTCTCCGTCTCCCACAGGTCGCCCGTGGCCGGATCGACGCAGAGGCCGAAGGAGTTGCGATGCCCGATCGAGTACACGGGGTTGTCGGGACCGAATGGGTTGTCGGGCGGCAGGGTGCCGTCGGCCTCGATGCGCAGGATCTTGCCTCCGATGTCGTTCGGATCCTGCGCGCGATCGGCCTCGTGGGCCTCGCCGAGCGACAGGAACAGGGAGCCGTCGGTACCGAACACCAGGTCGCCGCCGTTGTGGTAGCCGTTGACCGTGGTGAGGCCGTCGATCAGGTTCTGACGGTCCGACGCGGCGTCGCCGTCGGCCAGGATGCGGATCAGGCGGTTCCGGCCGTCGGCGGCGTCGGAGTAGTACAGGTACACCCACGGCTGGGCGGGGAACGAGGGGTGCAGCGCGATACCGAGCAGTCCGGTCTCCGCGCCACCGACCACGTCCAGGTGCGTGAATGGGTCGGGCAGGACTTGGCCGTCCTCGATGATGCGCACGTCGCCGGTCTCCTTCTCCGTGAAGAAGATGCGGCCGTCGGGAGCGAGCGCCACGTTGGTGGGGAACGCCAGGTTCCCGACGACCAGCTGCGGTGTCGCGCGCGCGGCCGCCACGGGCGCCTCGGCCGCCACCACCAGCGAGAGGACCAGCAGGATGGGGGACAGGCGGCGGCGAACCACGTGTCGAGTGTAGCGGCGGTCGGTTGACCGCCGGTTCGTGGCGGGCGTACCGTCGCCGGTCCGTGACGTATCGCATCGACCACGCCGTATTCGCCGTCCGGGATCTCGACGCCGCCGCGGCGCGGTGGCAGGAGACCTACGGCCTCGTGTCCTCGCCAGGCGGTCGGCATCCCCGATGGGGGACCGCGAACCGGATCGTCCCGCTTGGGCCCGACTATCTGGAGTTGCTGTCGGTGGCGGAGCCGGAGGTGGCGGCCCGGACCGTGCTGGGGCGCGCGCTGCTGGCTGTGACGGAGGCCGCCGACGGCTGGTTCTCCCTCTGCTTGGCCGATGACGACATCGACGCCACGGCGGCACGGCTCGGCCTGGTGGTCGAGCCCGGCTCGCGCACGACACCGGATGGTGCCGAGGTCCGGTGGCGCGGCGCCGGCATCGATGCGCCCCAACGTGCCCCTGGGCTCCCCTTCTTCATCGCGTGGGAGGTCCCGCCTGCGCGCCACCCCGGCAGATCTCCCGCCGACCATCGGGTCGAGGTGCAGGGGATCGCGTGGGCGGAGATCGCCGGCGACCCGCAGCGCATGCGCGACTGGATCGACGGCGAGGATGTGCCGATCCGTGTGGTGCCGGGCCCGCCGGCGCTTCGTTCGGTGGCGCTCCGGCTCGACGCCGGCGGAGAGCTGGTCGTGCGGTAACGGCCTCAGGCCAGCGCGGCTTCGAGATCGGCGATCAGGTCGTCGGGATGCTCCAGTCCCACCGACAGCCGTATCAGCTCCGGCGGAACCTCCAGCGGGGAGCCCGCCACGCTGGCGTGCGTCATCGGACCGGGGACCTCGATCAGCGATTCGACGCCGCCGAGGGACTCCGCCAGGAAGAACAGCTTCGTGCCGCCGGCCACGCGGATCGCCTCCTCGGCGGAGCTGACCGCGAACGAGACGATCCCTCCGAAGTCCGACATCTGACGGGCGGCAACCGCATGGCCCGGATGCGCGGGGAGGCCGGGGAAGTACACACGCTCGACCTTCGGATGGGCGCTCAGCCACTCGGCGATGCGTTGCGCGCCGGCGCTGTGGGCGCGCATGCGCACGGCGAGGGTCTTCACGCCGCGAAGAGCCAGATAGCAGTCCATCGGTCCCGGCACGGCGCCGACCGCGTTGGTCAGGAAGGCGAGCCGCTCGATCCACTCGGGATCGCTGGTGACGACGGCGCCCCCGATCAGGTCCGAGTGACCGCCGAGGTACTTCGTGACGCTGTGCACGACCGCGTCGGCGCCGAGCTCGAGGGGCCGCTGCAGCGCGGGGGTGGCGAAGGTGTTGTCGACGACGACACGGGCCCCCGCCGCGTGCGCGACGGTGGCCACCGCGGCCACGTCCACGATCTTCAGCGACGGGTTGGAGGGCGTCTCGACCCAGACGAGGCGCGTGGTCACGTCGATCGCGGCCCGCAGTGCGTCCTCGTCGGCGAGGTCGCATGCGGTGACGGTGAGCCCCCACTCCCCGAGCACGCGGGTGAGCAACCGGTACGTGCCCCCGTACACATCGTCGGCCAACACCACGTGGTCCCCGGGGTGGAGCGTGAGCAGCAGGCAGGTCTCGGCGGCCAGACCGCTCGCGAAGCAGAACGCTCGCTCGCCCCCCTCGAGGGCGGCCAGCACCTGTTGCAACGCCTCCCGGGTGGGGTTCCCGCCTCGGGCGTAGTCCCAGACCCTCGGCGCGTCCACGCTGTGCTGCGCGTACGTGGAGGTCTGGTAGATCGGTACGTTGACGGCGCCGTACACCTCGTCGGGCTCCTGTCCCGCATGGATCGCCTTCGTCTCGAACCTCATCGCACCTCCGGAGGTCGTTCCCATCGTCGTCGCCCCAGCTCCTCCTCGGCTCGCCGGCCCTCCCGGACCCGGTCCCACAGGATGGACTTGTACCGTCCGTCGTGTCCGCTCACGAACTCGCGAGGCGGCACCACCTGGCGCTCGCATCCGCACGCGCAGTATCGGAAGAGCCGCTCTTCGTCGTCGGCAGGCGTGGGGCCCGGGCGGTAGCGCGGCAGCGGCGCCACGACCGGCAGCACGATGACGCCCTCGGCATCATCGCCCAGATAGGTGGCGCGGCCCTCCGCCACCAGCAGGGCGGTCAGCGCGGCGAGGGCGGCGTCGATCTGGTCCAACGTTCGCAGGGCGTCCGTGCGGACCCCGTGGGCGCGGAGCACGCGCTCCCGCCAATCCCGCGCCCGCATCCCGCGGGGCTTCAGGCCGCCCGACAGCACCACCGCGCTGCCGTACGGGAAGACCTCGATGGCCCGCCGCCCGCGCCGTCCGGAGGTGTCGAGCGGGTAGCCGAGCTCCGCGACGAGGGCGAAGACGGCCATACCGGCCTTCATCCAGTCGAAGAAGGGCTTCTCGCTGCCGGCCGCCGACGGCGTGGGGAAGGTGCTGATGCCCAGCTCCGCGAGCTGCCGTTCGGTGCGGCGCGATCTCGCGCCGGCGTTCCACGCCGGCGGTGAGTCGATCGCCACGATCTGTGGGCCCACGTCCCGCACGATCGACGCGACGTCATCGAGGCCGGCCCGCGACTCGGTCAGCACGACCGCGCGGTCATCGTGCAGCACCACGAGATCGAGGCCCTTGCGGCTCCCCCCGACGTCCACACCGAGCGCGCGCACGGTGCTCAGCGCGAGATCCGTCGCCGGTGCGCGAGGAACTCGAGCAGGTCGCTGCGGGTGAGCACGCCAAGCACCTGACCCGCCTTGGTGACCAGGACCGCCGGCTGTCTCTCGAGCTCGGCGAACGCGTCCTCCACCGGATCGTCGAATTCCACCATGGGGATCGGCGGCGCCATCACTTCGGCAACGTCGGCCTGCAACGCGTCCGGATCGCGGAAGATACGGTCGAGCAGCTCCCGGTCCCGGATGGAGCCGACGAAGCCGCTCACGCCAGCACCCTCCTCCCGTACCACCGGCGCCTGCGAGATCGAATGCTCCTGTAGGAGGTCGACGGCCTGGCGGACCTTGTCGTGGGCCCCCACGGTCACGATCGACGGCAGCGCGCCACCCTTGGCAGCCAGCACCTCCTCGACCCGCACCAGATCGGGGCGGTCCAAGAGGCCGTACTGCAACATCCAGGAATCCGAATACAGCTTCGTCAGATAGTTCCGGCCGGTATCGGGCAGCAGCACCACCACCGTCTTCGTCTCGTCCAGATCCCGAGCGACCTCCAGGGCCGCGTGCACGGCCGAACCGCAGGAGCCCCCCACCAAGATCCCCTCCTGACGGGTGACCGCCCGTGCGGTTCGGAAGGCGTCCCGATCCGACACGCGCACGTACCGGTCGACCACGGTGGGGTCGAAGCTGTCCGGCCAGAAGTCCTCACCGATGCCCTCGGTGAGGTACGGACGCGGCTGGTCGCCGGAGTACAGGCTGCCCTCGGGGTCGGCGCCCACGACGACGACGTCGGACTTCTGCTCCTTCAGGAACCGGCCGACGCCGGTGATGGTGCCGCCGGTACCGACACCGGCGACGAACACATCGACCGTTCCGTCGGTCTGGGCCCAGATCTCCGGGCCCGTGGTCTCGTAGTGGGTCTTCGGGTTCTCGGGGTTGAAGTACTGGTTGGGCTGGTACGCGCCGGGGATCTCCTCGGTGAGGCGGTCGGCCACGCGGTAGTAGCTCTCGGGCGACTCGGGCGCCACGGCGGTCGGGGTGATAACCACCTCGGCGCCGTACGCCCGCAGCAGCGCCACCTTCTCCTGGCTCATCTTGTCGGGCATGACGAAGATGCACTTGTACCCGCGGATGGCGGCCGCGATCGCCAGGCCGTGGCCGGTGTTGCCGGAGGTGGGCTCCACGATGGTGCCGCCGGGTCGCAGCCTGCCGTCACGCTCGGCCGCCTCGATCATCCGGATGCCGATCCGATCCTTCACGCTGCCGCCGGGGTTCAGCATCTCGAGCTTCGCGAGAACGGTCGGGCGCACCCCGCGGGTGACCTTGGTGAGGCGGACCAGGGGGGTGTCACCCATGGCATCCAGGAACGTGTCCAGCACCTCCATCGGGACCCCCTTCGCTCAGCGCTTCCGCGTCGCTATCGTGCCAAACTACGCCGGATGCGTCCTGCGGAGGGAGGGTGACCGGCGAGATCACCGGCCGCAGAGGAGGTCTTCGCCCGATTCGCCGAGCTTGCGCCCACCCTGTACGACACCGAGGACGCCACCCCGGGCGTTCATCGACGCGGAGGATCGCCAGGGGCGTCCCCAGCGGTGCCCCCTCCTCACGATCTCAATCGGTGCAGCCTCCAGCGCGGTGTGAGATTTCGCCATCGGGCCGAGGTGGTCGCCATCGCCACCGAGATGAAGGCCGTGGCCAAGGGCACCCCCGGACCCCGGTGGAGGTCGATCGTCGCCGCGGAGACCCCGGCTCGGGGCCCGAGGCACGGGCGGGAGCCGAGCCGTGAATCACCGGATGCGCTACACCTGCGGGGGTAAGGTGCCGATTGCAAGAGGGTGCTGCATGGGGACTACGTGACCGACGACGACCTGATCGAGACGGAGGCGCCCGCCGGCGAGACCGTGCTGGTCGTCGATGACGACCCCTTCATCGCTCGGCTGCTGGAGATCGAGCTTCGCGCCGCGGGCTACGACGTGCGGGTGGCCGGTGACGGCGTGCAGGCTCTGGAGGCGGCCCGGGAGCGATGCCCCGATCTGGTGCTGGCCGACGTGATGATGCCGAACATGGATGGCTTCGAGCTGACCCGCCGGCTCCGCCAGGACCCCCGGACGGTCTCCGTCAGCGTCATCATGCTCACGGCCCGAGGCCTCTCGGCGGACAAGCTGGAGGGCTTCTCGGTGGGCGCCGACGACTACATCGTCAAGCCCTTCGACACGCCGGAGCTGCTGGCACGGATCCGCGGCGTTCTGCGCCGAGCACGCGAGATGCGTGCGCAGTCGCCGCTCACCGGTCTGCCGGGCAACGTGCGGATCGAGGAGGAGATCGAGGCGCGGGTCTCGGGCCACCGGCCCTTCGCGATCCTCTACGCCGACCTGGACCACTTCAAGGCGTACAACGACCACTACGGCTTCATGCGAGGGGATCAGGTCATCCAGTTCACCGCCCGCATCGCGCAGGAGGTAGTTATCACGCATGCCACGGGCGAGACCTTCGTCGGGCACGTCGGGGGCGACGACTTCGTCGTCGTGTGCTCGCCGGAGTCCGCCGTCCCGTTGTCCCAGGCGCTCGTCGACCGCTTCGACGCCGAGTCACCGGCGTTGTACGACGAGGTGGATCGAGAGCGCGGATACGTGGAGGTGACGAACCGGCGTGGCGAGATGCAGCGTTTCCCACTCCTGTCGATCTCTATCGGCATCGCCACCACCGAGATGCGGGCCTTCGCTCATCACGCCGAGGCAGTGGCCGTGGCCACCGAGATGAAGTCCTTCACGAAGACCTCCGCCGGCTCATCGTGGGCCGTGGATCGCCGGACGAGCTGAGCGGGGCCGGCCGCCCGCCTCGGGCCGGACGCTGATCGATCTCCGAGATGGCGGGGAACGCCAGCGAGGACAGGCTGCCGCCGCCCTCCCGATCCTGGTGCGAGATGTCGCCGCCGTGGGCCGCCATGATCCGGCGCGTCAGGAACAACCCGATGCCCAATCCCGCATGCGCGCGCGTGTCGCCCCCATCCGCCTGTGTGAACGCGTCGAAGATCCGCTCGCGCTGCTCCTCGGGCACCCCCGGGCCTCGATCGGCCACGTCGATCCGCAGCCGCCCGTCCGCGTCGTCCGCGTTGATCTCCACCGCCTGGTCATCGGCGGACAGATCCGGCGCGTTCTCGATGAGGGTGACGAGCGCCTGCGTGGCGAGTTCCACGTCCACCGACAGCGTCAACGCAGCCGGCACCTCCTGCACCAGCAGGCGACCGCGAGCTGCAGTGAACTCCTGGATCGCCCTGTCGATCAGCTCCCCGGCGCCGACGTTGACGGTGGAGACCTCGACACCGGGACGATCGAGTCGTGCGGCGGCGGCCAGGTTGCCGACCAGACGGTACAGACGCTCCGACGCCCGGGCCACACCCGTCCCCAACTCCTGGACCTCGTCGGCGCTCAACTGCTAGCCGTGTGTGGCCACCGACAGCGCGAAGCCCTGGATCGTGGTGATGGGGGTGAACAGCTCGTGCGACAGGATCTGGATCAGCCCGTACCTTCAGGAGAGCGTGTGCGCGCGAAGGCAACCATCGAGATTCGCTGCTCAGGCGAAGGGCAGGGGGCCCGGCCGGGCGAACAGGTAGCCCTGCCCGAAGGGCACGCCGAGCTCCTGCATGGTGGCACGCTCCGCCTCGGTCTCGACCCCTTCGGCAACGATCGCCATGCCCATCTCGTCGGCGAACGAGATCATGGCCGAGGCGAGGGCTCGTCTGCCCCGATCGGTATCGACGTAGCGCGTGATGCTGATGTCGAGCTTCACGATGTCGGGCGCCAAACGCAGGGTGTGCCGCAGGCTCGAGAACCCGGCCCCGGCGTCGTCGATCGCGATGCGCACCCCCCGCTCGCGGAGGAGCCGCAGGCCGGCGGTGAAGGTTTCGTAGTCATCGACCGGCTCGTGCTCGGTGATCTCCACCACCAGACGCTCCACCGGCGCCTCGTCCAGGAGCCCCAGCAGACCCGGATGCATGGCGACGCGGTGGGAGGCGTTCACGGAGATGTAGGTCCCCGCGGGCACGTTGCCGACCTCGGCTAGCGCCGAGCGGATCGCGGCCAGCTCGAGCTCGACGCCCAAGCCGACGTCCGCGGCCTCCCGGAATCGCTCGTTGGGCGGCCGGTCGGGTTCGTCGAGGAAGCGCGCGAGCGCCTCGGATCCGACGATCGCCCCCGTGGCCAGCTCCACGATCGGTTGGAAGTGCATAACGAGCCCATCGCCCTCGATCAGGCGCCGCACGCGTGCCTGGCGGGTCAGCCGATCGACGGTGGCAACCTCCTCGTGACGGAGCTTCGTGGTGAGCTCGTGCACGATGCCGTCCATGACCTCGCTCGAGAGGCTGGCCCGGCCCTGCGCGGCGCGTCCGATGGAGCGCACGATCTCGTCGGGGGTGGTTCCCTTCACCAGATAGCTCACGGCGCCGGCTCGGAGCATCTCCAGGACGGTCTCGCGGTCTTCGTGTGCCGACAGCGCGATCACGCGGGTGTCTGGGGAGGCCTCCATGATCCCGCGCGCTGCCCGGGGTCCCCCGCCGGCCGGCATCTTCACGTCCACGATGGCGACGTCGGGCCGGATCGCCTCCGCCAGCGCGATCGCCTCCTCGGCGTCGCCGGCCGAGCCGACCAGCCGCATCGACTCCTCCGACGCGATGAGGTCGGCGAGCGCCCCGCGCAGCCGTGGCTCGTCGTCGGCGATCAAGACCCTGATCGTGTCCAGTGGGGGGCTCCTCACTCGAGGGGTGCGAGGCGGATGCTACCCCGACCTCCCCTCCGAGGGGTGGAGGGAAGCGGGCTATCATCGGCCCGCCCAGACCAGGAGGTCCACCCATGGCCCCACGCGAGATCCGAGCCCCGCGAGGACGCGAGCTGACCTGCCGCTCGTGGCCGCAGGAGGCAGCGATGCGCATGCTCATGAACAACCTCGATCCCGACGTCGCGGAGCGTCCCGACGATCTGGTCGTGTACGGGGGCACGGGGCGGGCGGCCCGATCGTGGGAGGCGTTCGACGCCATCGTCGAGTCGCTCACCCACCTCGGGGACGACGAGACGCTGCTCGTGCAGTCCGGCAAACCGGTCGCGGTCTTCCGCACCCACGAGATGGCGCCTCGCGTGCTGATCGTGAACTCGATGCTGGTCCCGAAGTGGGCGGATTGGGACACCTTCCGCGAGCTCGAAGCAGCAGGGCTCACGATGTACGGGCAGATGACGGCCGGCTCCTGGATCTACATCGGCACGCAGGGGATCCTGCAGGGGACCTACGAGACCCTCGCGGAGTGCGCGGCGCAGCACTTCGGCGGCACCCTCTCCGGCGCGGCCACGCTCACCGGTGGGCTGGGTGGGATGGGTGGCGCGCAGCCCCTCGCCGTCACCATGAACGGCGGCGTGGCGTTGTGCGTGGAGGCGGATCCGACCCGCATCGAGCGCCGGATCAAGACCGGCTACCTCGACCGGGAGACCAGCTCCCTCGACGAGGCGCTCACATGGACCGACGAGGCGAGGGCGGCTCGCGAGGCGGTGTCGATCGGCCTGCTGGGCAACTGCGCCGAGGTGCTGCCTGAGCTGCTTCGCCGCGGTTGGCAGCCTGACGTGGTGACCGATCAGACCAGCGCCCACGATCCGCTGGGGGGCTACCTGCCTGCGGGCCTGTCCCTGGACGCCGCCACGGAGCTTCGTGACCGCGATCCCAACGACTACGTCCGCCGTGCGTACGCGAGCATGGCCGAGCATGTGCGGGCCATGGTCGGTTTCCTCGATCGCGGGGCCGTCACGTTCGACTATGGCAACAACCTGCGCGCGGGCGCCGAGCTCGGCGGCCTGGCGCACGACCGGGCGTACGCCTACCCCGGGTTCGTGCCGGCGTTCGTCCGGCCGCTGTTCTGCGAGGGCAAGGGGCCGTTCCGGTGGGCTGCGCTGTCAGGGGATCCGACCGACATCGCGGCGACAGATCGCGCGGTGGCCGAGCTCTTCCCGCAGGACGAGCGTCTGCAGCGGTGGCTGACCATGGCGGCCGAGCGCGTGGCGTTCCAGGGCCTGCCCGCCCGGATCTGCTGGCTCGGGTACGGCGACCGCGCGAAGGCCGGGCTTCGGTTCAACGAGATGGTCGCGAACGGCGAGCTCTCCGCACCGATCGTGATCGGCCGCGATCACCTGGACGCCGGCAGCGTCGCGAGCCCGTTCCGAGAGACGGAGGCGATGGCCGACGGATCCGACGCGATCGCAGACTGGCCCATCCTCAATGCGCTGGTGAACACGGCCGCAGGTGCGCACTGGGTGAGCGTGCACCACGGCGGCGGCGTCGGGATCGGCTACTCGATCCACGCCGGCATGGTGGTGGTGGCCGACGGCAGCGACGACGCGCGCGACCGTCTGGAGCGTGTCCTCACCACCGACCCGGGGATGGGCGTGGTGCGTCACGCCGACGCGGGCTACGAGCGTGCCCGCCAGGTGGCGCGCGAGCGCGGTGTGCGCATACCCATGGACCCCACTCCGTGACCGAGCGACACATCGTCGCGATCGGTAGCGGTGGGTTCTCCATGGACGACCCGATGCTCGATGCGTACGTGCTGGAACTGGTCGACGCCGCGCGCCCGAAGGTGTGCTTCCTGCCCACCGCGACGTCGTCGGTCTCGACGTACGTGACCAGATTCTTCGAAGCGTTCCCTTCGTCTGCGTTCGAGCCGAGCTTCCTCGACCTGTTCGATCGCACGGTGGCCGACCTGGAGTCGTTCCTGGGCGGCCAGGACGTGATCTACGTCGGCGGCGGCAACACCGCGAACCTCCTCGCCATCTGGCGCGTGCACGGCATGGACCGGGCGCTGCGCGCGGCCTGGGAGGGCGGCGTCGTGCTGTGCGGCGCCTCGGCCGGCGCGAACTGCTGGTTCGAGGCCTCGACGACGGACTCGTTCCTGGCCCACCGCTCCGACCCGCTCACCGACGGACTCGGACTGCTGTCCGGCAGCTTCTGTCCGCACTACGACGGCGAGAAGGAGCGACGGCCGTCGTTCCACCGCCTGATCGCCGCCGGCACGCTGCCGCCCGGCGTCGCGTGCGAGGATCTCGTCGCCGCTCACTTCGTTGGCACGGACCTCCACGAGGTGGTCACCGCCAGGGCGGGCGCCGCCGCGTACCGTGTGTCGCCCGGTGACGGTGACGGCGTCGCGGTGGAGGAGCGGCTGCCGACGCGCCCGCTGCGCTCCTAGTCCGGCTGTGGCCATCCCTCGGTGGTCTCGCGGACGAGCGCGACGATCTCCGCCTCGTCGATACCGGTCAGCCGGCCTCGTTCCACCACCGTCTCGCCGGCGATCAGGACACGCGCGATCGCATCGGGCTGCATCGCGTACACGATCTGGGCCGGCGCGGTGATCGAGGGCTGCAGGCTCAGTGCGTCCAGATCCAGCACCACGAGGTCGGCCGCGTGGTCGGGAGCGAGGCGTCCGACGGGCAATCCCAGGATCTCGCCGCCGCGGGCGGTGCCGGCCAGCAGGACGTCGTGCGCGCGCATCGCACTGGCGTCGGCCTCCACGGCCTTGGCCAGGAGCGCGGCCATCCGCATGTCGTCGAACACGCTCTGCCGGGAGTTCGTGCAGCCGCCGTCGGTGCCCAGGCACACAGGGATCATGCGCTGCAGCATCTTGCGGAACGGCGCGATGCCGTCACCGAGGAAGGCGTTGGCGCCGGGGTTGTGCACGATCCTCGCGCCACGTTCCGCGATCAGGGACAGATCGTCCTCGTCGCACCACACGCAGTGCACCAGGATCGAGCGGGGTGTGAGGGCGCCCAGGGAATCCAGGAACGCCACCGGCGACATCCCGTGGCGCTCCATGATCATCGCCCGTTCGTAGGCACCCTCGGCTACGTGGATGTGGAAGGGGATGTCCAGACGCTCGGAGATGTCCACGCCGGCCTGGATCATCTCCGGGCTCGCGGCGTGCAGCGAGTGCGGCGCCGGCTGTGCGAACGCTCGGCGGTTGCCCCGCAGCTCCGCGTCCAGCTCGTGGAAGCGCCGGACGCTGTCGGCCGGCGATTCCTGATAGCGGGCGGGCGCGCCCGTCCAGTCGTACATCGCCCGCGCCAGCACCACCCGGATGCCGAGTTGCGCGGCGGCCTCCACCACGGCCATCGCGTTCTCGTTACCGCCGTCGTGCAGGTAGAAGAAGTCGGCGACCGAAGTCACACCGGCCTTCAGCATCTCCGCGAAGTCCAGCAGCGCCCCCGCGCGGATCCCGCGTCGATCGAGCCGCTCGCTGTAGGGGTACAGCACGCGATCGCGCCACTGCGCGAAGGTCAGGTCGTCCCCGAAACCGCGCAGGAGCGCCTGGAAGGAGTGCGCGTGGCCGTTCACCGTTCCCGGCATGACCGCCACGTTCCCCCAGTCCTCGGTCGGGTGGTCCGGCAGACGCTCGGCGAGCTCCTCGGGCGAGCCGGTCGCCACCACGATGCCCCCCTGCATGGCGAAGGCCCACCGGCGAACCCAGCGGTCCTCGGCGAAGACGAGCTCAGCGCGAACGATCGTCACGCTGGGCGTTCTACCACGCCGGAGCCCCGGCCGAAGGGGTAGCCTTCTGGCCGTGCCGGTGCAGGTGGGGGAGCCCCTGACGTTGGACGATGTCGTCGCGGTGGCCCGCGGCGCGGAGGTGGCCTTCCCCGCCGCGGCCAGGACGCGGGTGGAGGCGTCCCGCGCCGTGATCGAGCGCGCGGTGGCGGCCGGCGACACGGTGTACGGGGTGACCACCGGGTTCGGCGCCCTGGCCGACACCAGGATCGATCCGTCGCAGGCCAGCGAGCTCCAACACGGGATCGTGCGGTCCCACGCCACGGCCGTGGGTCGCCCGCTGTCGCGCGAGGAGGCGCGCGCCATGCTGCTGCTGCGCGCCCACGTGCTGGCCCTCGGCTGCTCCGGAGTGCGGCCCGTGCTGATCGACCTGATGGTGGAGATGCTGAACCGGGACGTGACGCCCGTGGTGCCCGAGCAGGGCTCCCTGGGTGCCTCCGGGGACCTCGCACCCCTCGCCAACCTCGCGCTCCCCCTGATCGGTCGCGGCGAGGTCCTGGCCGCCGACGGCCCGGGGCACGATCCGGCCGGCGAGGCATTCGCACGGGCGGGCCTCACCCCGCTGACGCTGGAGGCCAAGGAGGGTCTCGCGTTGGTGAACGGCACGCAGGGGATGCTCTCGATCGGCGTCCTGGCCGCGGACCGTGTCCTGCGCCTGGCCCGCACCGCCGACGTGGTCGCCGCCATGACGATCGAGGCCGCCATGGGCACCGACGCGCCATTCGACGAACGCCTGCAGCGCCTGCGCCCTCACCCCGGCCAGGCCGCCAGCTCGGCGAACCTCCGGACCTTGCTGGCTGGCTCTCCGATCCTCGCCAGCCATCGAGAGAGCCCGCACCTGGTACAGGACGCCTACTCCCTGCGCTGTGCGCCCCAGGTGCACGGGGCCGTGCGCGACGCGCACACGTATGCCGCCGGCGTCCTGGCGATCGAGGCGAACGCCGTCAGCGACAATCCGATCGTGCTGACCGAGTCGGGGGAGGTTCGCTCGGGCGGGAACTTCCACGGCATGCCGGTGGCGATCGCTCTGGACACGCTGGCGGCCGCCACGGTCTCGCTGGCGTCCATCAGCGAGCGGCGGCTGTACCGGCTCACCGACCCGGCCATGTCCAACGGCCTGCCACCGTTCCTGGTGAACGCGAGCGGCCTGAACTCCGGCTTCATGCTGGTGCAGTACACGGCGGCGTCGCTGGTGAGCGAGTGCAAGACGCTCGCGCATCCGGCGTCGGTGGACTCGATCCCGTCGTCCGCGGGTCAGGAGGATCACGTCAGCATGGGGATGACGGCGGCACGGCACGCGCGCGAGATCGTGGGGAACGCGGAGATGGTCCTGGCCCTCGAGGCCCTGGCGGCAGCGCAGGCGGTGGATCTGCGATCGCCCTTGGAGGCCGGCCCCGCCACCCGTGCGGTCCACGAGGCCGTCCGGGCGGACGTCGCCGTCTACGAGGCCGATCGGGAGTTCACCCATGACATCGCGGCCGCCGCCGTGCTGGTGCGGTCGGGCGCGCTGCTCAATGCGGCGGAGGGAGCGTGCGGCCCGTTACGTTGAGCCGGACGCGTCTGCGCTGAAGACCCGCTTCCCGCCCACGAAGGTCGCCAGGACCGGATCGTGGCCGGGGCGGTAGGGGATCTGCGCCACATCCGCCTCCTCCAGCAGGACGAGGTCCGCTCGCATGCCGGGCTCGATGCGTCCCAGCCGGTCGTGCAGACCCAGGATCCACGCCGGGTTCGCCGTGGTGGCCACCATCGCCGCCTGCGGATCCATCCCGTAGATCGTGCACGCCATCGCGATCGCCTCTGGCATGGAGCACACCGGCGAGGTGCCGGGGTTCAGGTCGGTGGCCACCGCGATGGTGGCGCCGGCGTCGCGCAACGCTGCGGCGGGGGGCGCGCCCTCGCGTAGGAAGAAGGTGGACGCCGGCAGGAGAACGGCCGCGGTGGCGCCGGCGCCGAGGGCGTCGATCCCGGCCTCGTCCACGTGGTTGAGGTGATCGGCGCTGCGGGCCCCGAGGTCGACGGCTGCCTGCGCGGCACCGGAGGGCCCGAGCTGATCCGCGTGACAGCGGAGCGGCAGACCCGCGGCGGCCGCGGCCTCCGCCACGCGCGCGAGATCGTGCAGATCGAAGGCGATGTCCTCCACGTAGACGTCGATCGCATCCGCGAGGCCCTGTGCGGCCGCGGCGGGGATCAGCTCCCCACACACCACGTCCACCCATCCGGCCCGGGTCATCCCCGGGGGGACCGCGTGGCACGCCAGTAGGGTCACGGTGCACGTCTGTGGGATCGCCTCGGAGAGCCTGCGCGCCAGCGACGCCTGGCGAAGCTCGGCCTCCACCGACAGGCCGTAGCCGGTCTTCAGCTCCATCGCCGTGGTGCCGTGCGCGGCCATCTCGGCCGCGATCGGCAGACAGAAGGACAGGACGTCGTCGTCGGAGGCGGCTGCCAGTAGCCTGCTGCTCCGGGCGATCCCGCCGCCCTCGCCGGCCACGTCGCGGTAGGAGAGCCCCGACAGGCGGGCTTGGAACTCGTCGGCGCGCCACCCCACGAACGGGAGGTGGACGTGGCAGTCCACGAAGCCAGGCGCGATACAGCCCGAGTCGCGGGAGCCGAACGCCGCCGGCCAGGGCAGACCCTCGGCGGCACCCGCGTAGACCAGGACGCCGTCGTCATCCCAGGCCACGCCGGCGTCCTCGATCCGTCGCAGACGGCCTGCCCCAGCCACGGGCGGCGCCTCCTGCGCCGTGACGAGCGCACGCGCGACCAGGGCGCCGCGAGTCATCGATCCCTCACCCCTTCCTCTCCCGGTGAAGGGACGTCGAACACCGTCCGATGGTCAGGACGGGGTGCGTTCGCCCCGGGAGGCAAGACTAGCCATGCAGGTGGATCGATGCGTACGACCGCGCCGCTGAACCTCGACAGAGCTTCTGGCGCGGGTCGTCCAGGGGGCCTCCGAGGACGTCGCCATCACGACGGCAGATGTCGCCGACCCCGGCCCCCGGATCGTCTCCGTCAACCCGGCGTTCTGTCGCATAACCGCCTACGAGGCTCAGGACCTGTTGGGGGAGGGCCCGCGGATCCTCCAGTCCCAACCGGTCGTCGGGTGACCGATGACCTGCGTTCGCGACTCCTCGCAGGCGCAGCGTTCCGGGGCCAGGTGTGGAACACCCAGCCCGAGCGCTGGCGGGAGTCGATCCAACCCGGACGACGCCGATCGCGTCCCACGGCCGCGGCCCACAGCGAGGCGACAGGCGAGCTGTGGCTCCCGCTGCGCGCGCCGCTGGCGGCCAGACACCGATCCGTTCCTCGTAGACTCGCCGGGTGCGGGTCGAACGCGAGATCGTGCTGCCGTCGTCGCCGGTCGCGGCGTGGGAGGTCCTGGTGGACTGGGAGCGCCAGGCGGACTGGATGGCCGACGCCGACCGGGTGCAGGTGGTCTCGGCCGCCCGCGAGGGCGTCGGCACCACGGTGGACGTCCGGACCCGCGTGCTGAACATCCCCTCGTTCACCGAACGGCTCGAGGTGACGGGCTGGGACCCCCCTCGCGAGCTTCGCATGGCGCACCGCAGCTTCATCCGTGGTGTGGGCACATGGACGCTCACGCCCTCGCCCGCCGGCTGCCGCTTCCGCTGGGTCGAGGATCTCGCACTACCTGTGCCGCTGCTCGGCGAGGCCGCCCTCCTGATCTACCGGCCCTTCATGCGCCATCTCATGGGACGGGCGATGCGGGACCTCCAGACCTACGTCGGCTCGCTGCCCTAGCGGCCGGCGACCGCCCGTTGCCGACCGTTTGCCGGTGCGCGGATCCTAGCCATACAGTGGGGCCTGCGGGGGAGCCCGGTGCGACCGGGCTGAGAGGCCGGCTGGTGAGGCGGCGACCCTTCGAACCTGAACCGGGTCATGCCGGCGGAGGGATGCGACATGGCGACCGTCCACGAACGCCTCGAACGTGTGCTAGAGCGCGAGACGCCCACCTGGGGTATCCGGCCGGTCCCTCAGCAGCTCCGGCGATTCGGTGCCCTCGACCTCGGGATCCTCTGGGGCGACCTCTCGATCGGTCTGCTGGTCCTGGTCTCCGGCGCGCTGCTGGTCCCCGCGCTCGGCCTGCCGATGGCGGCCGTCGCGGTGGTGGTGGGCTCGCTCCTGGGCTGTCTGCCCCTGGCGCTCATGGCCTACGCGGGCGCCCGAGAGGGCGTGCCCGGCATGGTGCTGTTCCGGCCGTTGCTCGGCGTGCGGGGGTCGTGGCTCCCGTCGGCGGTGAACCTGGTGCAGCTGGTGGGATGGACGACCTTCGAGTTCTGGGCGATGGCGCGGGTCGCGGGCGCCGTGGGGCGTGAGCTCCTGGGCTTCGAGGCACCGTGGTTCTGGCTCGGCGTGGTGGTGGTGGTCTGCACGGCCCTGGCGCTGGCAGGACCGCTGTTCGTCGTGCGCAGGTGGCTGGAGCGGTTCGGGATCTGGGTGGTGGTGGCCGTCGCCGTCTGGATCACCGTGAAGATCGGGTCGGCCGGCGACCTGGGTGCGCTCTGGCGGGCGCCGGGGACCGGCGGGCTCCCGTTCTGGCTGGCGGTGGACCTGGTCATCGCGATGCCCGTCTCGTGGCTGCCGCTGGTCGCCGACTACAACCGGTTCGCACATGATCCACGGGCCTCCGCCACCGGCACGTTCGTGAGCTACGCCATCGGCAACATCTGGTTCTACCTCCTGGGCGCGCTGCTGGTCCTGGCGGCGGGCGCGGGTCCCGACGTGCTGGACATCGGCACCACGATCGCGGCGGCGGCGGGCGGGGCGGTCGTGCTGGTGGCACTCCTGGTGGGCGAGTCCGACCAGGCCATGGCCAACATCTACTCGGGCGCCCTGTCCGTGCAGAACGTGGCGCCGCGCCTGTCGCAACGAGCGGTCGCGCTCGCGATCGGGGTGGTCGCCGCGGCGATGGCGGCGGCGCTGCAGGACGATGCCGTCCTCACCTTCGAGTTCTTCCTGTTCCTGATCGGCTCGGTGTTCGTGCCCCTGGTGGCGGTCTTCGCCGCGCACTACCTCGTGCGGTCGCGGGCACGCTACGGTGAAGACCGGCTCTTCGGGGCGGCGTCGCCGGGCGTGCGGGTGCGAGCGCTGGCGCCGTGGGCGCTCGGGTTCGTGGTGTTCCAGTGGTGCGTGCCCACGGGCCCTGCTTGGTGGACCGGGCTCGTGGAGCGCGCCGTCCACGGCGTGGCGCACCTGCCGTTCCCGCTGTTCGGCGGGGCATTGGGGGCGAGCCTTCCGAGCTTCGTCGCCGCCTTCGCGCTGTCACTCGCGGTGCTGCCGCGTGAGCGGGCCTAAGCGGGACCCCGCTCCGGCTCCGCTCCGGGATCCGCGTTCGGATCGCCTTCCTCGTGCGCGCCATCGACCGCCCCGGGGGGCGGGGCGGTGATCAGCAGCACCACCCCCGGCTCGACCGAGGCGTTGCGCAGGGTGAGGTTCTCGCCGCTCGGCACCAGCACGCTCTCCCACTGCTGCATGCGCCGCCGCCCCTTGCCGACCTGGACCGACACCTCGCCCGCCATGATCAGACACACGGCGTCGGCCCGGGGATCGCCCACCGGGCCCAGGCTCTGGCTGTGCTGCAGGCAGATCACCTGGCTGAAGAGCTGATCGGTCTCGTACAGGATCTCGTGGCGGGCCTCATGATCGTCGAAGCGAACGAGGTCGCGGACATCGCGGGTCTTCATGCCGCGAAGCCTACCCGCGGCCGGGGCGTCGGCCCGACCCACGAGCCCACCGGATAGACTGACGCGCCTCGCGAACCGGGCAGCCGGATCGAACTTTCTACGAAAGGAACGCTCGCCGTGGTCGACTTCTCGTACTCAACCGGCTCCGCCGCCGCCGTGCGCGCAGACGTCGTGGTCCTGCCGGTCTTCTCCGGAGCTGAGCCGGGCCCGGGCGTGAAGGACGTCGGCCTGCAGGGCGCCTTCACCGCCGCCAAGCTCAAGGGGAAGCTTGACGAGCAGCTGCTGGTGACCAACGCCGAGGGCGTGGCCGCCGGAGCGGTCCTGCTTGTCGGTGTCGGGGAGCGGAAGGGGTTCGACGCCAACCGGTTGCGGGTGGCGCTGGCGAAGGCCACCCCGACCCTCGCCCGGTTCGGAACGGTCGCCACCACCTTCCCCCAGGCCGTGACGGGCAGGGGCGGTGAGGAGGCCATGCAGGCGACCGCCGAGGGCCTGGTCCTGGGCGGCTACCGGTTCGACCGATACCGCACCACCGACACCGACCGCCCGACGCCGATCCGCAAGGTGACGGTGCTGGGCGGCGCCCGCACCGACGCGAAGGCCGCGCGGGCCGCGCTGGAGCGTGGGCGGATCGTGGGAGAGGCCGTGAACTGGGCGCGCGACCTGGTCAACACCCCCGCAGGTGACATGTCGCCCGCGCAGATCGCCCGGGAGGCCCAGAAGATGGCGCGCGCAACCGGCCTCACCTGCAAGGTGTGGGGGGAGGCCGAGCTGAAGAAGGGCGGGTTCGGCGGGATCCTCGGGGTCGGTGCCGGCAGCGTGAATCCGCCTCGGCTCATCGAGCTCACCTACGAGGGGGCCGGCGGCGCGACGCCGATCGCGCTCACCGGCAAGGGCATCGCGTTCGACTCCGGCGGGCTGTCGATCAAGGACGCGAAGAACATGGAGACCATGAAGGACGACATGGGCGGAGCCGCATCGATCCTGGCCACCATGAGCGTGATCGCCCAGCTGAAGCCGAAGGTGAACGTGATCACCGCGATCCCGTGCAGCGAGAACATGCCCAGCGGCTCGGCCACCAAGCCCGGCGACGTGCTCACGCATCGCGGCGGCATGACCTCCGAGGTGCTCAACACCGACGCGGAGGGCCGTCTGGTGCTGGCCGACTCGCTCGCGTATCTGGCGGAGAAGAAGCCGCAGGTGATCATCGACACCGCCACGCTCACCGGGGCGTGCATGGTTGCCCTGGGCGAGGACATCACCGGCGCCATGGGCAACGATGCCGCCCTGATCCGCGACGTGCTTGCGGCCGGTGAGGCCGTGGGCGAACCCGCGTGGGAGCTTCCGTTGTGGGCCGGTTACAAGCGGCAGATCGAGTCGCCGATCGCCGACGTGAAGAACATCGGTGACCGGTGGGGCGGCGCCATCACCGCCGCGCTGTTCCTGGCCGAGTTCGTGGGCGAGGTGCCGTGGGTCCACCTGGACATCGCCGGGCCCGCGTTCCGCGAGCGCGCGGGCGACCTGGGCCCGCGGGGAGCGACCGGCGTTCCGGTCCGGACGCTGGTGCGCTACGTGCTGGACCGCGCGGCCGGCTGAGCACCGCGTGAGCGATCGGGCACCGAACGCTGCCACGGCCGCCGGCCCGGTGCTGGCCGTGTTCGCGCATCCCGACGACGCGGAGATCTCGGCAGGGGGCACCCTGGCCAAGTGGGCCGCCGCCGGACGCGAGGTCCACCTGCTGGTCCTCACCAACGGCGATCGCGGCTCCGCCGATCCCGCCGCCGACCGGGCGGCCATCGCCGAGACCCGGCGGGCCGAGACGGAGGCGGCCGGCACCGTCCTGGGTCTGGCCGGCACGCGGGTCCTGGGTGTGCACGACGGCGAGCTGGAGAACACCGCGGACATCCGGGAGGCGGTGGTCCGACGCATCCGGGAGGTCGGCGCCCACACCGTGCTCTCCTGCGATCCGACCGCCTGGTTCTTCGACATCCCGGGCGCCACGACGACCTACTACAACCACACGGACCATCGGCGTGCCGGCGAGATCGCCCTGGACGGGGTCTTCCCCGGCGCGGGGAACCCGCATTTCTTCTCCGAGCACCTGGCCGAGGGGCTCGAACTCGCTCCGGTGCACGACGTCTGGCTGGGGTGGACCAACGAGCCGAACCATGTGGAGGACGTGTCCGAGTTCTTCCGCATCAAGGTGGACGCACTGGCGGCACATGCGAGCCAACTGGCCGAGGGCATCGCGTTCTTCGAGGACTTCCTGGAGATCGACGCGGTCCGGGCCGGCGAGAAGATCGGCGCCTCACACGCGGAGGAGTTCCGGGTCCTCAACCTGGAGTAGCCGACGGATCCCCATCTTGTGGAGCAGGCTCTCCGTCGGGGCCGCAGCTCGGCGCGCATCCACCATGTGTGATCTCGAAGAGCATGGCGGCCCACAGCCGGTTGATGGAGTCTGGGCGCGTGCACGGGCCGTAGGTGAGGGTGAAGCCATCGGCGAACGTCACAACCAGGTTGCCGCCGAAGTCGCAGTTGCTGGGCCGCTCCAACGGTGCGGGAAGGGGAGCAGGCATGTACCGATCCACGGTGTCGAGCGGACGAGCGAGCTTGTTTCCGGATGGAGCATCCCGTTCGAACGACGGCGAGGGAGGACCTTCGGGGATCGCTTGCAGCTGAAGTCGCGAAACGCCGCCGTGCGAATCGCGGTTCGTGGACGTATCCGAACGATCAAGCTGGGTGTGATCTGGCACGCTCGTGCAGCTCGCAACGATCAGTCCGAATGACAAGAGGCCCACGATCGCCATCTTCACCTCTGGTTCCCCAGCTGGACGATCGGGTTTCCTGACTCATGCTGGCACCGCTGGCATATGTGACAGCTCCCCCCGGCGCTACGCCTCCTGGAAGGCGGGACGCGATGCCCTCCCCCGCCTGCGCGCTGCGGCGGCCAGCGCCATCGACAGCCCGGCTCCCGTCAGCACGATGCAGAGTCGCAGGACGATGTGATGGTCCACCGCGCAGTTGCCGCCGGGGGATTGTCCGAGGTTGCCCTGAGGCTGCGGGTGCACGGGGCAGTCGAGCGTCGACGGGACGACCATCGCGAACGCGACGCCCAGGACGGACGTCATCACCGCGTCTGCCCGCAGCTCCAGGATGGACATGGGGTGAGCGGGTAGCCGGCGCGCCACCCACCAGCAGCCGGCCACGATCGCCGCGGCCAGGCTCATGAACCCGATCCGCAGGTCTGGGAGAACGACCGCGATTAGCAGCATCAGGCCGACCAGGACGAAGGCTCCCACGAAGACCAGACGCCGCAGCATGGGACGAGCGTAGGCCCCGTCCCGGGAGCGCGCAACGATGAGCAGGCCTACGCGACGGGCTTGGTCGCGACGGCCAGGATCACGTCGCGGAAGTCGTTCAGCGGGTCGGAGAACCGCTCCGCGTAGGTCGCCCTTGCCCGCTCCCGGAAGGAGGTCCAGCCGGCGTCGCCGACCATCGATCGCACGAAGCGGCCCGTGGCGGCGGCCTCGCGTCCGTCCAGGAACTCCTCGATCGAGTACACGAACCGGTAGCGCGAGGGCTCCGTCCGCACGTGGTGCAGACCGGCGTCCCGCAGCGCCTCCTCCAACGGCCCCCGCTGCGCGAACCGGTCCTCCCACGGCACGGCCTGCTTCAGGACGTCGCGCAGCATGTCGGCGCCGACGACGCCCGACACCAGCTCGCGCCACGTGCGTTGCAGCTCGTCCAGACCCGGGCCCCACGTGGCCACCACCAGCTTCCCGCCGGGGCGAAGCACACGCACCATGTCAGCCAACGCCGTCTGATACTTCGTGAAGTGGTTCATCACGAAGGACGCGCTCACCAGCTCGAAGGACCGGTCCCGGAACGGCAGATCGATGGCGCGGCCGGCGACGGGGAGGAAGCTGCCGCGGGCGGCCGCGCCCGTCTCGAGCATCGGCAGCGAGGGGTCCAGCCCCACGACCGTTGCGGCGCCGGCCTCCGCGGCGGCAGCGGCTGTCACGCCGGTGCCCGTGCCTACGTCGAGCACGCGCGCCCCTTCGGGCAGCGGGGCGGCCATGGCGATCAGGTCGCGAGCGGGCTGGGCCAGGCGTGTGCCGTTGGCGCGTTCGTAGGGCGCGGCGGCACGGTCGTAGGAGCGCCAATCGTCCATGAGGTCCGACAGCCTACCGGCCACCGTCGCGAACGATCCTCCCTCTTCTCGGCACGCGGCCGGTACCCTGTTCGCTCATGAGGCAGATGCGGTGACGGGCTCCGCGGGCGTGATGGCCGTGGTCTTGGCGCAGACCGTGGCCGGCTCCACCGCCCTCCTGTTCCTCACGCCGCTGTGGCACGAGGTGAAGCGCGGCTTCTTCACGCTCGGCGGCGTGGTCGTCGCCGTTCTCGCGATCTCGGCGTGGTGGTCGGCCCATGTGGGGGTGGCGTCGGGGAGCGAGCCGGGCCGGTGGGCCGAGGGGCTGGCCGCGTTCACCGCGATGCTGGCGGTGGTCTGGGCGGCCGCCATGCTGTCCAAGCACCCGACCCCGGCCCGCGCGGCGGGGTTCCTTACCCTCTGCGTGTCGAGCCTGACGCTGGTGGCCTTCGCGGGCACCGCGCGCCAGGGACAGGGCCTGGCGCTGTTCCAGCTGCTGGCGGGGGCGGCCTTCCTGGGTGCGGTGCTAGACGGATTGTTGCTCGGCCACTGGTACCTGACGGATCGCGGTCTCCCGCGAGGGCCGATCAACCGCTCCACGGCGATCCTCGCCGGCGCGGTGGCGGTGGAGGCTGCGGCCGTCGTGACCGCGGGGTTCGGGGGCGTGGGCTCCTCGACCCAGTTCAATCCGCTGCTCACCGTCGGCGCCCTGGCGCCCTGGATCGCGCTGGGCATGGTCGGCACCACCGCCTTCATCGCCGTCATGGTCTGGCTCACGCTGCGTGGGGACCGTGCCTCAGCCGTGCAGTCGGCCACGGGGTTCTTCTACCTCGCGGTCGTCACCGCCTTCACCGCCGAGGTGGCCGTCAAGGTGCGGTTCCTGCAGGGGTGAGGATGTGCAGCTGGTCATCGTCTTCGCCGGCTTGGTCCTGGAGGTCGCGGCGTGGCGGATCGTGGCGAGCGGCCGAGGATCGGTCTGGGGTCTGATGGTGGGTGTGTTCGCGACGCACGGGATCGTGGCGGCGATCGTGCTACCGCCTGTCGGCTCCGGGCGGGAGCCGCTGGCGCTGGCGGTGACGGTCGGGCTGGTGTCGGGCATCGCGCTCTGGGCGGCGACGATCGCCTTCGTGGCGATCGCGGTCCGCTGGCAGCCCTTCCGCCGGGCCGTCGCCGACCGGTACGCGCGCGCGGCCGAGGTGTCGCTGCCGGCGGCGGTTGCCATCTCGCTCCTGGTCGCGCTTCCGAGCGAGGAACTGTTCTGGCGCAACCTCGCGCAGCGGCGGTTCGGCGTCTCCGGTGAGGCGATCGGCGCCGCGGTGGCATGGGCCGGCTACGTCGTGGCCAACGTCGCCAGCGGGAGCCTGCCGTTCGTGGCCGGCGCGATCGTGGGCGGCGCGGTGTGGGGCGGGCTCGCCTGGTGGACCGGCGGGATCGCGGCCGGGCTGGCAAGCCACGGCCTGTGGACGGCGCTGATGCTGATGCACCCACCGGCGAGCGGGCGGGTGCCGGTGGAGGCGACGCCCGGATGAGCTTCCTGTCCACCGCGGTTCGCCAGGTGTTGGAGGAGGGGACGTTCTGCTCCGTGGCGTCCACCACGCCTCGCGGACCGCACTGCACACCTCTGGTGTACGCCGTCTCGGGCGGCCGCCTGTGGCTGACCACCTCCCGGCGCTCCGTGAAGGCCCGAGCGTGGCGCGTCGACGCGAGCCTGGCGGGGATGGTGCGCCACGGCGATCTCACGGTCTCCTTCACTGGCCGGGTGCGCACCTACGACCTCATGGACCGCGGGACGTGGGGAGCATCGGTGATCGGCGCGCCGGCCATCGCGCGCGCATCCGTGCGCTTCAGCAAGAAGAACGCGCGGTTCTACGCCGGCTACGTGGTGGACGCGCGGAACGTCCCTTTCGCGTGGACCCCTCCGGGACGAGTGTTCGTCAGCGTCGACATCGAGCGAACCGCGCTGCTGGACAGCCGTGGGGTCGACGAGGGCAAGGGGCGCTGGGGGGGAGACGTGGACTCCAAGGGCACCTTCCGCGCGTCGAAGGCCGGCGTGGATCCGTTGGCCGGCCTGCCGGTGGAGATCGCCGGCCTCCTCGGGCGTGAGGGCCGGGGCGCCCTGGCGGTGGCCGGCGCGCATGGGCTCGTCGTGCTGCCGGTCCAGTGGCGAGCCGACGAGACCGCCCTGTACGCGGCGCTGCCGGAGGAGTCGCTGTCACTCGTCGACGCCGGGCCCGAGGCGCCGGTGGCGCTGACGGCGGATCTCCCCGCCGCCTGGCGTGCGCGCGACATGGTCGGTGCCATGGCGCAGGGCACGGCCTCGTTCCACGTGCTCGACAGGCTGGGGAGCGGTGCGAAGTCGGCCCGAGGGCTCGCCACCTCCATCGACCCCGACGCGGGCGCCCTCGTGCGGATCGTGCCCGACCGGGTGGTCTGGTGGCGGGGATGGTCGAGCGGCAACGCCGAGGTGGGATGAACCGCACCACCCGGGCGGAGGCCTCGATCGAGATCGACGCACCACCAGACACGGTGTGGACGATCACGAGCGACCCTCGCAACCTCCCGCACTGGGACCGCCACATCGAGGCCGCGCACGTCGCGCGCGAGACGCTGGGCCCGGGTGCTGCCTATGAGGTCCGCATGCGGTTCATGGCGGTCACCGCGCGTGTGCACGTCGAGGTGGAGGAGTGGGAGCCCCCGTGGCGCGCGGTGTTCCAGCTGCGCAGCACCCTCCTCCAGGCGACGGTCACCACCACCGTGGCGTCGCTGCCGGTCGACCGGAGCCTGCTGCGGCACCAGGTCCGATACCGGTTCCGCGGCCCGCTCGGCCTCTTCGGCGCCAGGAGCCTCAACGCGGTGGGCGGCGCGCAGCTGGCGCTGCGGCGAGGATTGACGGCGCAGAAGCGGGAGATCGAGTCACGGTGAAGGATCTGCTGCGGGGCGTGACGCTGGCGGCGGGGGCGGCGGTCATCGGCGGGGTGTCCTCGCGTCCCACCGGCCGCGAGGTGGACCGAGCGCTGTTCGCGGATGTCAACGCGGGTGCCGGCGCCGCCGCCGACCGGTTGTTCCTGGACGTGACGGAGCTCGGATCGCTCTACACCGCCGGGGCGGCTGCGTGTGTGTTGGCACTGAGCGGCCGGCGGACGGCGGCGATCCGGGCGATCGGCGCCGCCGGGGCCACCTGGCTGGCGGGCCAGGGCCTGAAGAAGCTCGTCGCCCGTCCCCGGCCCTACCACGCGAACCCCGAGGGCACCCGCCTGATGATCGCTGAGCCGCACGGCTCATCGTGGCCCAGCAGCCACCCCGCGGTGCTGAGCGCGTTCACGCGAACCGCCGCCCGCGAGCTGCAGCTCGGCCCGATCCCGATGGCGGCGCTCACCGGGCTGGACCTCCTGATCGCCACGAGCCGGGTCTATCTTGGCGTGCACTACCCGAGCGATGTGGGCGGTGGCCTGCTGATGGGCCGGGCGGTCGCCGCCGTCTGGCCCGCTGCACGCGGCTGAGGGGCGCCCCCGATAGACTCCGGCGGATGCTGGCGCTGACCGCCTCGATCGGCTGGCCCGTCCTGGACCGCATCCGGTTCGGGGACTCCTTCGCGATCTCCCCGCACGGTCTGTTCATCGCGATCGGCTTCATGATCGGG
>JBDUEF010000019.1:0-27526 GCA_040002535.1 Actinomycetota bacterium | reverse complement strand
GACATGAGCGAGGCATGGGCGAGGCCACCGGCCGCGGCTCCGGCGCGATCCTGACCCTGGTCGGGCCTCCGGGTGTCGGCAAGACCTCGCTGGGGGAGTCCGTCGCCCGCGCGCTGGGACGGAAGTTCGTGCGGGTGTCGCTCGGCGGGATCCACGATGAGGCCGAGATCCGCGGCCATCGCCGGACCTACGTGGGCGCGCTGCCCGGCCGCATCGTGCGTGCGCTCAAGGATGCCGGCACGAAGAACCCCGTCATGATGCTGGACGAGATCGACAAGGTCGGCGCCGACTGGCGGGGCGACCCGTCCTCCGCGCTGCTCGAGGTGCTGGACCCCGCACAGAACCACACGTTCCGCGACCATTACCTCGATGTCGACCTCGACCTGTCGGAGGTGCTGTTCGTGACCACCGCCAACGTGGTGGAGACGATCCCCGGCCCGCTGTTTGATCGGATGGAGGTCATCCGCATCGACGGGTACACCGAGGAGGAGAAGGTGGCCATCGCCCGGCACCACCTCGTGGGCCGGCAGATCGCGCGCAACGGCCTCCGGGCCGACGAGGTCGTCCTCACCGACGGCGCGTTGCGGGCGATCGTGGGCGACCACACCCGAGAGGCGGGCGTGCGCAACCTAGAGCGCGAGATCGGCAAGGCTCTCCGGAAGGTCGCCACCAGGATCGCGGCGGGCGACGCCACCGCTCCGGTCACCGTCGACGCGGAGGATGTGCCCACCTACCTGGGACGAGCGAAGTTCTTCTTCGAGGCGGCCGAGCGCACCTCGGTGCCCGGTGTGGCGACCGGTCTGGCCGTCACGGGCGCCGGCGGCGACGTCCTGTTCGTCGAGGCCACACGCATGGACGGGACGGACGGCCCGGCGCTCACCCTCACCGGTCAGCTCGGCGATGTGATGAAGGAGTCCGCGCAGATCGCGCTCAGCTACGTGCGTTCGCACGCGACCGAGCTCGGTGTGGATCCTGCCTCGCTGGACGGTCGGTTCCACATCCACGTGCCGGCCGGCGCCGTGCCGAAGGACGGCCCGAGCGCCGGTGTCACCATGACCACGGCGCTGGTGTCGCTGCTGACGGGCCGGGCGGTGAAGTCGACGGTGGGCATGACCGGGGAGGTCACACTCCAGGGTCGCGTGCTGCCGATCGGCGGTCTGAAGCAGAAGGTGCTGGCCGCTCACCGTGCGGGTCTGACGGAGGTGGTGCTGCCGGCTCGCAACGAGGGCGACCTCGACGACGTGCCCGCGCAGGTCCGCGAGCAGATGACCTTCCACGTGGCGGCGACGATCGCCGACGTGCTGGCGGCCGTTCTCGAGACCGACGTCGTGGTGGCTCGCGAGCCGGCCGCGGCCGACGCGGCGTAGGTTCCCACGGGGAAGGAGGCGGAGCGGTGCGGCTGACGGTCTTCGGGGCGACAGGCAGGACCGGTCGTCTCGTGGTGGCGGCGGCGTCGGAGCGAGGGATCGAGCTCACCGCGCTCGTCCGGGATCCGGCGAAGGCCGCGTTCGACGAGCGAGTGGGGATCGTCGCTGGCGACGCTCGCGACCCCGTCGCCGTGGCCGCTGCGCTCGACGGCGCCAACGCGGTGATCGCCGTGATGGCGATCCCCGAGGGCACCGGGCCGACCACCGCCCTGTCCGACGCGACCGGCACGATCGTGGCCGCGATGGAGGCGCACGGGCCCGCTCGCCTGATACTCACCGTCAACAGCTCCGTCTTCCACGACCGCCCGGTGGAGCCGCCCTTCGACGTGGTGGCGCAGGAGCACCGGCGCGACCTCGCGATCCTGCGGGCGAGCGCGCTCGACTGGACCGCGCTGGCGCCCACCCTCCTGACGGATGACGCGCCGTCGGGTACATACGTGATCGGCCTCGACGAGAGGGCGTCCGCGGTCAAGATCCCGCGCGGCGACCTCGCGGCCGCCGCGCTCGACGCCCTCGGGAACGACGACTGGGTCCGCCGACTGGTGGGCGTCTCCGCCTGAGTCGGGCTCCTCACCCGGACTCACGGCGCCTCTCACCTATCCTTGCCCCAATGACCGCACGAGGACGCCCGTGCTCGAGCTGATCGACCTCGCCCGCAGCTTCGACGGCACCGTCGCGCTGGACGGCGTCTCCTTCTCCGTGGCCCGCGGCAGGATCGTCGGATTCGTCGGCCGCAACGGCGCCGGCAAGACCACCGCGATGCGCGTCGCTCTGGGGGTGCTGGAGGCCGATCGCGGCGAGGTGTGGTGGAAGGGACGTCCGGCGGACGCGGCCGCACGGCGGCGGTTCGGCTACATGCCGGAGGAGCGGGGTCTGTATCCGAAGATGCGGGTGCACGAGCAGCTCGTGTACTTCGCACGCCTGCACGGCCTGTCGAAGCGTCGGGCGAACGAACGGGCGCGCGAGGTCGTGGAGGCCCTCGGGGTCGCCGACCGCGCGAAGGACCGGGTGGAGGCGCTCTCCCTCGGCAACCAGCAGCGCGTGCAGCTGGCAGCGGCGCTGGTGCACAGGCCGGAGCTCCTGGTCCTGGACGAGCCCTTCTCGGGTCTCGACCCCGTCGGCGCCGACGCCCTCGCCGAGATCCTGCGTACCGAGGCGGCGCGTGGCGTGCCCGTGGTGTTCTCGAGCCATCAGCTGGAGCTGGTCGAGCGCCTGTGCGACGAGGTGGTCCTCATCGACGAGGGACGGATCGTGGCGAAGGGATCGATCGCGGACCTGCGGAACTCCCGCAGACGCCGCCTGTTCCGGCTGGAGGTCACCACGACGGACCCGTCATGGTGGGAGGAGTTGCCGGGTGTGGAGCTGGAGCGGTCGCTGCCCGGCGGCGGCGTGATCCTGGAGCTCGCCGAGGCGTTCGATCCGCAACGATTGCTCGACGTCGCCCGCAGCATGGGGGACGTGACCCATTTCAGCGATGTCCAACCGACGCTCGCCGAGCTGTTCCGCGAGGTGGTGCGGGCATGAGCGAACGCGGCACGGATCGGGGAGCGTGGGTCCTGGTCACCCGGCGCGAGTTCTGGGTGCGCCTACGCGACCGGGGATTCCTGATCTCCACCGCCATCACGGTGACGGTGCTGTCGGTGTTCATCCTCGCCAACGCGGCGGTGGGGGACAGGCGGCCGCAGTTCCGCCTTGCCGTTGCCGGTGTCGAGGGCCGTGCCATCGGCGAGCGAGCGGTCGCTGTCGCCGGCATCGGTGGCGTGGACTTGACGCTCGTGCCGGTCGAGACCGATGCGCGGGCCCAGGAGATCGTGCGTGAGGGCCTGGCGGACGGGGCCGTGCTGGCCGGAGAGCTGGTGACCCGGACGAAGCCGCCGAGCCAGTTCGAGGCCGTGGTGCAGGAGGCGTTGCGGCGTGACCTCGTGCGCGCGCGGCTGGGCGCGCACGGCATCACCCCGTCGCAGATCGATGACGCGTTGGATGCGCAGCCGCCGCCGCCACGTTCGCTCGTGGCGGACCCGCAGGACCAGCCCCAGCGTGAGATCAACTCGTCCGTGGCGCTGGTGGCGGTGATCCTCCTGTACGGGCAACTGTTCGGCTACGGGGTGTGGGTGGCCTCCGGCGTGGTGGAGGAGAAGTCCACGCGCGTCGTCGAGGTGCTCCTGGGCGCGATCCGGGCGCGACACCTCATGGCCGGCAAGGTGATCGGGATCGGTCTGCTGGGGCTGCTCCAGCTCACCTTCATCGGCGGAACGGCGGTGACGATCTCGCTGCTGGCCGGTTCGCTGAAGGTCCCGGGGGAGGCGATCTGGACCGTCTTCGTGGCGCTGGCGTGGTTCGCGATGGGTTTCGCGTTCTATGCCTCGCTGTTCGCGGTGGCGGGGTCCCTGGTCTCGCGCATGGAGGAGCTGCAGAACGCGATCGTGCCCCTGAACCTGCTCATCCTGGGCTCGTTCTTCGTCTCGATCGCCGCCGCCAACGATCCGACCTCGCCGATCGCGCGGATCGCGTCGATCGTGCCCTTCTCGGCCGCGCTGGCGATGCCGCCGCGGATCGCGCTGGGCGCGGCCACCATCCCGGAGGTGGCGCTGTCAGTCGGTCTCCTGGTGGGCGCCACCGCCGTCGCGATCCCGCTGGCGGGGCGCCTCTACGCGGGCGCGATCCTGCGCATCGGCGCGCGGGTGAAGCTGCGGGACGCGTGGAGGGCCTCGCGTTGAGCGGCTGGAGCGCCGGCAACCTCCGCCACGTGCTGAGGCTCTTCCGCCAGGGCCGGAATCCGGCCGCGGTCGTCTACGATAGCCTCGGCGCCGACTTCTTCCTGGCGCCCGCACCCGGCTGGCTGAACCTTGGCCTGTGGGAGGGTGACGGGAGCGATCCCGCCGAGGCGCGTGTGGCGGTGCGCCGACTGGTCGAACACCTGGCCGCCGACCTGCCGGTCGGTGGCGACGTCCTGGATGTGGGCAACGGGCTCGGTGCCCAGGATCCGGTGATCGCGTCGGTGGCGACGCCCCGCTCGCTCACCGTGGTGAACATCACGCACAGCCAGCTCGTGGCCGGACGCGACCGGCTGGCGGAGGCGGGAGCGCGCGCGGTCAACGCGGATGCCACGCGCCTTCCGATCCGCGACGCATCCATGGACGGCATCATCAGCGTGGAGGCCGCCTTCCACTTCCCGTCACGGGCGCGGTTCTTCGCCGAGGCCCTGCGCGTGCTGCGGCCCGGCGGGGTGCTCACGATGTCCGACATCCCGACCCAGCGTTCACCGCGGGGCCCCGCTGAGCTCGTGAGCGCGCTCACGCAGCTGCGTGTCTGGGGGCTGGGCGTGCATGCGGCGGCGACGGCCGAGGAGATCGTCGACACGGCACACCGCGCGGGGTTCGTCGAGGTCCGCACGGAGCTGGCGGGTCCACGTGTGATCGCGCCCGCGCTCCGGTTGGTGCACGAACGGCTGCGCCGGCCGCCGCCGGGCGTGCCGCGCGGACAGGTGCTGGCGAGCCGGCTGCTGCTGGCACAGGTCGACGTCCTGTGGGAGCACGGGCTGATCGAGTACCTGCTCCTCCGGGGGTCGAAGCCCCGGTAGCCCGCTACGGACCCGTGGAGTTCACCCGAGCTCGCGCAGCAACGAGGGCAACGGCAGGGAGCCGAGCCCCAGGATCCGATCGTGGAAGGCCTTCAAGGAGAACTCCGCGCCCTCCTTGGCGGCCGCCGCGTCGCGGGCGCGTTCGACCTCGATCATGCCCACCATGTAGGACAGCGCCTGGGCGGGCATGGCGATGTAGCGGTCGATCTCGATCACGGCGTCGGTCGCGGGCACCCCGGCGTCCTCGAGCGCCTGGATCGAGTCGGCTCGCGGCCAGCCGAGGGCGTGGATGCCGGTGTCGGTCACCAGGCGTGCCGCGCGATGCGCCTGCGCGTCCAGCATCCCCAGGCGCTCGTACTCATCGGCGAACAACCCCATCTCGTCGGCCAGGCGTTCGCTGTAGAGGCCCCATCCCTCCACGAAGGCGCTGCCCGCCAGCATCCCCCCGAAGCTTCGCAGCGCCGGCCGGTCCGGGATCTGCTGCTCGATCGTGAGCTGGAAATGGTGGCCGGGGTTGGCCTCGTGGTAGCTGGTGCTGGCCAGGTGGTGGAGCGGTCGGGTCGGCAGATCGTAGGCGTTCACGTAGTAGACGCCGGGCCGCGATCCGTCGGCGGTCGGGGGCTGGTAGAAGGCGAAGGGCATGTCGGCCTCGCGGAACTCCTCCACCAGACGCACGTCGCAGTTGTCGGAGGGCATCCGCCCGAAGAAGGCCGGCGCCGCCTCCCAGCCCCGCTGGACCTGTTCGCGCGCCACCTGCAAGAGATCCTCGCGCGACGCGGCGGTGTTGCGGCCGGCGTCGGTGTGCGCGGCCACCGCCTCAGCGGCCGAGGAGAATCCCAGGGACGCCGCGATCTCCCGTCGTTCCTCCTGGATGGACCCCAGCCGTTCGACGCCGATCTCGTGGATCTCCGCGGCCTCCAACGGCAGCGTGGTCCACGCGAGGATCTGGGTGGCGTACATGGCGTCACCGTCGGGCAGCGCCGACAGGCCGATCGTCTCGGTGGCGTGCGGGAGGTAGGTCCGAAGACCATCCAGGTAGCCCTCATACGCGGGGTTCACGACGTCGCGGACCACCGTCATCACTCGACCCCGTCCGTCCGCGTCGCCCTTCTCCAGCGCCGCCAGGGCGGGGGACTCGGCCGGATCGATCGCCAGCAGGCGCTCGACCTGACCCACCGCACGCTCGGCCACGACCCTGGGCGCAAGCGTGCCCGATGCGACGGCATCGCGCAGGACCTCGTCGACGGCGCCCAGGTACGCCGGGATCGCTGAGAGACGGGTTACGTACCGGTCGAGCCGCTCGGGCGTGTCCGCTCGCTGCATCGACCCGAGCTCCGCCAGCAACTGCCCGGGACCCCAGAGGTGGCTCACGACCTGGAGTCGGTCGAAGCGGTGGGCGATCTCCGCCACCTCGCGCCGGGCGATCGACTCCAGCACGTCGAGCGTGGTGCGCATGGTGACGTCGAGGTCGCCCCGGTCGATCCGCGCCAGCTCGTCCAAGGCTCCCTGCTGGAACGCATGCCGGCGTTCGAGCCCACTCTCGCTGGGATCGCTGAGCCGGTCGTCGAACCGCTCGTCGCCGACCATCGTGCCGATCAGCGGTTCGAGCTCGAGCAGGCCCTCCCAGTACCGGTGGGCGAGGGCCGAGGCGGGATCGGTGGGGGTCACGGGCAGGCTCCTGTCGTCGGCTACAGGAGGCCTAGCGTAGCGGCCCCATCGACCTGCAACGCGGCGCCGGAGATGAAACCTGCCTGGGCCGAGCAGAGGAAGGCCACGATCCGTCCGAAGTCGCCCGGATCGCCCATGGGGCCCTCGAAGTCCAGGTGGCGTACGCGGTCGGTGGCGTGCAAGCCCGGGCAGATCAGGTTCAACGTGATGCGCTCCGGCGCCAGGTCCTGCGCGGCGGTCTTCGCCCAGCCCCACAGGCCGGCGCGGGCGGTGTTGGACAGCGCGAGGGTGGGGATCGGCTGCTTCACGGCGCTGGAGGTGATCAAGCAGATCCGTCCCGCACCGGCCGCGCGCAGGTGCGGCACGGCCTCGCGCACGAGGCGGATCGAGGTGACGAGGTTGGCGTTCAACGCCTCGGCCAGGCCTTCGTCGGTCACCTCCAGCGCGCGGGCACGCGGCGGCCCACCGGCGTTGGCCACCAGGATGTCGAGCCGGCCGAACCGCTCGACGGTGGCGGCCACCAGACGGCCGGGCGCGCTGTGCTCGGTCACGTCGGCCGCGAGCGCCAGGACCTCGGGGCCGATCCCGGCGGCGGCGGCTGCCAGCCGCTCGGGCTCCCGGGCGCAGATGGCGACCTGTGCCCCCTCGGCGGCCAGGGCGGCGGCCGAGGCCAGGCCCAGCCCCCTGGAGGCGGCCGTGACCAGTGCCACCTTCCCGGCAAGCTCGAGGTCCATGGCCCGGCATCCTCGCACGCGGCCGCGGAGAGCGTCCGCATCGGATCGTCTGCATCGACCTCCGTGTGAAGGCCGGTAGCCTGGATGCGATGCCGACCCCCCGATCCATCCCCCGGCCCGCCCTGGGTCTGGCCGCCGCCATCGTCGTCGCGTCGCTCCTGACAACGGTCGTGCTGCTCTCGCGGCACGACGCTGTGCCCACGCTCACCGGTCCCGGCGTCCAACAGACGACAGCCCTGACGCCGGCTCTGCCGCCCCGCACGGGCGGCGACATCTCGGCGTTCCAGGGCATGGGCACCTGGATCGACATCTACGACCCATCGTGGTCCTCGCCCAACGAGGCCGTCGCCGGCATGGCGTCGCGGGGGGTCCGGACGCTCTACCTGGAGACCTCCAACTTCAACCGCTCGACGCCGTTCGTGTACCCGACCGAGACGGCGCAGTTCGTCGACGCGGCCCACGACCACGGTATGGCCATCGTGGCGTGGTACCTGCCGGGCTTCGTCGATCCGGCGCTGGATCTGCGCCGATCCCTGGGGGCGGTCGCGTTCCGAACCCCTCGCGGCGACGCCTTCGACGCGTTCGGTCTGGACATCGAGTCGCCGGAGGTGAAGGATCCGGCCCTGCGCTCGGCGCGCCTGGTGGAGCTGTCGGGGCAGCTGCGCGACGCGGTGGGCGACTACCCGCTGGGAGCTATCATCGCCTCGCCGCGCGGCATGCAGCGCAACGCGGACTACTGGCCCGGGTTCCCGTACGCGAACGTCGCCGGCCTCTATGACGTGTTCCTGCCTATGACGTACTACTCGTGGCGCGTGTCGGGGCGTGAGGACGCCCGCTCGTACACATCCAGGAACATCGCGATCATCCGACGGGAGGTCGGCACCGATCAGGTGCCGATCCACGTGATCGGGGGCATCGCCGACGGGTCCGACGACGAGGAGACCCGGGGCTTCGTCGAGGCCGTCCGCGAGTACGGGATCATCGGCGCGAGCTTCTACACCTACCCGCTCACCGGGGACTCCGAGTGGCCGATCCTGCAGCAGATCCTCGCCAACCCGGTGCAGGTGCCGGTGCTGCCCGCGCCGTTCGCATCGGACGAGATGGGCAACATCCCGGGCGGGGATACGACGCATCCCCACGAGGTCTCCTACCGCACCGGTGGGAAGACCGGCCCCTTCGACCTTCGGTTCGATGCCTTCGACGTTGGTCCGCAGGAGCTCCAGATCTGGGTGAACTGGGACCTGCTGGCGACGGTCGACGTGGGCGCCGCAGAGGCGTGGACCGGTGCGCGGTCCCTGCCCGTGCCGACCACCATGCTGCGGACCGACGGACAGAACGTGGTCACGTTCGCCGCGGCCGGCGAGGCGCCCACGTGGGGGGTGCGCGCGGTGTCGCTGGCACATGTGACGCCGTCGCCGACACCCGATCCCTCCTAGCGGCCCGGTGCTACCCTGCGGGCGCAGGTGGACGACCGGGCGTCGCGGTTCACCCGGCGGGCGGTGGAGGGCCGATGCTCCTGGAAGGCAAGCGGTTGCTGATCACGGGGGTGCTCACCCCTCAATCCATCGCGTTCGCCACCGCTCGGGTGTGTCAGGAGGAGGGGGCCGAGGTGGTGCTCACCTCGTTCGGCCGGGCCATGAGCCTGACCGAGAAGAGCGCCAGGCGGCTTCCCACGCCGGCCGACGTCCTGGAGATGGACGCGAACGACCCGGCGCAGGTGCAGGCGGTGCACGACGAGCTGTCGGCACGGTGGGACCGGCTCGACGGGTTCCTGCACGCGATCGCGTTCGCGCCGCAGGACGCCCTGGGAGGCAACTTCCTGCACACACCGTGGGAGAGCGTGCAGACCGCCTTCCGCACCAGCGCCTACTCGTTGAAGGCGATCGCCGAGGGGATGCTGCCCCTGATGCGGGAACGCGGGGGAGCGATCGCGTCCCTGGGCTTCGACGCCACCGTCGCGTGGCCGATCTACGACTGGATGGGCGTCTGCAAGGCGGGGCTGGAGTCGGTCACCCGGTATCTCGCACGCGACCTGGGACCGCTGGGGATCCGGGTGAACACGATCAGCGCCGGTCCGCTGAAGACCACCGCGGCCAAGGGCATCCCCGGCTTCGAGCAGATCTCCGACGGCTGGTCCCGGCGAGCCCCGCTGGGATGGGACGTGAGCGACCCCGTGCCGGTGGCGAAGGCGATCGCGTTCACGTTGTCGGACCTCTCGGTGGGCATCTCCGGTGAGCTGATCCACGTGGACGGCGGCTTCCACGCCATGGGCACGGAGGGGTCGGAGGCCTAGGGCCTCGGCGTCGGTCAGGCGATCCGGGCGCCGTAGGGACCGCGGCCGCTCACGCATACGGCGCCGCACCCGGCCGCGAACGCCAACGCGTCGTCCACGGGCATCCCCACCCCCAGCGCGAACGTGAGGGCGGCGGCGAAGGTGTCGCCGGCCCCGTAGGTGTCGACCGTGGGCCCGGGTGGCAGCTCGGCGGCGTACCGTCCCGCATGGCCCGCAGCCGTCTGGAAGCTCCCGCCCTGCGCACCCTCGGTGCGCACCAACAGCGGCGGGGGGCCGCGGAGCGCCCCGACCTCCCACCGCTCACCCGGATCCCGGGCGCTCCCCACCAGGCAGTCGGCCTCGATCCCGGAGTCGGCCAGCTGCGCGAGCGCTCGCAGCGTTACCACCATCACCCGCGCCCGACGGGCGTGTCGGAACGCGGCCACGTCCCCCGCGGTCACGTACACGGCGTCGGTCTCGTCCAGCAGCTCCCAGGGGAGGGGCTCGGCCGCCAGCGGATCCAGTCGCTCCCCGAGCGTCGTGATCGTGCGCTCCCCGTCGCCGTCCACCAGCGTGACGGCGCGGCGGGTGGACACGCCGCGCCGGGGCTCCGCGTGCACGCGGGCGCCCAGCGTGGTCAGCCGTCGTCGTGCGGCCGTCCCGGCGGGATCGTCGCCGAGGGCGGTGAACAGGTCGCAGTCCCCACCCAGGCGGGAGAGCTGCACGGCGGCCACCGCGCCGCCCCCGCCGGCCTCCTGCCATGCCTGGCTCGCATGGGCGATCGCACCCGGTCCGGGCACGCGATCAACCCGGCCGAACTCGATCCACTCGGTGTGTCCTACGACCGCGAGGCGCATGCCCTGCAGTCTGCCTGAGGCGGAGTACGGCCGTATGCTCGATCGCATGGGAGCTGCGCCGCGACTCACCTCGTTCAGTCACGGCGCCGGATGTGGCTGCAAGCTCGGGCCCGCGCAGCTGGCAGAGGTCCTGGCGGGTCTCGGTGCGATGCAGGTACCGACGGAGTTGCTGGTGGGCAACGAGACCGGCGACGACGCGGCGGTCTACCGGCTCTCGGCGGACCAGGCACTGGTCGCCACGTTGGATTTCTTCACGCCCATCGTGGACGACGCCTACGACTGGGGGCGCATCGCCGCCACCAACGCGCTCTCGGACGTCTACGCGATGGGCGGCCGGCCGATCTTCGCGCTGAACATCGTGGGGTGGCCGGTGGACGACCTTCCGCTCACCATGCTGGGCGAGGTGCTGCGCGGGGGACGTGATGTGGCAACGGCGGCGGGGATCCCGGTGGTCGGTGGCCACTCGATCACCGACCCGGAGCCCAAGTACGGGATGGTGGCGCTGGGTCTGGTGCACCCCGATCGGCTCACGCGGAACTCGAGCGTGCCGGCCGGCGCCTCGCTGGTCCTCACCAAACCCCTGGGGCTGGGGATGATCGCCACCGCCATCAAGCAGGGGAGGGCCTCGCGGGAGCTCACCCGCGCCGCGGTGGCGGTCATGACCACGCTGAACCGCGACGCGGCCGACGCCGTGGCCGAGGCCGGCTGCGACGCGGTCACGGACGTGACCGGCTTCGGCCTCGTCGGGCACCTCCGCACGATGCTGCTGGCCTCCGGTGTGGCCGGGCGGATCGAAGCCGGCGCCGTCCCTTTCATCCCCGGCTCGGCCGCGCTGGCGCGCGAGGGCGTCGCCGCCGGCGGGACACGGCGCAACCACGCGTTCGCGGACCCGCACACGGACTGGGGTTACCTCACCGAGCCCGAGCAGCTGCTGCTCGCGGATGCGCAGACCTCCGGCGGGCTCCTGATCGCCACCTCCCGCCCCCACGATCTGATGGCCGCCCTTGCTCGGCACGGGGTGGCCCACGCCGTCGTGGGGGAGGCTGTGGGCGGCGTGCCGGGCGCCGTGACGGTGACCGGCAGCCTGCGGGAATAATCGCCCCCCCTGTTAGCCTTTGCACCTGCAACTGGCGTGCCTGCGGGACGCGCCCACGAGCACACACGAGAGGCTCATGACCGAGTTCGACGGCGTCTTCTTCAAGGAGATCGTGGAGCAGGGGCTCCGGGAATTCCCCAACGAGTGCTGCGGCGTGATCGCCGGTCGCGCGGGCACGCCGGCGAAGATCTTCCCCATGAAGAACGCCGATGCGAGCCCGGCCACCTACCGTCTGGACAGTCGGGAGCAGCTGCAGGTCTTCGACACCATGGATGACGACGGTCTGGACCTCTGGGCGTTCTACCATTCGCACACGCACTCGGAGGCGTACCCGTCCGAGACCGACGTGCGGCTGGCCTTCTACCCGGACGCCCGCTACCTGGTGCTGTCCCTCGCCGACCGCGACGACCCGGAGCTCCGCTCGTTCTTCATCCTCGAGGGCGAGGTCACCGAGGAGGAGCTGCAGATCACGTGAGCACCGCGCCGTTCACCGAGGACCAGGTCCAGCGCTACGCGCGCCACATCATCCTGCCCAACATCGGTGGCGCCGGCCAGCGCAAGCTGATAGACGCGAAGGTCCTGGTGATCGGCGCCGGCGGGCTGGGCTCGCCCGTGCTGCTGTATCTGGCCGCCGCCGGCGTCGGCACGATCGGCGTCGTCGATTTCGACCACGTGGATCTGAGCAACCTGCAGCGCCAGATCCTCCACACGAACGCCGACGTCGGCCGGCCGAAGGTCGCCTCGGCCGTGGAGCACCTGCGAGCGATCAATCCCACCATCGAGGTGGTGGCGCACGACACGCTGCTGTTCAGCGACAACGTCTTCGACATCATGGAGCCCTACGACGTGGTGATCGACGGCACCGACAACTTCCCGGTGCGCTACCTCGTGAACGACGCCACGCAGTTCCTGAGCAAGCCGCTCGTGTACGGGTCGATCTACCAGTTCGAGGGCCAGGCGACCGTGTTCCTGCCTGGCGAGGAGTCGCCCTGCTATCGCTGCCTGTTTCCCTCGCCACCGCCGCCCGGCACGGTCCCGAGCTGCGCCGAGGGCGGCGTGTTCGGCGTGCTGCCCGGCGTGATCGGCGCAATCCAGGCCACCGAGGCCATCAAGCTCATCACGGGCAAGGGTGACTCGCTGGTCGGGCGTCTGCTCCTGTACGACGCCCTGCACATGGAGTTCCAGGAAGTGAAGATCCGCTGGGACGCGGACTGCCCGGTCTGCGGCAAGGCCCCCACTATCACCGAGCTCATCGACTACGAGGAGTTCTGCGGCGTCCCCGCGCGCTGAACCACATCACGAAGGAGATCGGAGATCCGGATGGCCGTCACCGTCAAGCTCCCCACGATCCTGCGCAAGCACACCGGTAACGAGGCGAAGGTGCCGGCCGACGGCACCACACTCACCGAGGTCCTCGCCGACCTCGAGTCCCGGTACCCCGGCATCACGAAGAACGTGGTCGCCGCCGACGGCGGCCTGCATCGTTTCATCAACGTCTACCTGAACGACGAGGACGTGCGCTACCTCGGATCGCTCGAGACCGAGGTCGCCGACGGCGACACGGTGTCGATCCTCCCAGCGGTCGCCGGTGGCTGAGGTCTGCTGCCGCGTCCACGTGCCGAGCCGGGACGATCGCTGGGGCTGGGCAGCAAGGTAAGTCGCGGGCGAGCCCACTCCTGGGCATGTTCCACACGCATCGGGACGACCCTCCCACATGGTGGAACATCAGCCGACGCAGCCACCGGACCCCGATGCGGTGGAGCGGCCGATCCCCGGGCGGGCCCTGTGACCGACCTTGACCTCCAGCGAGGAGGAGGGCTAGCGTTGCCGCGGAGGCCATCGCCCGCATGAAGACACCCACACTCCCTGCTGAGACCACCCCCGATCGCATCGTCGTGATCCCCGACGTGGAGAGGAGGCGAACCTCGGCGCTGATCGCGTTGACGGCCCTGGCCGTGGCGGCGGCGATGCTCCTGGGCGGCGGCATCGTGTACACGGTGGAGCAGGCCCGGCTCCGGGATCGCGACCGGCTCGTGCAGGCCGCGAGCGTCGAGGCTGCGACCGCGCGGGCGGGGGCCGGCACGACACTTGCCGACCAGGCCGCGCTCCAGGCGCACGTCGCGGAGCTCGAGGATGTCGTCGGGGCCCTGCAGCAGGAGCAGCACATCCTCCGGGGACAGGCCGCCCAGGCACAGGGCCAGGTCGACTGGACGCAGGCCCGGCTGGACGACGTGCACGCCCGTCTGGACGACGCGCAGGCGAGCCTGGGCGCAATGACAGGGCCGGTGATGGCCGGGGGCCGCTACATCGCCTACGTCCTTGCCGCCCGCATCCCCGGCTCCCCCCCGACGATCGTGATCGATGTCGGGCGCTGGTTCACAGACGACGCGGCACAGCGCGCCGCGATCGCCGACGGCGCCGTCAGGGCGGGCGAGCACCTCGTCCAGGGACGCTACCTTCGCACCACCGACCATGGGTGGCGGATCCTCCCCGTCCAGCCGGGCGCGCGGTTCACGATCCTCACCAACGGCCGCGCCTCGGGCCGAACCACCGTCACCTTCGCCAGGTTCGCGGCGATCCTGGCCAGCCCGTCGTCCGCCGACGGCCGGATCGCCCACGACCCGTTCTGGATCGATGTGCAGGGTCATCGGGTGGTCGCCGGCAACCAGCAGCTCTACCGGGCGCCGTAGCACGGCGCAGAGAGCCCCCGCTGGGATACTCGCTGTGTGCGCTTCAACGACATCCTCGCCGCGATCGGCAACACGCCCCTCGTAGGCATGCCGGCGATGTCGCCGAGACCGGGGGTGCGCTTGTGGGCCAAGCTGGAGGGCAACAATCCCACGGGCTCCACGAAGGATCGCATCGCCAAGAAGATGGTGGAGATGGCCGAGGCCTCCGGCGAGCTCACGCCGGAGAGGGTGATCCTGGAGCCCACCTCCGGCAACACGGGCATCGCCCTGGCCATGGTGGCCGCCCGCAAGGGATATCGCCTGACGGTGGTCATCCCCGACAACGCGAGCGAGGAGCGCCTGGGCTTGCTCCGCCTGTTCGGCGCCGAGGTCGTGTTCAGCGAGGGCGACAAGGGTACGAACGGTTCGATCGAGGTGGCCGAGGCGCTCGCCGCCGACGACCGGTACTTCATGCCGTTCCAGTACGGGAACCCGGCGAACCCGCTGGCACACGAGGAGGGCACGGGACCGGAGCTCATCGCGGACCTTCCCCAGATCACCCACTTCGTGGCGGGGATGGGCACCGGTGGGACGCTGACCGGCACCGGTCGGGCCCTGCATCGTCATAACCCGGACGTCCAGGTGATCGCGGCCGAGCCCGAGCTCGGTGATCTGGTCTACGGCCTGCGCTCGCTCGAGGAGGGCTTCGTGCCGCCGATCTTCGACCCCGACCAGGTGAACCGGAAGTTCCTGGTGAACTCCTCGGACTCGTTGCGCACCACCCGTCTGCTCACCTCGCGGGAGGGCATCTTCAGCGGGGTCTCGTCCGGGGCGGTCGTGCATGTGGCGCAGCGGGTCGCGGCGGACATCGAGGAGGGCGACATCGTGTGCCTGCTCCCCGACGGTGGGTGGAAGTATCTGTCGACGAACGCGTGGGCCGAGGACCTCGACGTGGCCGAGAAGGGCGTGGCGGCGTCTCTATGGTGGTAACGCTCGGGTGAGCGACCCGCGGCCGATCGGCATGTTCGACTCGGGGGTCGGGGGGCTCACCGTCGCCCGCGCGATCCTGGATCTCATGCCGAACGAGCCGCTGGTGTACCTGGGAGACACCGCACGCTCCCCGTACGGGCCGCGGCCGGTCAGGGAGATCCGGCGGTTCGCCCTGGAGATCGCCGACGTCCTGGTGCGACGGGACGTGAAGATGCTGGTGGTTGCCTGCAACTCCGTGGAGGTGAGCGCGATCGGCGACATCGCGGACCGGGCCGGCATCCCCGTGGTGGGGGTCATCGAGCCCGGCACGCGGGCCGCCATCCGCGCGACCCGCAGCGGCAGGATCGGCCTCATCGGCACCCAGGCCACCGTGGTCAGCGGCGCCTACGACCGCGCGGTGGCCGCTTCCGGAGCCGATGTGACGCTCCTGTCCGCCGCCTGTCCGCTGTTCGTGGAGCACGTGGAGCGCGGCGACACCACCAGCGACGGGTTGCGAAGCGCCGCGCGCAGGTATCTTGAGCCGTTGCGAAGGGGAGGCATCGACACGTTGATCCTGGGCTGCACGCACTACCCGCTGCTGTCGGGGCTGCTCCAGCTCGAGCTGGGTGCCGACGTCGTGCTGGTCTCCAGCGCCCAGGAGACCGCCACCGACGTCTACGCCGCACTGGTGGGTTCTCGGCTCCAGCGAGAAGAGCCGAGCGCCCCGACCCATACCTTCCTGGCCACCGGGGATGCCGGCGACTTCCAGGCGGTGGCGCGCGTCTTCCTCGGACCCGAGCTCTCCGAGGTCCACGCGGTGCACGCCGAGCCGGTCGGAGGCACCGGGTGGAGCTGACGGTGCTGGGGTCTTCGGGCACCTGGCCGCCTGCGGGCGGCGCCACCTGTGGGTACCTCGTCAGCCATGAGCACACACACATCTGGCTCGACGCCGGCACCGGCACCTTCGCGAACCTCCAGCGATGGATGGCGATCGGGGACCTGTCGGCGATCGTGATCACGCACGGCCATCCGGATCATTTCCTCGATGTCGTGCCGGCGTTCTACGCCCGGCACTACGGCGGCCTCGGCGAGCGCGGGTTGCCCTTCTACGCACCCGAAGGCTTCGTCTCGTTGGTGTCGGCGCTCGTCGCCGAGGACGGGCGTGACGTGATGGCGGAGGCGTACGCGTTCACGACGGTCAGGGACGGCGACCACTTCCGGGTGGGGCCGTTCGAGATCGACGCGTTCGAGATGGCTCACGTGGGGGTCTCTGCCCTCGGGTACCGGATCGCTGCCGGCGGTGCGACACTTGCCTATACGGGTGACACCGGCCCCTCGGACGTCGTGGTGGAGATGGCACGCGATGTGGACGTGCTGATGGCCGAGGCCTCCTACCAGGAAGACTCCACCAAGATGCCGTTCCACCTCTCTGCTCGTCAGGCCGCCGAGCACGCGAAGGCCGCGGGCGTCGGCCGACTGCTCCTCACCCACGTGCTGCCCACGCTGGACACGGCGGTCTCGCTGGCCGAGGCGCGTTCGGTCTTCGACCGGGTGGAGCTCGCCGACGAGGGCCTGGTGACGGTGATCGGCTCGTGAGCTCGCGACCCGACCTCCGCGCCGCCGACGAGCTTCGGCCGATCCGGTGGGAGCTGGGATTCCAGGAATGGGCGGCGGGGTCCGTGCTTCTGTCCATGGGCCGCACGCGCGTGCTGTGCTCGGCCTCGGTGTCCGAGGACGCGCCGCGCTGGCTGCGCGGTACCAATCGCGGGTGGGTGACGGGGGAGTATTCGATGTTGCCGGCCTCCACGAACGAGCGCTCCCCACGCGAGGTGAACAAGGGCCGGCCCGGCGGGAGGACACAGGAGATCCAGCGTCTGATCGGCCGTTCGCTGCGCGCGGTCACGGATCTCGCACGCCTGGGCGAACGGACGATCACGGTGGACTGTGACGTCCTGCAGGCCGACGCCGGCACGCGCACGGCATCGATCACCGGCGGTTACATCGCGCTTGCGCTCGCCCTCCGTGGGTTGCATGAACGCGGCGTCGTGCCCACCGACGTGCTGCGCGACAGCGTGGCGGCGGTCTCGGTCGGCATCGTGGACGGGGGGCCGGTCCTGGACCTGTGCTACGAGGAGGACGCCGGCGCCGATGTGGATTGCAACGTGGTGATGACCGGCACGGGCAGGCTCGTGGAGGTGCAGGGGACCGCCGAGGGCGAGCCGTTCGGTCGCGACGACCTCGAGGCGCTGCTGGACCTGGCGTCCGCCGGCATCGGCCGCCTCACGCAGATCCAGCACGACGCGCTAGCGTAGATGCCCTTCCCGCCGCAGCTCGCCGTCGCCTCCCGCAACGCCCATAAGCTCCGAGAGATCGCTCGGATCTGTGCCGCCTGGCCCGTGACGTGGGTGACGGTCCAGAGCGATCCCCGTCCCTGGCCGGAGGTGGAGGAGACCGGGGAGACCTACCTCGAGAACGCGCTGTTGAAGGCGCGTGCGGTGGCCTCGGCGCTGGGCCTTCCCGCCGTGGCCGACGACTCCGGTATCGAGGTGGACGCCTTGGGAGGCGCGCCGGGCCCTCGCAGCGCCCGCTACGCGGGGCGGGGCGTCACGGACGAGCGGAACCTGCAGCAGCTGCTGGGCGCACTGAAGGGCGTGCCGGCCTTGGGCCGCACCGCCCGATACCGGTGCGTGGCCGCCCTCGCCCTTCCCGACGGGACCGAGCTCCACGCGGAGGACACCTGCGAGGGCACGCTGATGCGCGCGCCCCGCGGCGCCGCGGGGTTCGGCTACGACCCCGTCTTCGTGCCGGTGGGCTGGGACCTCACCATGGCCGAGCTCACGGACGAGCAGAAGGACCGGATCAGTCATCGTGGGCGCGCCTTCCGGGCGCTGGCCGAGCTGGTGGAGACCACCACCCCTGACTAGGCACGGATGCCTACCGAGAACCGGGTAGGAACGCCTCAAGCGACGCCCCTCGTGCGCCGAGATTCATCCCGTGAGCGGTGAACCCGGGCATCTGCCCTCCCAGGAGGAGGGGCACGTCCTGCTGCGGACGGAGGCGTTCTTCGGACAGCGGTCGTCGGTGTTCGTGTTCGTGTTCGGTCTGGTGTTCTGCTTGGTCGTGGAGGTGCTGGACTCCATCACCTGGTACGGGATCTCCTTCTCCTTCTTCTACCTGATGCCGATCGGCCTGATCGCCTGGCACCTGGGGCGTCGGGCGGGCGCGGTCATGGCCGTCGTGGCCACGATCGGCGGGCTCCTGGGCGACGTGGTCGGACACCCCACGGCCGGGGTGATCCCATACTGGAACGCCCTGCTCCGCCTGGCTGTGTTCCTCATCGTCACGGCGCTGCTGGCGGCCCTGAAGACCTCGATCGAGGTGCAGCGACGCGTGGCCACGCACGAGCACGACGTCTCCGAGCAGCTCCGCGACCTGAACGACCTCAAGAACACCCTGTTGCACGCCGTCTCCCACGATCTGAAGGGACCGACCGCGGCCGTCCTCGGTGCGGTCTCCACGCTCCGCCGAGGGGAGCAGCTCCAGCTCACCGATGAGCAACGGACCAGCATGTTCGAGGTGATCGAGATGAGCGGCCGGAAGACCGACAGGCTGCTCGACGACCTGCTGGACCTGGACAAGATCGACCGCGGTCTCCTGCACCCCGACCGGCGGCCCACCGACGTGGCTGCACTCGCCGGCCGTGTGGTGCGCGAGTGCGAGGCCCTGCCGGCCCACCCCGTGCGCGTGGACGCCGACGCCATGCTTGTCGACGTCGACCCGACGATGGTGGAGCGCGTCATCGAGAACCTCCTGGTGAACGCCGCGCGCCACACGCCGCTGGGGACGCCCGTGCTCGTGTCGATCCACCCGCAGGGCGATGGGATCGAGCTGGCGGTCGAGGACGAAGGTCCGGGCATCCCCGACCCCCTCAAGCTGGTGCTGTTCGAATCCTTCCGCCAAGGTCCGAACTCGACCGCCGGGGGCGTCGGCATCGGCCTGTCCCTGGTGAAGCGGTTCGCGGAGCTCCACGGGGGCAGCGCCCGTGTGGTGGACCGGCCCGGCGGCGGTGCCCGCTTCGAGATCTCCCTTCCCGGGCGGGTGACGCACCTGGGGGCGCTCTCGGCCGAGAACCTCACGTCTCCCGGGCACGCCAGCCTGCGCGCCGTCTGACGCACACGCGCGGGAGCCCGCGCGACACCTCAGTACGTGTTGGAGCAGTCCCGCCGTTCCAGGATCAGGCGAGGGTTCGGAGCACCGGAGAAGTCGAACAGGTCGAGCATGTCGCCGGCGTTGGCGTCGCGTTCACTGAGGGGGGGGAGGTCCCAGATCGTCTCGATCATCTTCAGGACGCTGGCGAACTCGAGCGTGTCGTGGGCGACGGTGCCCGACCGCGCCCACGGTGAGATCAGCAGCATGGGCGCGCGCGGACCCATCCCGTACTCGTCCACATGCGGCGGTGGCACGTGGTCGTAGAACCCGCCGAAGTCGTCCCACGTGATGACGACCGCGGTGTGTTTCCAGTCCGGGCTGCGCTGGAGCGCGTTCAGCACCTCCACGGTCCAGTTCTCTCCCTCGCAGACGCTGGCGGGCGGGTGCTCGCTCACGATGGTGTCCGGTACGAGCCAGGACACGGCGGGCAGCCGGCCGGCACGCACGTCCAGCAGGAACCGATCGTCGGTCTTCACGTTGTCCATCATGGGACCGAAGGCCCAGTGCCGGATCCACGACGGCGTCTCCACGTACAGGTTCTCGCCCAGGTAGTAGGCCCAAGGGACGGAGGCGGCCTGCAGCTCGTCCGGCAGGATGGGGATGTCCGTGCACGCCCGGCGCAGGGAGCTGAACTTGCGGATGATCGGACCCCCGTTCCCCTCGTTCTCCACCTCGCCGACCCGCACGATCTCCCTGGGCGTGAGCTTCTTGAAGGAATAGGCGCGCTCGCTGTCGTCTTGGCAGTACTCGCGAGGGATGTCGTTCGTGCCGAACTGGCCGGGAGGAGTGTCGCGCTCGTGATCGATGAAGCGGTCGGTCTGCGCCGCCACGGTGTCCAGGTGCTCGACGCCCGTCGGCCCGTAGATGCCGGTGAAGAACCGATCGCCCAGCACGAAGTGTTTCGCGTACGCCCAGTAGTTCGGGATCTGCGCCTGCGTGTACTGCACGTAGGACTGGAGCGAGAGCCCGAGGCCGAGCTGATCGAAGCAGTTCATCCCGCCGCCGTTGATCGCGTTGATACCGGCCGTGAAGTTGTGGCCCGGGCCCACGGTCTCGTCGTGGGCCTTCACGAGCGGGACGGTGTCGCCGTCGCAGGTCTGGCCGCTCGTTGCGCCGTCCGCCCCTGGGAATCGGCCGAAGTAGGTGTCGAACGTCCGGTTCTCCTTGATCAGGAAGACCACGTGGGTGATGGCGCGCCTCGCAGCGGCGAGCTGCTCAGGGCTCGCGCGCCCGGCCTTCGGATAGGCATCGAAGGGTGACCCACTCTGGGATGGGGATGCGCTCACGGGTGAGGCCGGGCTCGCCGGAGCGCTCGTGCGCGAGTCCGAGGCGTCCGGGAGATCGGCGCGAGGCGTTCGGCCCTCACAGGCGAGGGCGATCAGGGCCAGGGCGATGACGGCGACCGGGATCCGCAGGCGCGACACGGCGGTGAGGATACGTCGGCGCCCGACGCAGTGTGATGCGGCGCGAGTAGCGTCATCTATGCTGGGCCGATCCGGCCCGTCGTCAGGGTCGACGGGACAGCGAGACGAGGGGGAGCGTGCTGCGACCTGATCCGTTGTGGGCGAAGGCGCCGTTCGCCCTCCGTCGGTATCCCGGACTCTTCGCATCCCTGGCCCTGGGCGCGCTCCTCCTGTCGCTCGCCGCCGTGGCCCTTCCGCTCTTCCTCTCCGCCACCACCAGTGACCTGCTGCGCGGCCAGGTGCAGAGCGCTGGTGTGAGCCGGTTCGGGGCCGGACTGGAGTATCGCAACGACCCCCTTTCCTTCGACGCGCTCGCTCCCGACGGTGAGGCACCGCTGTTCGACCGGCTGGCCGCCCTGTTCGCGCGCGAGACCAGCCGGTCGCCGGCGCTGGGCGGAACGGTGGAGGGCATCATGGGATCGGTGATCGGTGTGACCCCCGCCGCGGCGTCCGGCGAGCTCCGCGACGGGCGGCTGTTCGCCGGCACCGATGCCGGCGCGCACGTCGAGATGCTGGCCGGCATGGCGGGCGAGGGCGTCACGCTGCCGGACCTGATCGCCGACGCACTGGGTGTCAGCGTGGGCGACAGGGTCACGCTCACCGGCAGGGCAGACAGAAGCGTCACCGTGACGGTGGGGGGCGTCTACCGCGCCCTCTACGCGAAGCCGTCGCCCGGGTATTGGCAGGCGTGGGACGACGACATCCACAACATCACGTGCACGGACTGCGCTCCGCTCCCGCAGTTCATCCTGGTGGGTCGCGAGCAGATGCTCGCACTCGATCGCCAGCTCGGGTACACCGAGGCGAGCTTCACCTGGCAGGCACCGCTGGCGACCTCCTCCCTCACGTCGCAGCAGGCGCGGGAGCTCCAAGGGTTCGCGGCTGACTTCCATGCAGCGATCAGCGATCCGAAGTCCGAGCTGGGAGCGGCCTTCGAGTGCTGCCGGGAGCCGGCGCTGTTCGTCAGTCATCAGCAGGTCGCGTTCCGGACCTTCATCCCGCAGGTCGTCGAGGCCGTGGATGCACGTGTGGCCGCGATCGAGGCGCCCGGTCGGATCCTGCGGGCGGCGGGGCTCCTGGTGGCCTCGCTGGTGGTGGCCGCCACGGGCATGTTCGCCTTCGGCGCGCGCCGTGGGGAGGCACGCCTGCTGCAGGCCAGGGGCGTCTCGCCGGTGATCGTCGGCGTCCGCGGTGCGGTGGAGGCGCTCATCCCCTGCGTGATCGGCGGCTCGCTGGGCGTGGGTCTGGGCACCCTGTTGGTGCTCACGCTCGGACCCGACGGACGGGTGGCCGGCGACGTCTGGCCGGGGGCGTTCACGAGCGCTGCGGTGGCGGTCCTGGTGGCGATCGTGCTGCTGGGCCTGATCGCGACGATCGCGTATCTCGGCTCGACCGAGCGGGTGTCGAGTGGGCGCTCGGTGCGCTGGATCCCCTGGGAGGTGCCGGTGCTGGTCGTCGGGTGGCTCGAGCTCGAGCGGCTGCGCACCGTTGGCGCGTTGACGGCCGGCTCGGGCGGCGTGGACCGTCCGAGCTCGCTGATGCTGGCCGTGCCGATCCTCCTGCTGGCGGGCGCGATGGGTGTGGGCGTCCGCGTCTCCCGCTGGCTGGCGTCGCGGCTGCGAGACCGCAGCGGTCGCTACGGGCCCGCGTCCTTCCTGGCGGTGCATCGTCTGGCCGCCGCGCCCGCGCTCACCGCCGCACTGTTCGTGGCATCGGGTATGTGTCTGGGTGTCTTCGTCGAGGGCCAGACGCTGGTCCGGTCTTTGCAGACCACGGTGGAGGCGAAGGCGGAGATCTTCGTGGGCAGTGACGTCCAGGGCCGGATCGATCGCCGAACCCCACCCATCGGGCCGCTCCCGGTCCCCGTGACCCGGGTGACGAGGCTCTCGAGGGCCGGGACGCTCGACACGGGAGAGGAGTTCGACCTGCTGGCGATCGACCCGGCCACCTTCGCGGCCGCGGCCTTCTGGAACGACCGGTTCGCCGACGAACCGCTGGGCGCGTTGATCGGTCGGCTCGACGACGCGCACGCAACGAGCCTCGGCGTGGTCGTGGTCGGCGAGGGCGCCGGCGTCGCCTCGCTGACGATGCAGCAGCAACGGATCCCGATCGCGGTGGTGGGTCGTGCGAGCGCGTTCCCGGGGGCGGCCTCGCTCCGACCGCTCGTGGTGGCGGATGCCGCGACGATCCAGACGTGGCCGTCGCTCGGCGTCGAACCGCTGGCGCAGGCGCGGGCCTCGACCGAACTCTGGGGCCGAGGCGATCCGCGCGAGGTGATCGACGCGTTCTCCACCCTCGCGCTTCCTCCGTTCCAGATCGTCACGGCGACCCAGATCGAGGACATCCCCTCGATCGCCGCCGTGGTGAACACGTTCCTGGCGCTGAACGCGCTGGGTCTGGGCGCCGCCGTCCTCGTGGTGGGGGCGCTCCTGATGTACCTGCAGGCGCGTGAGCGCTCGCGTCTGGTCGCGCATGGGCTGTCGCTGCGGATGGGCATGACCGACCGGATCCATCGTCGGGCGATGCTGCTGGAGACCACGTCGCTGCTCACGTCGGCGTACGCGGTCGGGCTCGTCGTCGCGCTGGCGGTTGCGGTCGCCACGATCCCGCTGCTCGACCCGCTGACCGCGGTCCGTCCGGCACCACTGGTCGTGCTGCCGACGCGTCCCATGCTGTTCACCCTGGCGGGCCTCGGCCTCGCGTCGTGGCTCGCCTGCCTGCTGGCCGACGTCCGAACCCGTCGCGTGCCCCTCGGCGAGGTGATGCGCACTGCAGAGTGACGTCCTGGCAGCCAGATGCGAGGCGGTGGAGAGGCGGTACCGCACGGGCAGCGGGGAGGTGCGCGCCCTTCGCGGCGTGACGGCCGGGTTCGGGTCCGGTGTGATCACGGCCGTCATCGGCCCCTCCGGCAGTGGGAAGTCGTCGCTCCTGCGCCTGGTGGCCGGGATGGACCGCCCGACGTCGGGAGCCGTGTGGGTCGGGGGCGTCCGGGTCGATCGCGCCACCGGACGCGCGCGCCGCCGCCTCCGCCGCCGCGTGGTCGGCTACGTCTTCCAACGCTCCTCGGACAACTTCTTCCCGCACCTCACGATCCGAGAGCACCTGGACCTCGTCACCCGCGGGCGTGCATCCGAGCGCGCCCTGGACCTCGTGCGCTCCCTCGGCATCGAGGGCCGCCTGGATCATCGTGCCGCCGAGCTGTCGGGAGGGGAGCAGCAGCGGGCGGCATTCGCGGTGGCCGCGTCCTCGGGTGCACGCCTGCTGGTGGCCGACGAACCCACCGCGCAGCTGGACGACGAGTCCTCCGAGGAGCTGATGCACCGCGTCCGTGATCTGCCCGCGCAGGGCGTGACCGTCATCGTCGCCACGCACGACCCGCTCGTGCGCGCCGCCGCGGGGGCGGTCGTGGAGCTCGACCACGGGATGCTGGCCACCGACCGGGGTCGGCCGTCCTTCGCCCGACCCTCGCGGGCCGCGGTGGGGACCATCGCGGTCCACACGGCGCCGCAGGAGCCGACGGCCCTCCTGCTCCGAGTCGACGGGCTCCGCAAGTCCTTCCGGCGCGGTGGCGAGCTGGTCCGCGCGGTGGACGGTGCCGGACTCACGCTATCGGCCTTCGAGCTCGTGGCCCTGACCGGTCGCTCCGGCGCCGGGAAGAGCACCTTGCTGCAGCTGCTGGCCGGATGGGAGGAGCCCGACGGGGGCCGTATCCGGTGGACAGCCGGGTCTCCCGGGGCGCTGCGCACCTGGAGTGAGCTGGCGATCGTGCCGCAGCAGCTCGGGCTGTTGGAGGAGCTCACGGTGCGCGAGAACGTGGAGTTCCCGCTTCGGCTCGGCCCGGGGCTCGATCCGGCCGCGGTGCAGGATCTCCTGGACGCACTGGGACTCGAGGCGCTCGCCGAACGGTACCCGCCCGAGATCTCGGTGGGCGAGCAGCAGCGCGCGGCGCTCGCGCGCGCCCTGGTGCTCTCGCCCGCGGTGCTCTTGGCCGACGAGCCGAGTGGCCATCAGGACGTCGGGTGGGCCGCGGGCGTATTCGGGGCCATCCGTGACGCCGCCGCCGACGGGAGCGGGTGTCTGGTTGCCACCCACGATCCCTCTGTGCGTCGGTTCGCCGATCGCCGACTCGAGATGCACGATGGTCGCCTGGCGGCCGGCGAGGGGTGAGTCCGCCGGGTGTGTGGTGGCGGCCGACCGCCGCGTCGTGCCTTTATCAGCCCTTGCCCGATCCCGTGGCGAGCTCCACCTCCTTCGGGATCGAGGTCGGGGCCGGTGGGGCGGGCGCGCGGCTCGCGGCGGTGTCCACGCCCGTCGCGAGTGGGGCCGGCTTCGTGTCGCCACCGACGGCCACCGAGAAGAGGTCCATGGGAGCGCCGCACCCGCCGGCCCCCACCAACACGGTGCCCTGGTCGAGCCAGCCGAGAACGGCGGTGGGGCGGTGATCGTGGGGGAGGGCGGGGCGTGCCCGCGACCCCTCGCCCAGCAGCACGGCACGTGAGTCGGCGCACGTGGCTCCCTCGGTCGCCGCGTACACCGCGTCGTCGGGGGAGAGCCAGACGCTCCGCACGTACCGGCCGACCCGGCCCTTCCACACGCTGATCAGCTCATCGGGGCGTGAGAGGTCGATGGTGTGCACCTCCGAGTAGCCCTCCGCATGATGCGCCACGTACACCAGGGACTGCCCGCTGTTGGTGAACCCCACGTCACTGAAGGTGGTGCCGGTCTTCGTGAACACCAATCGCTTCGCGTCGGTGCCTTCGTTGGTCGAGAACCAGATCGACTGGGTGCCGCGCTGCTCGATGATGGAGGCGAGCGCGAGACCCGACGGGTGGTACGCGATATCCAGGTACGTGCCCCTCGGCATGTCGTGCAACGTCTCGACCGAGTTGTCCTGCAAGAAGAGCTTCTGCGGATGCGTCGCGTCCGAGGCCGCGTACACGATGGCGATCCCCAGTGGATGACCCCAGGCAGCGATCGCCGGACCGGGGATGTTCGCGTCGTACGAGGGTGCGCGTGCGATGCCGGCGACCTGGAAGTCGCCCAGGAGCACCCGGTCTCCCTGCGGACCCCACAGGAACGGTCCGGGGCTCGTCGACTCGAGCACGCAGGAGGCGTCCTCCGGTGGGGTCGAGCGCCCAGATCCGTCCCTCGGCAGCGAAGGCCACCGACTGCGACGCCGTGGTGCGGTGGGGAACGCAGCCTGCCGGCAGCGGGTCGCCGGATGCCAGGAGCGTGCCACCCGGCGTCGGCGTCGCGCTGGATGAGGCGGGCACCGATGAGGACGCAGAGGGTGCCGGCGTCTCCGGCGAGGTGCAGGCCGCAAAGACCAGCACCAGCGCCACCAGTCCTCGAGAGATGTGATGCATCCAACCCCCCCGGTTCCCGCCGAACGCTACACCTGCGCACATCCTCACGCGCACGTTGCTGGGTTTGCTTGGCGGGGGTCCCCGTGGAAAGCTGCGCGAACCGTTCGGGTGGGGGGTCCGATGCGAGGTCGTTGGTGCCTCGTGGGTCTGATCGCGAGCCTGTTGGTGTGCACATCGGGCACGGCGTGGGCACTCACAGCCCACAGGATCCTCACGGGCCCCCAGGACCTGCTCCTGCCGTATCAGAACACCACCTATCTGGGATGGACGCAGAACTCCACCGGCGGGCCTCGCCACTACGATGCCTTCGCGAGGGACCTCGTGACCTCCGCCCGCACCCGGCTCAACCCGGGGGACACCGCCGGGTGGATGGGAGGCTTCGACCCCGGGACGAACGTCGCGATCTACCAGCAGGTCAACGGGCATCGGTCCGGCCTGTACTTCTACGACCTCGACACGGACACCCGCCTGAAGGTGCCGGGCGTGAACACGAAGGGCTGGGAACGGCAACCGAAGATCTCTGCGAACTTCATCTTGTTCGTTCGCGATCCGCTCCGCCCCGGCATGTCCCGGCTGATCCTGTTCGACCGCAACTCCTCCATCTCATCGGTCATCGCCAGCTGGGACCAGTCGAAGGCCACGATGTGGCCGGGTGCGGTGGGTGACCGGTACGCGACCTGGACCGTGTGCGGCAGGGAGTGCAACGCCTTCTACTACGACACCCTCGACGACTCGACGCACAAGGTTCGCAACCGAAGCGGAAAGCCGCAGTACTCGCCGGTGATCGACGAGAACCGCTCGACCCTGTACTTCGTGCGCTCCGGGTTCGGCTGCGGGGTGAACGTCACGATCCGCGGGCAGGCCCTCGGTACGGGGACCTCCGACGCGATCGCCGATCTGCCCGAGGGGGTCGACACGGACTGGAGCATGTCCCTGACACTGAACGCCGTCTCCGGTGACATGGATCTGCTCTTCGATCGCTTCCGCTGCGCGCAAGGGGAGGGGGACATCTACGCGCTGCGGAGCGTGGACACGGCCTGAACCTCGGCGGTGGAGGGCACAACAGAACGAAGGTGCGGGTTTCGTCGTCGGAGAGCTCTACGTGCGCCGCTTCGACAACGGGATCCGCCGGGAGTTCCTGCGGATGATGCGGCCCGCCTAAACCCGGCTCGCGGCCACGGGCACGCCGCGCCCCATCACGCAGGCACGTTTCGCT
>JBDUEF010000018.1:0-28465 GCA_040002535.1 Actinomycetota bacterium | reverse complement strand
ACCCCGAGGCCGCGTGAGCGGCCTCTTCTCGTTCCCACGTCCGAACGACCGACCCGAGGACCCGACCGGATGACCGGTCCGAACGCCCCGCCCCCGCGGCGAGGGTCAGTGGGGGCTGAGCTACCACGAGCCGCTGAACGGCGCAGATCAGATCAAGAAGGAGAACGACGGTCTGCACGTGCGCGAACGCATCGAACGGATCTTCGCGCCGGGGGGGGTTCCGATCGATCGGCAAGCAGGACCTTCGCAGCCGTCTGCGCTGGTGGGGTCTCTACACCTAGCGCAAGGGAGTCGGACAGCACCACCGTCACGGCGGTGCCCGATCCTCCAGGGGCGACCCGTCAGGGCGTCTGAACACGGGCCCGTCATCCTCCAGCGTCAGACGGAAGCCGCCGGGACGGTGGATCAGCCGGTGGTGTCGGCGGCAGAGCAGCATGAGGTTGTCGAGTGACGTGGGACCGCCGTCGGCCCAGTGCGCCACGTGATGCGCTTCGCACCAGGTGTGCGGCCGATCGCAGCCGGGGAAACGGCACCGGCCGTCGCGGACGATCACCGCCCGCCGGAGGGCCGGGGAGATGAGGGCGGTTCGCCTGCCCACGTCGAGCGGCTGGGAACGGCCGGCCATCACGACGCGCATCACCGAGGCGTCGCACGCCACACGCCGGGCGAGCTCGCCCGAGACGGGTCCGGCATGATCCAGCTCAGCCGGCCCAGAAGAACCCGTCCCGAGGGCCTCCGCCGGCACCGTCACCGTGAGGTGCGGCCGCTCCCCGCCCACCACGGGACGGTCGGCGCCGTCGAGCCACTGGCGGCAGATCTCGCCGAGCGCGTCGGCGCGCCGTTGGGCAGGCGTCCGGTCATCATCGAAGCCCCTCGACCGAGCCTCCGAACCCTGCACGGCGCCGAGCGCCGACAGCAGCGTGTCTCCGGTCTCGGGATCGAGCTCCCCGTCCACGCGCACCATGCCCAGGAAGGAGACCGAGGCGTGGAGGCAACGTCGGCTGCGCAACGACTCCTCGCGATCCGGCGAGCGTTCGTGCTCGGCCCGCTCCCGCCAGAAGCCGACCACCTTGTTCAGGTCTTGGATGGAATGTCGCCGCGCCGCGTCGACGAGCTGAGCCTCGCTCCGAGCGAACGCCTCAGGATCGACGCCGTGCGCCGTGGCAAGCAACCGCACGGCCGCCAGGGAGACCTGCCCGGCCCCCATGGCGGCGCGCGTCTGCGGCATCTCCTCCAAAGCCCGGCCCACCCGGACCTGATAGCGGGCCGTCTCCCACGCCATCCGGTGCCGGACGGCGAGCCATGACGCCGCGGAGAGGTGTCCGTCCCGTTCGAAGAGGCGGCGCCGGTCGATCTCCGCGAGCCGGCGGAGGCGTTCGATCTCGAGCAGCTCGACCGAGCGCTGCAGCTCCGCGAACTCCTCTTCGATCCGCGCGTCCGGTAGCTCGGGGAGCAGCTGGAGGCGGAGAGCCTCGACGACGGAGCGAAGTCCATCAGGCATGACCCCGCCCAGATATCGATCGTTCATGTGAGTCGAACATGTGTTCGAGCGTATGGCTGCATGCGCGAGCCGTCTGTGACCGATGTCATATCCGATCGAGATCGTGCAGGGACGGGGCAGATGTTCCGATGTAAGGATCGTCCCTGTCACGACATCTCCCGGGTGAAGATCGAAGAAGGAGGGCGGTACGGACACGCAGCGGGTGGCGAGTTTCGAACGGCTCTGGGACGAGCTGTTCCCGCGCGTGCTCGGCTACGCGCTGCGGCGCACCGACCCCGAGGAGGCCCGCGACGTGGCGGCTGAGACGTTCACGGTGGCATGGCGACGGCTCGAGGAGGTGCCCCAGGACGAAGGGGCGCTCCCCTGGCTGCTGGCCGCGGCCCGTAAGGAGCTCGCGAACCGGCGCCGGCGCGCCGAGACACGCAGCCGCGTCGCCCTCGCGCCGATCACCGTCACCGTCCCCGCCGGCGATCCGGCCGACCATGCGACCGCGCGCGTCGCGCTGGCGGCCGCGTTCGACCGTCTCAGCGCGTCCGAACGCGAGACCCTCGCGCTGATCGCGTGGGACGGACTGCAGCCGCGAGAGGCGGCCACGGTCCTGGGCTGCTCGGCCGCCACGTTCGCCGTGCGCGCGCACAGGGCACGCCGGCGGCTGGCCGCTCTCCCCGAGGCGGATGACGGCTCGCCCGCCGTGGACGCGCAGGGAGGACGGACATGAAGGACGACCAGCTGATCGACCGTCTCAGGGAGTTAGACCCGGCCTCGCCGGACCGCGTGGCCGCGGCGTCGCACGGCGCCGACGAGACCCGCCGGCAGATCCTGGCCCACCGGGTGGACGAGCTCGCCATCCGCCGTCACGAACGCCGTCACCGTCTGGGCGTGACGGTGGCCGCTGCCCTGGTGGCGGCCGCGCTCCTGGTTCCTCTGTTCCTGCTGCTCCCCCTCGGGGAGGACGGCGGCCGCCTCGGGGGCACCCCCGCGCCGACCTCTCCGGTCTCGCCCAGCCCGAGTCGCACCGACAGCCCGAGTCCGACCGACAAGCAGAGCCCGACCGGGCCGGCCGGAGCGATCGCGGTGACGGCCCCCGCACGCAACGCCACCGTCACGTCGCCGGTGACGATCAGTGGCACCGCCGACGTGTTCGAGGCAACCGTCAGCATCCGCATCCTCGACGAGGCGGGCAACGTCCTGGCGGAGACCTTCACGACCGCCACCTGCGGCACGGGGTGCCGCGGCGACTACACGATCGACGTGCCCTTCGCGGTGCACGCCGAGCAGCCAGGCGTGATCCAGGTCTACGAGGTGAGCGCGATGGACGGCAGCAGGATCAACACGGTGAGGATCCCGGTCACGCTCGTGCCCGACAGGGTCGGCGCCATCGAGGTCCTCACCCCCCAACCCAACACCGCGGTCACCTCGCCCGTCACGGTCAGCGGCACCGCCGACGTCTTCGAAGCCGTCGTGAGCATCCGGATCATCGACGAGATGAACAACGTGATCGCGGAGACGTCCACCATGGCCACGTGCGGCTCCGGCTGCCGCGGCGACTACAGCGAACCCGTGAGGTTCGTCGTGGACCGGGAGCAGGTGGGCAGGATCGTGGTCTTCGAGTACAGCGCGAAGGACGGCTCCATGATCAACGTGGTCCGTATCCCCGTCACGCTCGCCCCGCGATCCTGACGGGGCCCCCCGACGGCTCAGCGACTGAACCGCGACGACGACGGCCTTCGGTCCACCTCGGGCTAGGCTTGGCGGGTGAGCGAGCCCGCACGCCCGATCCGCGATGCCCCCGCGCCGGAGCGGCGCGCGATCTGGGGGCGGCTGGTCCTGCTCGTCGCCACCGTGGTGGCGCTCTACGTCCTGTGGCCGAGCCTGCTCAAGGTCTTCGCGGCCTGGCCGGAGCTCCTCCGGCTGAACCCCAGCTGGTTCATCGTGATGTTCGCCGCCGAGCTCGCGAGCTTCGCGTGCATCTGGATGCTGCAGCGGCTGGCGCTGCGCACCAAGCAGTGGTTCGGGGTGGCCACCTCGCAGCTGGCCGGGAACGCCTTCAGCCGGATCGTGCCCGGAGGGGCGGCGGCAGGGGGGGCCATCAGCTACCGGCTCCTGCTGGCGGCCGGGATCCCTGCGGCCACCGTGGGCACCGGCCTGGCCACCGCGTCCATCATCAGCACCGCGACGCTCTTCTCGTTGCCGCTACTGGCGCTCCCGGCTGCGCTGGCCGGCCGGCCGGTGCCCATGGGCCTGGCGCAGTCCGCCTGGCTGGGGGCGGGCGTGTTCGTCCTGGCCATGGCGGTGGGGACCGTCTTCATCACGACCGACGGACCGTTGCGGGCCACCGGGCGGGTCATCCAGATGATCCGCAACCGCATGCGTCGCGGGCGGGCGCCGACGACCGACCTGCCCGACCGGCTGGTGTCCGAGCGCGACCAGGTCCGCTCCACGCTCGGCAGGCGGTGGTGGGTGGCGCTCCTCAGCTCGTTGGGCAACTGGCTGTTCGACTACCTGGCGCTGCTGGCCGCGTTGGCGGCGGTGGGTTCGCGGCCCCGTCCGACGCTGGTGCTGCTGGCGTACGTGTCGGCGATGGTGCTGGGCATGATCCCGATCACGCCCGGGGGGCTGGGGTTCGTGGAGGCGGGCCTGACCGCCACCCTGACCCTGGCCGGCGTGTCGGCACCCGATGCGGTGCTGGCCACACTGGCCTACCGAATGGTCTCCTACTGGCTGCCGCTGCCCATGGGACTGCTGGCAGCCACCCTGCACCGGCGGCGGTTCGCTCCCGCCGATGCCGTCTGACACGGCCACGGCTCAGGGCGCCTGCCACTCCTCCCGGAGGATCGAGTACATCACCAGGTCCAGATACCGGTCCTCACGGATCCGCCCGGCCCGGCGCAGCACACCCTCCTGGGTCATCCCCAGGCGCTCCGCCACGGCCCGGCTCCGCACGTTCTCCACGGCGGCGGTGAGCTGCATCCGCCGCAGGCCCTTCTCCTGGAACCCGAAGCGGAGAAGCTCGCGGGCGGCCGCCGTGACCAGGCCGCGGCCCTCGAACGGCGCGGTGAGCCAGTAGCCGATCTCGCCGGCGTTGTCCTCGTCGAGGGTGAAGCCGATGCTGCCGGCCAGCGCGCCCTCGACGTAGATGCCGAACGAGCGCTGCATGCCCTCGCTCGCCTCGCACTTCTTCAGGAAGTTCCGGACGTCCTCGGGCGAGGACGTCCGGTCGACCCACGGCAACCACTCGCGCAGCCTGGCTCGGTTCTGATCGGCCTCGGCGAAGATCTCCTCGGCGTCGGCAGGGGCCCACTCGCGCAGCTCGACGCCACCACCCAGATCGAAGCGCAGCATCAGGAGGCCGACGCCCGCTCTCGCTCCTCCTCCTGCAGCACGCGGCGCAGGACCTTGCCGATCAGCGTCTCGGGCAGGGAGTCGCGGAACTCGATGTCCTTGGGCACCCGGTAGCCGGTGAGGCCGCCCTCGACTCGGCACCACGCCACGATCTCCTCCGCCGTCGCTGACTCGCCCTTCTTCAGCACGATGTAGGCCTTCGCGTGCTCGCCGGTGACGGGGTCCGGCAGGCCCACCACCGCCACCTTCGAGATCTTCGGGTGGCCGTACAGCGTCTCCTCGATCTCCGTGGGGTACACGTTGAAGCCCGACACCAGGATCATGTCCTTGATGCGGTCGACGATCCTGAAGTAGCCCTCGTCGTCCATCACCGCCACGTCGCCGGTGTGCAACCAGCCGTCCCGGATCATCAGGGCGGTGGCCTCGGGCTTGTGCCAGTAGCCCAGCATCACCTGCGGTCCCTTCACGCACATCTCACCCCGTTCCCCCGGAAGCACGACCCTGTCGGGATCGTCCAGATGCACCAGCTTCACGTCCGTGTCGGGCAGCGGCATCCCGATGCAGCCCTCCTTGCGCTCGCCCACCAGTGGGTTCGCATGCGTGACGGGCGAGCACTCCGTCAGACCGTAGCCCTCCACCACGCGCCCGGTGCCGGCCAGCTCCTCGAAGCGCTTGGCCACCGCGAGCGGCAGCGGCGCCGCACCGGAGATGCACGCCTGCAGGCTCTTCAGGTCGTACCGGGCCAGCAGCGGACTCTCGCTCATGGCCAGGAACATGCGCGGCACGCCCGGGAACAGCGTGGGCTTCTCCTTCGCGATCGCCTTCAGCACCATCTTCAGGTCGAACCGCGGCACCAGCACCAGCGTCGCCGCCTTCGACACGCCGAAGTTCATGGCGAGCGTGCCGAACGAGTGGAAGAAGGGCAGCACCACCACCAGACCGCCCTTGCCCGGGCGCACCACCGACAGCCAGGCGCTCGCCTGCATCGCGTTGGCCACGAGGTTCCGGTGGGAGAGCATGGCCCCCTTGGACAGACCGGTGGTGCCACCGGTGTAGAGGAAGGCGGCGACGTCGGTGGCCGGATCCACCTGGGCCACGGGTGGCACCGGCCCGGTGTCCTTCATGGCGTCGTGCCACCAGCGGATCGTGTGATCGGGCGGGATGAACGGCCAGTGGCCCTCCTTCTTCGCCTCCCGCATGAACTGCATCGGCGCCAGGAGGTTGAACGGGAAGCCCATGTAGCGGTGCAACTTGACGCCGATCACCTCGCGGACGCCGACGGCATCGCGCACCCGTCCGAACCTCGCGTAGACCTGGTCCAGCACGACCATCACCGAGATGCCCGCGTCCTTCAGCTGATGCTCCAGCTCCCGCTCGGTGTAGAGCGGGTTGTTGCCGACGGCGATCGCGCCGATCCGCTGGCAGGCGTAGAAGGCGATGACGTACTCCGGGCAGTTGGGCAGCAGCAGCCCCACCCGATCGCCCTTGCGGACGCCGAGCCCCGCCAGCACGGCGGAGAAGCGCTCGACCTCGAGCAGCAGCTGCTGGTAGCTGATGTGACGCCCGAAGAAGGCGATCGCGGTCTGGCGGCCGAAACCGGCCGCCGCGTTCTGCAGCAGGGAGAACAGGGAGGTCGCCGGGTAGGGGGCCAGCGAGGCCGGCACATCGGGCGGGTAGCGATCGAGCCAGGGTCGGGAGTCGCTCACGACCGGCATGATATGCGGCATGGCTGATGGGGAGTACGGACGACGGGGGATCTTCCTCCGCGGGATGAAGCTGATCGGTTCGTACATCCGCGCCCATCCGGGGCCGTTCTCGCTGTCGGTGGTCGGGGCGCTGCTGTACGCGAGCGGGTCGATCGGCTCCACCGCCGTCCTGGGCCGGGTCACCAATCAGGTGCTGGTGCCGGCCTTCGACCAGGGCGTGCCGGCCTCGAAGGCATGGCAGGGGGCTCTGGCCATCCTGGGCGTCGCCTCGATCCGCGCGGTGGGCATCGGCGTGCGCCGCTACTTCAGCGGCATGTCGGGTGAGCGGGTGATGCAGACGATCCGCATGGAGGTGGCGGACCGCTACCGGGCGCTCCCCGCCGCGTATCACCGCGAGAAGCCCACCGGCGAACTGCTGGCGCACATGGAGGCCGACGTGAACGCCGCGGTCGAGGTGCTGTTCCCCGTGCCCTTCGCCACCGGGGTGCTCTTCCTCGTGCTGTTCGCCGTGATCTCCCTGGTGGTGACCGACCCGTACCTGGCGGCGATCGGCCTGTCGGTGATCCCCACCCTGATGCTGATGAACCGGTCGTTCGCACGTCGGATGGAGGGGCCCGTGGAGCGCGCCCAGGCGCAGATCAGCGCCGTGTCCTCCGTCGTGCACGAGTCGATCGACGGCGCGCTGATCGTGAAGACGCTGGGTCGCGAGGACGCCGAGACCGCCAAGCTAGCCGCGAAGGCCGACGTTCTTCGGCGCGAGCGCGTGGACGCCGGCTTCATCCGCGCCGGGTTCGAGCCAGCCCTGGAGGCCCTGCCCACGATCGGCATCATCCTGCTGCTGGGCGTGGGTTCGTGGCGGATCTCGCGCGGTGACGTGTCGTTCGGCACGCTGGTGCAGTTCGTGTCGCTGTTCTACCTGCTGTCGTGGCCCATGCGGTTCATCGGCTGGATCCTCGGGGAGCTGCCGCGCGCGGTGGTGGGAAAGGCGCGCGTCGACGAGGTGCTGGCCACGCCGATCACGGTGGAGCCGCCGCGGCGGCCCGTGAGGCTGCCGGTGGGGCCGCTGGGGGTCGAGGTGCAGGCGCTCACGTACCGGCTGGACGGCGTGCCGGTCCTCGACGGCGTGGACCTGGAGATCCGCCCCGACGAATCGGTGGCGGTCGTGGGCCCCACGGGGGCGGGCAAGAGCGTGCTCACCCAGCTCCTGGTCCGGCTCGACGATCCCGACCAGGGCGAGGTGCTGGTGGGCGGGGTGAACGTGCGCCACGTGGACCCGCGCGCCCTGCGGTCGGCCGCGACGCTGGTGTTCCAGGAGAGCTTCCTGTTCGCCACGACGATCCGCGAGAACATCACGCTGGACTCCGGTGCCGGCGACGACGAGATCGTGGCCGCCGCCCGGCTCTCGCGCGCCGACACGTTCATCCGGCAGCTGCCGCAGGGCTACGACACCGTGGTGGGCGAGCGCGGGGTCACGCTCTCCGGCGGCCAGCGCCAGCGCGTCGCCCTCGCCCGTGCGCTGGTCCGCCGGCCCCGCGTCCTGGTGCTGGACGATGCCACCAGCGCCGTGGATCCCACGATTGAGGCCGAGATCCTGCGTGGACTCCGCCGTGAGCTCTCGACGACGCTGATCGTGGTGGCCTACCGCCTGTCCACGATCCGCCTCGCCGATCGGGTGCTGTTCCTCCACGGCGGCCGGATCGCGGCCACCGGCACCCACGAGGAGCTCCTGGTCGGCGAGCCGCGCTACCGCGCCATCGTGCAGGCGTACGAACGGGGGGCGGCGTGAGCCTCGACGCCTCGGCGCGCGACGACGACGAGCTCGTGTCGCCCGAGCTTGCTCGCACCGGCGCGGTGCTCCGTCGGGGCTTGCGCGAGTCGCCCGAGCTCCGCCGGGGCCTGACCTTCACGGTGGTGCTGGCCATCACCGTGACGGTGGCGAACCTCGTCACCCCGACCCTCGTGCAGCAGATCTTCGACCACGGGTTCGAGGGCGGCTTCCGGCCGGGATTCGTCTACGGCATCTGCAGCGTGGCCTTCGTGCTGGTGGTGGTGGCCTACGTGGCCGGTCGGCGGTCAGCCCGGCGCCTGGTGACGGCCAGCGAGGCGGCCCTGGCGGAGCTTCGCGTGCGGACCTTCGCGCACATCCACGAGCTGTCGATCGCCGAGCAGACCAAGGAGAAGCGGGGGGTGTTCGTCTCCCGCGTCACGGCCGACGTGGATTCGCTGGCGGAGTTCACGGAGTGGGGAGGGATCGCCTGGATCCTGTCGGCCGCACAGATCGTGGGCACGCTCGGGCTGATGCTCGTGTACTCGTGGCAGCTCACGATCCCGGTCGTCGTGCTGACGATCCCGCTGCTGCTGGTCGTGGGGAAGCTGCAGGCCGGCTTCTCCAGCGCGTACAGCGCGGTGCGCACACGGGTGGGCGAGTTGATGAGCGAGGTGAGCGAGTCCGTGATGGGCGCGGCCGTGGTGCGCGCCTACGGTCTGGACGAGACCGTGGACCGGCGGGTGAAGCGCGCGATCGGGAACCGCTACCGGGCGCAGATGGTGGCGCACCGTCGCGCGTCCACGCTGTTCCCCATGGCAGTGCTGTTCTGGGCGCTGGCGTTGGCGACGGTCGTGGTGGTGGGCACGATCAACGGACGGGCCTGGGGCCTGACCATCGGACGCGTCACCGCATTCCTCTTCCTGGCGCAGCTGTTCCTGGATCCCTTCAGCGATCTGCCGGAGATCTACAGCGAGACCCAGACGGCGATCGCCGGCTGGCGCAAGATCCTGTCGGTCCTGGACCTGCCCGTGGAGATCGCCGAGCCCTCGCCCGGCGTGATCCTGGCGCGAGGAGCGCTGGAGGTCGTGACGGAGGACGTGCGCTACGCCTACCCCGGCGGCGCGGGGGTCCTGCACGGCATCAGCGCCCGGGTCCGGGCGGGCGCCAGCGTGGCGATCGTGGGCGAGACCGGATGCGGCAAGACCACCTTCGCGAAGCTGCTGACGCGACTGGCCGACCCCGTGGAGGGGCGGATCACGTTGGGCGGTGTGGACCTGCGCGATGTGGCGCCGGCCTCGCGCCGCGAGGCCGTGCGGATGGTCCCGCAGGACGGCTTCCTGTTCGACGGCACCGTGCGCGAGAACATCCGCTTCGGCCGCGAGGGGGCCACGGACCGTGACGTGGCGACGGCCCTGGAGGAACTCGGCCTCGGCGGGTGGGCAGATTCGTTGCCCGAGGGCGTGGACACCATGACCGGCGAACGCGGCGAGGCGCTCAGCGTGGGTGAACGCCAGCTCGTGGCGTTGGCGCGCGCGCAGATCGCCTCCCCGGGTCTGCTGATCCTGGACGAGGCCACGAGTGCGGTGGATCCGGCCACGGAGCGGCGGATCACGGAGGCGCTGCGCCGCCTCTCGCAGGGACGAACGGTGGTGACGATCGCGCACCGGTTGTCGACGGCCGAGCTGGCCGATCACGTGTTCGTCTTCCACGAGGGGCGCCTGGTGGAGCAGGGGACGCACGCCGAGCTGGTGGCGACGCGCGGCGTGTACGGCAGGTTGCACGACAGCTGGCTGGGCAACGTGGCTGCAGCGGACGAGAGGTAGCCTGCAGCCCCATGCCCGGCGCCCCGCGGTTCGAGTGGCACCCGGAGCCGGACCTGGTGGACTTCGCATCGCCCTCGGCCCGTCCGGCCCTGGAGCGGCTCGGGGAGGCCACGTGGCGCGAGGCGCTCGACTGGCTGTACGGCGTCGCCATGCGCCGCCCGATGCCCCCGGACACCTACCCTGAGGCGCGAGCCCGGTACTTCGGCCCCGGTGGCCTACCCGCCCCCGCGCCGAGCGATCCGGCCACCAGCGACGAGGTCCTGGCGGAGTTCCGCGAGCGGATCGCCCCCTTCACCTTCAACGCGCAGCACCCCGGATCCTTCAGCTACTTCACGCCGCCGCCGCTGCCGGCGTCGATCGCCGGTGAGGTGCTGGGCCAGTGGATCCATCAGGGGGTGGACGTGTGGCACGCCGGACCGATCGGGGCGTTCGTGGAGGAGGAGGTCACGACCTGGCTGCGCGACCTCTGCGGGATCGGTTCGGATGGGTGGGGCATCCTCACCTCCGGCGGCGTGATGGCCAACATCATGGCTCTGACGGTCGCACGCGATGTGCACCTCGCGCGCCTGCGGGGATCGGACACGGCCCCCCGAGGTGCCGGCTTGGAGGGGGTGCGTGTGTATGGCAGCGATCAGGCGCACTTCTCGATCGGCCGCGCGCTCGACGTCCTTGGGTTCCCCCCGGACACGCTGCGCGTCCTGCCCAGCGACCCGACCTTCCGCCTGCAGGGCGAGCCGGTGGCGGAGGCGGTGGCCGGCGACCGCGCGGCGGGCCTCACGCCACTGGCCATCGCCGCGGTTGCCGGGACCACCAACACCGGGGCCGTGGACGACGTGCCGGCTCTGGCGGCGCTGGCCGAGCGTGAGGGCCTGTGGCTGCACGTGGACGCCGCCTACGGTGGCGCCGCTCGCCTCTCCGCGCGGGAGGCGTGGCGCGTGCCCGGCCTGGAGCTGGCCGATTCCATCACGGTGGACCCCCACAAGTGGTTCTTCCAGGCCTACGACATCGGGGGCCTGGTGGTGCGCCGGCGAGAGGACCTGCATCGGACGTTCACGAGCAGCCCGGAGTACTACCGGGCCCCCCGGCCACAGGAGCAACCGCTGGACTGGTACCAGTACTCGCTGGAGGGAACCAGGCGCTTCCGGGCCCTCAAGCTGTGGATGTCCTGGAAGCACCTGGGCACGCAGGGGTTCGGGGCATTGGTCGAGCACAACGTGGACCTCGCGCGACACCTTGCTCGGCAGCTTCGCGCGCATGGCTTCGAGGCGTTCGAGCCCGCGCTGTCCATCGTCTGCTTCCGCTGGGCGGACGGTGACGACGCCGCCCAGGACGCGTTGCAGCGGGCGCTGGAGGAGAGCGGCGAGGGATGGGTCTCCACGACCGTGCTGCGGGGCCGGACCTACCTGCGGGCGGGCGTCGTCAACTACCTGTCGACCGAGACCGACGCCGACCGGGTCGTGGATGCCCTCACGCGGCACGCGGCCACGCTGGCGTGAAGGGGTACCATCGCTGCCATGCCCAAGTCCAAGAGCCGCGCCAAGCGCCAGGGTCAGCGCTACCAGCTGGAGCCGGCACGCAGGCAGACGCAGAAGGCCAGCCCCCGGTGGTTCGGACCGCTGGTGCTCGTCGTCATGGGCCTGGGCGTGATCATCATCCTGTTGAACTACGTGGGCAAGGTCCCCGGGTCCAGCGGCACGGAGAACGGCTACCTCTTCCTGGGTCTGGGCCTGATCGGTCTGGGGTTCATCGGCTCCACGTTCTGGCGCTGACACACGGAACTCCGACCCATCCGGCGGTAGACCCGGGGGCCGGACCTGTGGTTGAGTCGCAGCCCGGCCTGGGATCGCCTCGCCGGTGGGATCCCGGTGCGGATCCCGTTCCACAGGTCGGGAAGGGGGATCCTCGGACAGGAGCGCAGCGCTTCCGTGAAGACCGCCCCCTCCCGCTCCCCCGGCGGTGCTCCTGCCGGGCCCGGGATCCGGCGGATGGACCTATGAGGGAGGCAAGGCATGTCGAAGGCATCTCGAACCATGGCGGCCGCACTGGCCGCCGTCCTGATGGCGACGCTCGCCGTATCGGCGTCGGCGTCGACCCCCGGGGGTGACAGCAGGCTCACGCACGACGCCAGCGACCCCGGCTACGTGACGTCCTACTTCATCGCCACCGGCGATGCGAGCTACGAGAGCCAGGACCCGACGATCACGGAATGTTCCCGTTCGAAGGGCCGACAGAACGAGCCGGCCGTCGGCGTGGACCCCCGCAACACCGACGTGATCCTGGGGTCGTCCAACGACTACTGCGGCGTCTACAACGACGGCGAGGACGCCGAGGGCTCACCGCTGCCGATCGGTCCGATCTGGCTGGGGTACTACCGTTCGGAGAACGCCGGCGGTCAGTTCACCAGCTCGCTCGTCCCCGGCTACCCCGGTGACCCGACCCCGTACGCGGACCGTGCGCACATCCGCACGGCCTCCTCCGGCGACCCCGTGATCGCCTGGGACAACTACGGCAACGCGTACTTCGGCTCCGAGAGCAGCGACGACCCGGCGGGGAGCTTCAAGACCTTCGGGGACGTGTGGGTGGGCCGCTACAAGAACCCGAACCTCGCGTCGAGCCCCGCCTTCACGACGCTGAACGACGGCAAGGAGTTCGCCTACAGCACCGTCGTGGCGAAGGGCTCCTCGGCACCGTTCCTGCTGGGCAAGTTCAACGACAAGACCGCGATCGAGGCCGACCGCAGCGGGGCCTGCCCCGGTCGCTACGGCACGGGCGACGTGTACTTCGCGTACTCGCGCTTCGTGGGTGCGGCGGGCGGATCGGATATCTACTTCTCCCGCTCGACAGACCAGAGCCGCTCGTGGTCGCATGCCGTGAGCCTGTCCCCAAAGGGACGGAACGTCCAGTTCGCGGACATCGCCGTGACGTCGAACGGGCACATCTACATCGTGTGGGTGTCCGACAACACGGTGGCCTACTCCCGCTCGACCGACTGCGGTGCCACGTTCTCCAAGCAGCACACGGTGGTGGACTTCGTCCCCAGCTCCGCATCGGACGTCTACGCGCCCGAAGGTGTGCGCGGCGACAGCCCGGCCGACCAGGAGCCCGGTGAGGAGGTCGAATCCGGCACCGCGGCGGGCAACGCCCGTGACTGCGGCAGCCTGTACAACCACTGCGTGTCCGGCTACACGTTCTTCCGCCGGGATACGCAGGTGCGGGCATCGGCCGACCAGAGCGGGGGCGGGGAGAACGTGTACCTCGTCTTCGACGCCAGCATCCCCAGCACGATCACGGATGCGACCAGCACGTACTCGACCGTGCCCGGCGATATGGTGGCGCAGGCGGGCGTCTACTTCCTGCGCATGAACGGGAGGACCGGGGCGCATTCCACGCCACGTCTGATCGATCCCAGCGACCGCCTGAGCGGCGTGGGTCATCAGATCTTCCCCGACATCAATGTCGACCAGGGCTCCATGCACGCCATCTGGTGGGACAGCCGCTTCGACCCCGCCTACGACGTGCACCGTCCGATCGGCAACGACTCGACCGGACACGTGTATCCGTCCCTGGACACGTTCGGGGCCAGCGCTCCCGTGAGCGCAACCCCGTCGTGGACGATCGAGCGCGTGTCGGACGTGACGACGGCCCCGAACTACGAGCAGTTCTCCGTGCGCACCGTGCCCTTCGCGGGGGACTACCTGTACGTCTCGTCCGTGGGGAGCTTCTCCTTCGGTGTCTGGACCGACTGGCGCGACACCCGTGGCGCCACCGCCGGTCACGACGACCTCAGAGAGGCTGCGAACCCCGACGAGGACGACACGGGCTCACCGGAGTACGCGGGGTCCGTGCCCGCCGACGTGTACCAGTGCCGCCACATCACCACCGACGGCAGCGTCTCCGGGGACACCTGCCCGCGTGCCGGCGGGCTCGACCAGAACATCTACGGTGATCTGACGCCGTAGTCGCACGCACCGAGTGAAGGGGGCGGCCATGCGGCCGCCCCCTTCGCCGTTCCTGTCACTCTTTCCCCACGCTCTCCCCACCTGGGGAAGATCACACCGTTGTCATCCCCGTCCGCGGGAGGATGCGCACACCTGGGGAAAACCGTGGACATCCGCCCCGGGCTCGGTGTGGAAAGATGGGGACAGACCCAGGACCCATCGATCTTCGTGCAGCGTCGCCCTCACATCGACTCCGGCGCGGTCGTTCCAGGCCCGTTGCCGCCAGGTTCACGTCCCGCCGCCCGGACGGCGCACCACGTCCATGGGCTCTCCGCAGTGGCGGGGGACCTGCGCCTGGCCCAGCTTCGTGACTCGCAGCTCGGTCCCGCACTCCTTGCACACGAACGAGACGGCGAGCTCCTGCACGTCCTCGGGCTCGGCCGGGACACCGGGGTTCTGCCCGCCGGGTCCCCGGCCGCTGGAGACCGAGCGCACGGTGGCGATGCCGATCTTCCAGATGGCGTAGCCGATGAACACCGCGATCAGCACGTTCAGCCAGGTGGGCATCCGGCCACCGTAGCAGTGGGGCCCGGGAGCGCCGCTGCGAACCCTGGGCGGGCTACGCCTCCTCTGCCTGCTCCTTCGCCTCGGCCATCGCGCGGTCGAGGCCCTCGCGGAAGCTCACGGGCTCGATGTCGGGGAACCGCCGGGCCGCGCCGTCGTTCGTGACGACCATCGGGGTGGCCAGGCCCTCGATGAGTGGCCGGGCCAGCGCCGCCGGCACCGAGGTGGTGAGCCCGCACCAGTACGAGGAGAGGCGCGGCGTGAGGAGCGGCACCTCGATCATGGGCGGGCGCCGCCTGCCCTCGCGCTCGGCCACGATCGCGATCATCTCCTTGTAGGTGACGCGGTCCGGGCCGCCGACCTCGACGATAGTGTGCTGACCGTCCAGAGCCACATCCACTCCACGCTCCAGGTACGCGAGCACGTCCTCCACGGCGATCGGCTGCGAGGGCGTCGACACCCACCTGGGCACCACCATCGCCGGCAGCCGCCGCACGAGGTCGTCCAGCATCCGGAAGGACGCGCTGTCGCCGGCCAGCACCATCGCGGCACGGAACTCCACAACAGGGGGACCCGCAGCCGCCAGGATCCGGCCGGTCTCCTGGCGGCTGCGCAGATGCTCGGACAGACGGTGGCGCTCGTCGCCGAGCCCCCCGAGGTAGATCACCCGTCGCACGCCGGCCTCGCGGGCCACACGGGCGAAGTCGCGCGCGCCCTGCGCATCGCGCGCGTGGAAGTCACCGCCCGCCGACGGCTCCATCGAGTGCACCAGGTAATACGCGGCGTCCACGCCCTCGAGGGCACGCGGCATCGTCTCCGGTCGCAGAACGTCGAGCTCGACGGACTCGAGGTCAGGCCATCGCGAACGCAGCTTCGCGGGCGCGCGTCCGGCCAGCCGCAGCGGGCCCCGCGCCGCCGCCGCCAATCGATCGGTGAGCCGCGATCCGATCGAGCCCGAGGCGCCGGTGACGAGGATCATGATGGCGCTACGGCGATCCGACGCCCGGCACATGGCTCGCCACGAACGCGAGCTGCGCTCGTACCTGCCGCACGCGCTCCTCCACCACGAACGACGAGTGACCCGTGGTGTAGCGGTACATCTGCACCTCGCCGCCACGTGCGCGGAGCGCGTCCGCGTAGTTGTCGATCTGGCGGATCGGACACCGGCTGTCGTTCTGCCCCGCCAGGATCAGCACCGGGGCCGCCACGCGGTCGACGTACGTGATGGGCGATCGCTCCCGGTACAGGGCGGGGAACTCGTCGGGTCCGCCGCCGAAGAGGCCTCGATCCATCATCTGCAGCGACGGCGCCTCGTCCTCGTACGCCGCCACGTAGTCCGCCACCGGCACACCCGCCACCACGGCCGCCCACCGGTCGGGGTGCAGACCCGCGCACAGCAGGCTCACGTATCCGCCCCACGAGTCCCCGCGCACCACCGCACGCGCCGGATCCGCGATCCCGCGGCCGATCAGGTCGTCGAGACCGGCCACCACGTCCTCGGTCTCGGGGAATCCGGGGTCGCCGATCAGCGCGTCGCGCCAGGCGGTCCCGTACCCGGTCGACCCCCGGTAGTTCGGCATGGCCACCGCGAAGCCGGCATCGACGAAGGCTTGGACGGTGGGCATCCACGTGTCCTGATAGAGCCAGGTCGGACCGCCGTGGACCTCCATGATGGTCGGCCAGGGGCCATCACCTGGCGGCGTCACCAGGAAGCCGTGCACACGCTGCCCCGTGGGGTTCGTGTACTCCCACGACCCGTAGGGACGACCGCCGGGGGGGCGCGGCGCGTCCAGCGAGAGCACGGTAACACCGGTGTCGTCGACGAAGACCGCCGGGTCCGCGCCCGACAGCGCGCGCATCCACACCCGCCCGTCGTGCCGTGCGGAGGCGCCGCCGATCGTGCCGACCGGATGGCTGACGGGCGTGGTGGAGCCGTCGGCCAGGTCGAGTCGGAGGAGTCGGTCGCGGCCGTCGGCCATCACCGCCACCAAGAGTGCGTCGCCGCCGGGATACCACCCGAACACCGCGACCTCACCCGGCCCCTCGATCGCGAAGTCACGCCGCTCGCCGGAGCGCACATCCCAGACGGCCGGACGCTCGATCCCCTCTCGCTCGTGGATCACCGCGATGCGCGGGTCACCCGGCGCCGGGGCCCACGCCGCCGCCTGCAGGCCGAGCCCCTCGCCGTCCCAGAGGTCACCCACCACCGCACCGCTGGCGACATCGAAGGTGCGCAGCGCCGGGTGCAGCCGGTCGCCGTGCTCGCTGTGGCTGACCGTCAGCATGGAGCCGTCCGCCGACAGCCCCGCCGACTCCCAGCCGCCGTCGCCATCTCCACCGATGGACACCATGTCCCCGTGGCGCATCACCTGGCGTGCCGGCTCGCTGCCCACCTTCACGTACGCCGCGAACCCGTCCCGATCGCCCATCGCGATCGCTGTCACCGATCCTCGCTGCGCGAAGCCCGCCGGCCAGCCGTCGGGGACCTCGGGCGCGACCTGCCGTGGCTCCCCCCCCTCGAAGGGCGCCATCACCCAGTGACCGAACTCGTCTCCGGTGGCGTCGTGGAACCAGACCACTCCACCGCCGTCGGGCGTCGGCATGCCGGAGGTCAGGCCCACGGGATCATCGGTGACGCGGCGCCGCTCGCCCGTGCCACGATCGAGCGTGAACAGCTGATAGGTGCCGGTCTCGTTCGAGCCGTACACCAGCCGGTCCGGAGCGTCAGGCGACCAAGCCGGGAACAGGAGGCTGGGTGCGCGGAACCGCTCTTCCCACCGAGGGATCGGCATGTCGCTCATGGCGCCGGAGCCTAGCAGCGGACGAGCTACGACGAGGCGCCGGCGCGGTCCGGCGCTCCGGCGGCGGCCTGCACGGCCGACCACACACGTTCCGGAGACAGAGGCATATCAAGGTGACGGATGCCCAGGTGTGAGAGCGCATCCACCGCCGCGTTCTGGATCGCCGGCGTGGAGCCGATCGTGGCGGACTCGCCGATGCCCTTGGCGCCCAGTGGATTCAGCGGCGTCGGTGTCTGCGTGTGGTGCGTCTCGAACCACGGCAGCTCCGCGGCCGACGGGATCAGGTAGCCAGTGAACGTGGAGCTCATGGGATTGCCCAGCTCGTCGTAGCGCACCTCCTCGAACAACGCCTGCGCGATGCCCTGCGCGAGGCCGCCGTGGACCTGGCCGTCCACCAGCATCGGGTTGAGGATCCGGCCGCAGTCGTCCACGGCCACGTGCCGGATCAGCCGCACGTCCCCGGTCTGGACGTCGACCTCCACGACCGCAACATGCGCACCGAACGGGAACGTGGAGCCGGCCTCGCGGAACATGCCCTGGGCGAGCAGGCCCGGTCCCTCCCCGTCCCGCGGCGCCGTTGCCAGCTCGGCCACCTGGCGCCATGTCACCGCCCGGTCCGGCGCGCCGGTGGGATGGAATCCACCGGGCGACTGCGACACGTCGGCCTCGTCCACCTCCAGTGCGTGCGCCGCCAGCCGACGGCCCTTCGCCAGCACCTCCTGCGATCGTTCGAAGATCGCCGAGCCGCCGAGCTGGAGCGATCGGGAGCCGTACGTGCCGTTGCCCCTCGGCACCTTGCCCGTGTCGCTGTGGATCACCCGCACCGACTCGAAGGGAACCTGGAGCACACCGCTCACGATCTGCGCCAGCGACGTCTCGTGGCCCTGGCCGTGCGGCGAGATCCCCGTCAGCACCGTGACGGCGCCGTCGGCGGTGACCTCCACGGAGCCGAACTCCTTCTCCGCGAACGCCGTGATCTCCACGTAGGTGCTGAGACCGATCCCCAACAGCTCGTGGTCCCCCCGTTCGCGGCGAGCCGCCTGCTCGGCCCGCAGCCGATCGTAGCCGGCGATCCGCAGTGCCTCGTCCAGCGCCGCTGCGTACTCGCCCACGTCGTAGGTGGTGCCGACGGCGGTGGTGAAGGGGAAGGCCTCCGGCGGGATCAGGTTGCGGCGGCGGACCTCGGCCGGATCCAGGTCGAGCTCGTCGGCCAGCATGTCCACCGCCCGCTCGATGAGCGCCGCCGCCTCCGGCCGGCCAGCACCCCGGTAGGGAGCGATCGGCGTGGCGTTGGTGACCACGCTGGCGCCGCGGCACCGGACCTTCGGGATGTCGTAGACGCCGCAGAGCATCTCCTGGGTGACGGGGGGCAGGTAGGCCGCCTGCGGGTACGCCCCCATGTCGGCCAGCAGGGTCACGTCCAGACCCACGATGCGCCCGTCGCGGGTGGCGCCCAGCGCCACCGTCTGCACCTGACCGCGGCCGTGGGTCATGCTCACCATCGACTCCGAGCGCGACTCGAACCATCGCACCGCGCGCCCGAGGCGCTGGGCGGCCACCGCCACCAGCAGGTATTCGGGGTAGATCGCGAGCTTCGCCCCGAAGCCGCCCCCGACGTCGGGGGCGATGGCCCGGACCCGCGTGCGTTCCACCCCGAGGGCCTCGGCGACGTCGTTGCGCACGTCGAAGGGCACCTGGGTGCTCACCCACACCGTGAAGGATCCATCGGCCTCGGGCATCACCGCGATCGCGTTCGGCTCCATCGGCGCAGGCGCCAGGCGTTGGTTCACGAACCGACCGCGCACCACCACGTCGGCCCCCGTCAGGGGGTCCTCGTCGCCCTCCGTGCCGAAGGTGTCGGCGATGTTGGAGCCCTGGTCGGGGAAGAGCAAGGGGGCGCCCTCCCCGGCGGCCGCCTCGAGATCCGTGACCACATCCAAGGGGTCGTAGTCGATCCGCACCGCCTCCGCCGCGTCCAGCGCCTGCGCCTGGGTCTCGGCCACGATCACCGCCAGCGGCTCGCCCACGAACCGCACGCGGTCAAGCGCCAGGAGCGGACGCGGGAACGAGCCCGAAACGTTGCCGCTGGCCGGCTGCGGGGGGAGGTCCACATCGGCCGCCGTCAGCACCGCCACGACGCCCGGCATCTCCAGTGCCACCGACACGTCCACCACTCCCACCGCTGCGTGCGCCATGATGGAGCGCACGAACAGAGCCCGGAGGGCGCCGGGGATCTCGATGTTCTCGAGGTAGCGGCCCTCGCCGCGCAGGAAACGAGGGTCCTCGGCGCGCAGCACTGGGATCCCGTAGAACGAGGGAGGCAGGGTCGTCACGCCGCCCATGCTAGCGAGTCGTCCAGGAACGAAGGAGGAACGTCCGATGTCGCTCACCACCCACCCGCGGCAGATGCAGCGCCTCCTCGCCCGCCTGATCCCCCTGGTCCTGGCCGTCGTCGCGTGGCCGGCGGTGAGTGCGGCGCCTGCGCGTGCCGCCGTGACCTTCCACGATCGCCCGGTCGCGGTTGGGCTGCGCCAGCCGGTCGCCTTCACCTTCGCTCCCAACGGCAGGATCTTCTACGTGGAGAAGGCAACGGGCGAGGTGCACCTCTATAACCCTGCCTCGGATCGGGACCGCCTCTTCGTGACAGTGCCGGGCGTGGACGCCCAGGGCGAGCGGGGAACCCTCGGCATCGCCCTGCATCCGGGGTATCCCACGCAGCCGTTCGTGTACATGTACGCCACGCGGCTGGTCTCCGGGGTGCTGCAAAACCAGATCCTGCGCTACACGGCCGCCGCCGGCGTCGGCACCGACCGTCGCACGATCTTCAGCACGCCGGCCTCCGCATCGGCGTACCACAACGGGGGGCGCATCGAGTTCGGGCCCGACGGCATGCTGTACGCGGTCGTCGGCGACGGCCATGAGGCCGCCAACGCGCAGGACCTGACGAACCCACGCGGCAAGATGCTGCGCATGACCCCACGGGGTCGCCGGCCGGCCGCCGATCCGATCCGGAACAGCAGGATCTTCGAGTACGGCATCCGCAACTCGTTCGGCTTCGACTTCGATCCGGTGACCGGTGACCTCTGGGAGACGGAGAACGGCCCCTCGTGCAACGACGAGGTCAACTACATGCCCGTGGGCGGGCGGAACTACGGCTGGGGCCGGCGGCAGGACTGCGGCAGCCTCGGCGTCCCGCGCGACACGAACAACAGCGGCCCGCGACCCCGGGTCCTGCCGAAGATGTGGTTCGTCGACACGATCGGCATCACGGGGATGACCTTCTGCGCCCGATGCGGGCTGACGGGCTCCAACGGCGATCTGTTCTTCGGTGATGTGAACTTCGGGCAGATCCGCCGTGTTCCCCTCTCGCGCGGGCGCGACTCCCTGGCGGGCGTGGGCAGGGTGGTGTTCGACACCGGCAGCGTGCTCAGCATGGAATCCGGGCCCGATGGGTCGATCTACTACAGCGACTTCTCGGGCATCTACCGCCTGCGGAACTAGCGGCCGGCCTCGGCGCTGCGGGTGGACAGAGGTTTCAGACACTGGCCCATCGGCCCTAGCCGCCACGCGCCGCTTCGGGGTAGGCTCGCTGCCTGGCGCGGTCGCGGATCGTGCCTGGCGCGCACGACCATCGTGCCGTCCGCCCACGATCGTGGAGGTGACGAGGTGAACATCGGCCAACCGAAGCGGATCATCCACGTCGAGCCTGTCTCGGTGCCGCTGCCCGAGTTCGTGCCGGAGCCGGCCCCTAGCGAGCCCGCACGCGAGCCGGAGCCCGCCGAGGCGCGGAGCTAACGGCCCGTGCCGATCTCCCAATCCGAAGAGCTCGAGGTCCTGCGGACGCCCGAGACGATCCAGGCCTGGCGGACCTGGACCCTATCGGGCAGACGTGACGGCTCGGACCTCCTCCTGCGCCCGGTGGCCGGCCGCTCCCGGCCGTGGCTGCCGATGCGTGCGGCCGAGGCGGCGTGCAAGATGGGCCGCATGCACGCCGCGCCGAACGTGGACTGCACGTGCGGCCTCCACGGCAGTCACGACGTCGACATCCTGCGGCGGACGAAGTCACCGGCGGTGCTCGGGAGGATCGCCATGTGGGGTCGCGTCATCGAGCACGAGCTGGGCTACCGGGCCGAGTTCGCCTATCCGCAGCGGCTCACCATGGTGTGTTACCTCTGCTTCTGGCAGTGGGGACCCTCCAGAGCCCGGCCCGACGTCGTGGGCTGGTACGGGTGGACGCATCTGGTGCCGCTCTGCCGCGAGCACCTGGACCTGTCGGTGCGCTACGGGATGGTCCCGCGCGCCCTCCTCCAAGCGCAGGAGGTGGAGCAGGCGCTGCGCTCGACCTACGCCGTGGATCCCCTTCCGCCGGAGCCTGCCGCCCCGGCCTGAAGCGGCGAACCAGCCCGAGCGAGAGCGGGAGCGGATCTCCCGAACGCCGGAGGCGAGCACGGCCTCAGCCTGATGGAGCGCGTGCCGCCTTGAACACCCGGAACAGCAGCAGGAGCGAGGGGAGCAGCAGGAGGCCGCCACCCAGCAGGCCCAGAGCGATCGGCTCCAGGGCCGAGACCGGAGCGGCCGCCTCCTGCGCCGTCAGATCGGGGGCGATGAGGTAGGGCCACTGGGCCAGGCCCTACGCCGCGATCACCCAGCCCACGGCCATGGCCGCCGCGAGGCGCGCCGCTGGGTCCCGCCGCCGCAGGATCAGCAGCAGCGACGCCAGCCCTCCGGCGGCCGACAGCCGGCCACCGAACGTCGAGTTGAGCTCGGAGTCCCAGAAGTTCCCGGCCAGGCTCACCAGGCTGACGGCGTGCGCCACCTGGTCCCGGTCGAGGCTCTCCGCCAGCAGCTCCATCGCCAAGATGACCTGGCGATCGACCCAGAACGCCCGCACGAACGTGAGATCGGCGTTCGCCTCGTGCAACTTGGTGAGCAGCTCCGGCGAGGCATCGATCTCCGAGAGCATCGGGCAGTAGACCTGCAGCACCGGACGCGACCCGTCCTCGCCGTCCAGCAGCCGCACGTTGACGATGGTGGAGCCGGAGCGGATCGGGATCGTGCCGTCCTTCCAGACGGTCACCTCCGTGGTGCCCAGGTATTGGCCGACGGTCCTCTCGACGAAGGGCTGCAAAATCTCCAGGTGCGTCATGACCGCTGGATGATCGACCTCCTCACGCGGTAGGGTCCGCTCTGCCCCCCGAATTCCCTACGCAAGATGTGGGTGCGGACTGCCGATGACCGACCTCGACGGCCCCGACTCTGGAGAGCTCATTGCGACGATCCCGCACACGTCCCACCGCTGCGCTGGTCGTCGCCTGCGTCGTGGGGGCCACGGTCCTGGGCGGGTGGGCGCAGGCCGCCGCCCCACTCGACCTCGCCAGGCACCGCCGAGCCGCGCTCACCAGGACGATCCTGCGGATCCGTCACGATCAGCGTCGAGGCACGTCCAGCCTGCGCGCCCGCGTGGAGGGCACCAGCCGGCTGCTGCTGAACGGCATCGGCAAGATGCAGGGCGAGGACGACGGCCGGTGGCGCGCCACCCGCGCGTTGCTCCTCCGCGAGCGCCATGAGGCGGTCTCGAAGATGCGCGCGTCCGAACACCGCAGCCTCCGGCGCCTGCGCGCGCTGACGCGCCGCCGCGAGGTGATCGCTGGCTGGATCGAACGGTGGGGGATCCTGCAGACGTGCCCGGTCCGCGGTTCCGTGCTGATCTCCGACGACTTCGGCGCAATCGTGTCCAAGCCCGACGTGCCCACCCACGTGCACCAGGGCAACGACATGACGGCTCCCACCGGCACGCCGATCGTGGCGCCCTTCGCCGGCATCGCGACGGCGGTGCCCAACGGTCTGGGCGGCCTGGCCGTGCGGGTGACCGGCGAGCTGGGCTACGTCTACAACGCCCACCTGTCCGCCTACGGGCGGCTGGGTACGGTCCGGAGGGGCACTGTGATCGGCTACGTAGGCTCCACCGGCGACGCCGGCGGGCCCCACGATCACTTCGAGTGGCACCCGGGCGGCGGGGTCGCCGTGGACCCCCACCCCTACCTGCTCTTCAGCTGCGGCTGAGGCGGGCCGGGCGCTGAGCACGAGGCGCAGGGCAGGTGGCGGGTCGCCGGCGCTAGACTCGCGCCACGTGATCCGCGCACAGGCCTCCGGAGCGATCCCGGCGACGGCGCGGCGATGGTCCTGGATGTTCGGGGCACGCGCCGACCTCGCGATCGCGCTGTGCTGGATCCCCATCTTCGCGTTCGCGCACGTGCTATCGGCCGGGGGCGCGGACGAGCAGCTCCTGAACCGGTTGTTCCGTGGCGCCTTCGTGCTGAGCCTGCTGCACCAACCCCTGACACTGGCGCTGGTGTACGGCGACCGGGAGCAGTTCGCCCTGCGCCGGCGCCTGTTCACCTGGAGTCCGCCGGTCGCCATCGGCCTGATCGCGGTGGCGGTCCTGGCGGACCTGTGGATCGTGGTGCCGATCGCGGCGATCTGGAACACGGTGCACACGCTGCAGCAGCGCTACGGCCTGTCCCGCATCTACAGCCGCAAGGCGGGCTACGGTTCCGCGCGGCTGGACCGTGCCGTGCTGTACGTGGGGATGGTGGCGGCCCTCCTGGTGGCCGGGAGCTCCGCCAAGACGCTGGCGGCTCTCGGGCGCGTCATGCTGGACGATCGGAACTCCGCCGCCATCACCGACCTCACCGCGGTGCGTCCCTACGCCGTGTGGCTGGTGACACCCGCGCTCGCCGCGTTCGCGGTGGTGCTGTGGATGCTGCTGCGGCAGGAGCACGCCCACGTCGGCGAGGCGAACCCCGCGAAGTGGCTGTACCAGGCCTCGTCGCTCGGCCTGATCGCGGCCATCGCCTACGACCCCCTCGCGGGGTTCATCGCCTACGTGGCGGCACATGCCATCGAGTACACGGTGGTGGTAGATCAGACGGTGCAACGTCGCTACGCCGCAGCGCGCCCCGACATGCCCGTGCTCGGCCGCCTGGTGCGCGATCGCCGGGCGCGACTGGTCTCCTTCGCCGCGTTCGTCGGCCTGATCCTGTGGTTCGAGGGCGACGTGCGCGCCGCCATCCCGGGACACGCGTACCTCATCGCCGTCTACTCCGTGGGCATCCTGCACTTCTGGTACGACAGCTTCATCTGGAAGCTGCGACGGCCCGCGGTCGCGCGCGATCTGGGGATCGAGCCGGCGGCGGCCTAACTCCGCAGCTTGCCCAGGAGCCGCAGCATCTCCAGGTACAGCCAGATGAGCGTGGCCATGAGCCCGAACGCGCAGTACCACTCCATGTAGGTGGGAGCCCCTCGGGCGACACCCTGCCGCACGAGCTCGAAGTCCAGGAACAGGTTCAGGGCGGCGACGAAGCAGATCACGACGCTCACGATGATCCCGATCGGACTGGGGTCGTACAGGAAGCCCGCCCGGACGCCGAAGAGGCTCAGCACGATCGAGACGAGGTACATCAGCATGATGCCCCCGGTCGCTGCGACGGTGACCGCCACGAATCTGCGCGTCACCTTCACGATGCCGCTGGAGTACAACGAGAGGCAGACGGCGAAGACCGAGGCGGTGGCGAACACCGCCTGTAGCACGATGCCCCCGTACGCGAACTCGTAGAACGACGAGATCATCCCCGCGAACACGCCGATCACCACGGCGTAGATCGGGCCCGTCACCGGCGAGATCTGCGGGCGGGTCGCGGTCACCCACGACAACCCCAGCAGGCCCAGGAACACCGCCAGCACCAGGAACCCGCTGGCCCCGGCGATCGCGTCGGCCTGCCTCCACCCGACGGTGCCGGCCACCACGGCCAGCGCCAGCAGGACGAAGGTCTTGCCGACCGTGCCGGCCACGGTCATGGAACCCTCCTGCGGCACGGCGATCGCCGTCGCCGGCTGATCGGGGCGCGGCGGCAGGTTCCGCCAAGTTCGTTCGTTCAGCATGTTGTTGGCCATGGGGGGACCTCCTTTGGACCGGGCGCGGTGCCTAGGGATCCAATCGTACGACGGTCGCCCGATGAGGGTGGGAACCGTCTGCGCGATGCGGCGCTAGGTGCCGGTCGCGGAGAAGTGCTGATAGTCCTGCGCGATGCGCCACGTGCCGCCCCGACTCCAGCCGATGCGGGGGAACACGCTCCACACCACATCGAGGCGGTGAATCATCCCCCGTCGATGCAGGGAGCGATCGACGAATCACCACCCGGCCCTGGGGCGCCCGTGATCACCGGACACGTCGGGGTTCTCCACCGGGTCGATATCGACCGCCCGGCCGTAGGCGTGCTGCGACCACCGCGTGGTGCCGGCCACGAACCGACAGTTGAACCCCGAGGTGTTGTCGGCCGCCATCGACCGGTGGTCGTCGCCGTCGTAGACGTCGATGGGGCGCATCCGTCGGATCGGGAAGCGGTCGCGGTACAGACGCCGGAAGAGCGCTCGCATGTCCTCGGCCCATCGTCGGTGCACGATCTGCGTGCCCATGCGGGCGGTTCGGTCGAACCGCCAGAACGAGACGTGCACGGCACGGAAGGCCCGCAGCGGCACCGGGCATCCTCGATGCCACGAGACACCGCGCATGGACGCCTTGGCCTCGGCGTCGAGCCGCTCGACCCAGGACCGGTACGGCGGCTGGGTGCCCGCGTGCGCGGGTGCGGCCAGCATCGCGCACAGAACGAGCGCCGCGAACATGGGGGTCGTGGACCGAGCCGCGACCCGAACGACACCCCGGTGGAGCGCGACCGTGGCACGCGCCAACTCACCAGTCGCCCGGGGCTCCTGACACAATGCCCATATGCGCGAGATTCACTTCGACGAACACGTGGCCGAGCGGTACGACGCGGACTCGGAGGACATGTTCGAACCGGCGGTCGTGGAGCCGGCGGTGCGCTTCCTCGCGGATCTCGCGGGGACGGGCCGCGCGCTCGAGCTGGGCATCGGCACGGGCCGCATCGCGTTGCCGCTCAGCCGGCGCGGTGTGCCCGTGCACGGGATCGAGCTGTCCCCGGCGATGGCCGCGCGGCTGCGCGCGAAGCCTGGCGCGGACCAGATCGGCGTCACGATCGGCGACTTCGCCCGCACCCGGGTGGAGGGCGCGTTCACGCTCGCCTACCTCGTGTACAACACCATCACGAACCTGACCACGCAGGACGAGCAGGTCGAGTGTTTCCGCAATGTCGCCGCCCATCTGGAACCCGGCGGGTGCTTCGTGATCGAGGTCTTCATTCCTGCGCTCCGGCGGCTGCCGCCCGGCGAGACGGTGCACGTGTTCCACGTGAGCCCCACGAGGCTCGGCTTCGACGAGTACGACGTCGCAGCGCAGGGACTCATCTCCCATCACTACCAGACCGTCGACGGCCGCCCGGAGGCGTTCTCGGTCCCGTTCCGGTACGTGTGGCCGTCCGAGCTGGATCTGATGGCGCGCCTCGCCGGGATGGCCCTGCGGGAGCGCTGGAGCGACTGGCAGCGCGCGCCCTTCACCAGCGACAGCACGTCCCACGTGTCCGTGTGGGAGAAGACGGACTAGCGATCGACGTGTCCCGCAGCGCTTCAGTGAGGAAGCGCGGCATCGTGGAGACGAGCGGACTCGAACCGCCGACCCCCTGCTTGCAAAGCAGGTGCTCTACCAGCTGAGCTACGTCCCCGGGGGATGCAGGAAACGTGGCAGAAAACTCGCCCTGGCTCCAGCACCCGTGGGACATCGAGTCTATCGAGCGCGCGATCGCGGCGAAACCGGGCGCCGACGGCGCCGAGGCGCCATCCGGGCGTGCTTCAAGAAGGGGTGAGCGGAAACGGTGTCGCCTATGCGGCGGCCTTGACAGCCTCGCGTGCGCGATGCCTCGCGAGCGTGAGGGAGTTGACCATCAGCGCGAAGCCCAGCAGGTCGGCTTCCTGGCGGAGGTGCCCGACGCTATGGGCGCGATTCCAGTAGAGCGTGTCTTCCAGCAACCTGTTGATGCTCTCGGCGTCACCACGGCGGGCATACAGGTGATCGAAGTCTGGGTCTCCGCGTGCGATCACACGGAAGTTCTCGGTGCGGTTGAACCTCTTCGCGGCATCTCCTGCGTTCCCGAGGTGGCGAAGGGTGATCTGGCCGCCGCCGAGCTCGGCCGGCAGGCGGTACTGGCTGTACCAACGGAAACCCGTCTTGTTCGCGAAGCGGTGCGTACGCTCGCGTTCCAGGAAGACGAGCGTCGCTCCCGAGTGATTGGTACTGGCCACAGTGTGTGCCGGGGATCGCGTATGCCACGATGAAGGATGTGCGTCCGACCGTGCTCATCGTCGACGATCACGAGGCTTTCCGGACGTCTGCCCGAGCTCTGCTCGAGGCCGACGGCTTCGATGTGATCGGTGAGGCCGCGGACGGCCGTGAGGCTGTCGAGGCGGTCGCCCTGCTCCGTCCAGACGTCGTCCTGCTCGACATCCAACTGCCCGACGAGGACGGGCTCGCCGTGGCCGAGCGACTCGCGGCGGCCGCGGACCCGCCGGCGGTCGTGCTCATCTCCAGTCGTGACGCGGCCGCATACGGACCCCGCCTCCCGGCGTCTCCCGCCAGGGGGTTCATCTCGAAGAGTGGCCTGTCGGGAGACGCGCTCGCCGCGATCCTCGGCTCATGAGAGGTGGCGTGTCCCGAGCGCGCCACCTGCTATGGCCGGCCGGCATCCTCCTGGGCCTGGCGGCCGAGAAGACCTTGTACGGCTGGGGCGATCCGCTTCATTGGATCCCCGACCTCGCCGTAGGTTGGACTTTCATCGGCTTCGGACTCGCCGCTACGACCCGGTGGCCGGACGATCGCACCGGCCGCCTCATGGCAGTCACCGGCTTCACCTGGCTCCTGGGGAACTTCACGGGCGTCGACAGCGCGGCCCTGGCGTGGGTCGCGACGCACGCCATCTTCGTTTACCGGGGGCCCCTGGTGCATCTGGTCCTCGCGTACCCGTCCGGGCGCCTGCCCGGCCGTGTCGAGCGGTCCGCTGCCGCCGCCGGCTACGCCGCAGCCTTCATCCCACCGGTGTGGCGGAACGACGCCAC
>JBDUEF010000017.1:0-28529 GCA_040002535.1 Actinomycetota bacterium | reverse complement strand
TCGTGAACCTTCCCGGCAGCCCCGCGGGCGTGCGCGAGTCGCTGGAGGCGATCCTGGAGGTCGTGCCGCACGCCGTCGAGCTGCTCGGCGGCGCGACCGGCGCGCACCCCACGGGCCACGAGCCGACGGCGACCGACGGGCCGCGTGTCGACGCCACCGCGGTGAATCTGACCGGCACGCCGCCGTGCGCGGTGGGCAACCGGATGTCGATCGTGCCCGGCGGCGAGGTGCACGGCACTCTCGGCTGCGCCGAGTTCGACGCGGCCGCGGTGGAGGCCGCGGCAGAGGTCCTGTCCTCGGGCCGGGCGCAGACCCGCACGCTGCACCACGACCTCGGCGACGTGGAGGTCTTCTTCGAGCCGCACACCGCTCGGGAGCAGCTGATCGTGGTGTCGGCGACCGACGTGGCCCGCCACCTGCGGGCGGCCATGCAGCGCCTGGGCACGGAGGTGACGCTGGTGGAGCCGAGGGCCGAGCGCGTGGCCAGCGCCGACGGCCCGGCCGTTGCGAGCGTTGCCGACCTCGACCTGGGCGCCTACGGCGAGGCCGTCCTCACCGACCACGACGCGCCCTCCGTCGCCGAGACGCTCGCCATCCTGTTGCGTTCGCCGGTCCGCTTCGTCGGCGTGATGGGCAGCCGGCGGCACGTGGCGCACTACGTGGAGGAGCTGCGGGCACTCGGCTTCACCGACGACGAGCTGGGGCGGATCCGCAGCCCGCTCGGACTGGATCTGGGCGGCCGGGAGCCCGAGGAGATCGCGCTATCGATCGCGGCCGGCCTGGTGGCCGCTCGGCACGGGACGGAGGGCGGGTGGCTCGACCGATGACGGAGGGAGCCCCGACCGGGGACCACGTGCGGCGCAACCGCGAGGGATGGGAGCGGGAGAGCGCCGGCTACCAGGAGCGGAACGCCGCCCAGCTGAACCGCTGGGACTTCCTGGGCTGGGGCGTGTACGACGCGCCCGAGGACCAGGTACACGCGCTCGGCGACGTGGACGGTCTCGACGTGCTGGAGTACGGCTGCGGCGGATGCCAGACCGGCATCAAGGTCGCCATGCGTGGTGCGCGTCTGACCGGCCTGGATCTCTCCCACGCCCAACTGCGGCAGGGCCTGGCGAACATGGCCGAGACCGGGGTCCGATTCCCGGTCGTGGAGGCCGACGGCGAGCGTACGCCCTTCGCCGACGGCAGTTTCGACCTGGTGTTCTGCGATCACGGGGTGATGGGGTTCGCCGACCCCTTCGCCACGGTCCCGGAGGTCGCGCGGGTGCTCCGCCCCGGCGGGCGCTTCGTCTTCAACGGGACGACGCCGTTCATCTGGACGGTGTGGGGCGACGGCGACGAGCCGGCGGGCACCGAGCTGAAGAGGAGCTACTTCGGGCCGCGCCGCTGGGATCACCAGGACGACGACGGCGCGTGGTCGGACTTCCAGCTGCCCTACGGCGAGTGGATCCGCCTGTTCCGCGACTACGGGTTCGTCGTGGAGGAGCTCATCGAGCTGCGGCCCGAGGAGGACGCCACCACCACCTACGACGACTACGCGCCGCTGGAGTGGGCACGTCGCTTCCCCGCCGAGCAGATCTGGAAGGTGCAGAAGACGTGAACGCCCGCCGTGCGGACTAGTCTGCAACGGACTAGTGTTCTGGCGGCGGCGCTGCTCGTCCTGGGCGTCGCGGCCGCGTTCCCCGGGCGGGTCCCCCTCCGCGCCGACGACCCACGCCCGAACGTGATCGTCATCCTCACCGACGACCAGTCCTTCGACACGCTGCCGTCGGATCCTGCGGCGATGCCGTGGTTGCAGGCCCGGATCGCGGATCCCGGCGATCACTGGCGCTGGTTCCCCAACGCCTACCTGAACACGCCCCTGTGCTGTCCCTCGCGGGCCTCGATGCTGACCGGTCTGTACTCGCACCACACCGGCGTGCAGGACAACGGGGACGGGCACCTGCTGGACGAGCGCATCACGCTCGCCGTCCGGCTGCACGACGCGGGCTACCGCACCGGTCTGATCGGGAAGTACCTGAACCGCTACCCGTTCGGACGCGGGCCGTACGTGCCGGCGGGGTGGGATCGCTGGGTGGGCAAGCAGAACCTGTCCGACGCCACCACCTACTACGACTATCCCTTCGTGGACCAGGGGGTGCCGTTGACGGCCGGCCTCGCGCCCCAGGACTACGCCACCGACCTCCTGGCGCGCGAGGCGGTCGGGTTCGTGCGCTCGGCACCGGCCGCACAGCCGTTCTTCCTGCTGTTCGCGCCCAGCGCACCCCACGACCCGCAGACGCCGCCGCCCCGCTACGCGTCGGCGTTTGCCGGGCTCAGGCTGCCGCGCCCGCCGAGCTTCGGCAGGGCCGACCCCGGGAAACCTCCCTGGATACGGGCGCTGCCGCCGATCAGCGAGGCCGCCGCTCAGGAGCTGGATGACGCCCGGCTGCGGGAGCGGCAGACCCTCTTGGCCGTCGACGACGCCGTCGAGCGGATCGTGGCGGCGGTGGCGGCCCGGGGTGACCTGGAGCGCACGGTGATCTTCTTCCTCACCGACAACGGCGTGGCCTTCGGTGAGCACGGCTGGACCGCCAAGTCCTGCCCGTACGTGGAATGCGTGCGAACGCCGTTCGCCGTCTCCGTGCCGGGAGCGGCCGCCGGCACCGACCCGACGCTGGTCTCCAACGTGGACCTGGCGCCCACCATCGCCGGACTCGCCGGGCTAGAGCCGACACCGTCCGACGGCCTGGATCTCTCGCCCCTCCTGGAGCGCATGGGACCCGCCCCGCCGCGGGCCGGCGTCCTGACGGAGTACCACGGCGATGCGAACGTGCCCGCCTGGCAGGGTGTGCGCACCCCCGACTTCGCCTACATCCGCACGGGCTCCTTCGAGGAGCTCTACGACCTCTCGGGCGCCCTGGGACCCGCGGACCCCTTCGAGATGCACGATCGGATCGACGATCCCGCCTACCTCGACGTGCGGCTACGGCTGGCGGCGCTCACCACCACGCTGGCATCGGCCGATCCGAGGGATGGGTAGACTTCGCGCCGATGCAACGAGGGACCGGTCATCCCCTGATCCGCCCCGCGTCGCCCCGCCGGCCGACGCGACAGCAGGTCGCCCAGCGACGCGCGTTCGCCGCCGTCGTGATCGTGCTGCTGGCCTTCAGCATCTGGCAGTTCTGGCCGTCCGGTGGCTCGGGGCGCAACTCCGCCGGCCCGACCGGATCGACCGGACCCACCGGCGGCCCCAGCGCCAGCGCCGTCGTCCCCGGGAAGAATCCGATCAAGCACGTGATCTTCCTGGTGAAGGAGAACCGCACCTTCGACACCTACTTCGGTCAGTACCCCGGGGCCGAGGGCACCACCGTGGGCAAGACCCTGAAGTGCACCGACGCGGGGGGATGCGTCCCCGGGCCGGACTATCCCCTGAAGCCCGCCCCCTACATCCAGCCCCACGACATCACCCACGGCTTCGCCAGCGGTCTGTACTCGATCAACGGCGGTCAGATGAACGGCTTCAACATCATCGGCGAGGGCGACGACATGAGCGGCTACGTGCAGCACTCACGCAAGACCCTGCCGAACTACTGGGCCTATGCCGACCGGTTCGTCCTGGCCGACCACTTCTTCACCTCGATGTACGGGCCCACGTTCCCCGAACATCTGTACACGGTGGCCGCGCAGTCCAACGGGGTCGTCGACAACAAGACCAACGCCGACACGCCGGGCAGCTACTGCGACGACCCGCAGGAGTACACGAAGAAGTTCCCGAACCACCTGTCCAAGAAGGATGTCCGCGACATCATGCAGCTCGAGGAACACATCACCGACAAGATCCCCGATCAGCTCTACCGGATCGCCCAGTACTGGCAGGACACGCGCACCTGTTTCGACATCAAGGTGCTGCCCGACGAGCTGGAGGCGGCGGGCGTGAGCTGGAAGTACTACGGGCTGCCCGACCAGTGGATGAACGGGCTGCAGGCGATCGACCACGTTCGGTTCGGACCCATGTGGAAGAACGTGCAGGATCCCGACCAGATCCTGCAGGACCTGAAGACCGGTGACCTCCCGGCCGTCTCGTGGCTGATCCCGCCGGAGGGAAGCGCCAACGAGCACCCCGGTTCCGGCACCAACGTGTGCGAAGGCGAGAACTGGACGGTGGAGCGGGTGAACGCGGTCATGCAGTCGAAGTATTGGAAGAGCACCGCGATCGTGATCGTCTGGGACGACTTCGGCGGCTTCTACGACCACGTCGTGCCGCCGCACTACGACGTGATGGGCCTGGGACCACGCACGCCGTCGCTGATCATCTCGCCGTACACCCTCACCGGCGACAATCCCGATGGCGGCTCCATCGACAGCACGGTGTACGAGTTCTCCTCGGTGCTGCGGTTCATCGAGGACCTCCATGGCCTGGACCCCATGACCGAGCGGGACGCACAGGCCGATCCACTCTCCGGCGCGTTCGACTTCACGGCCGAGCCCAACATGGACACGCTGATCCTCCGGCCGCGGGACTGCCCCTCCGGCTGATGCGCCGTACGCCGGCGTGGCTGTCGACCCTGCTCCTGACGCCGCTGCTGCTGGGCTGGAGCGACCCCGCCCGCGACCTCGCACCGTGCGGCGATGCCGGCGCTCCGGTGGCGCGATCCCCGATCGACATCGTGGACGCGGTGGGATCGACCGCCGAGGGCGACCAGGTGCTCCGGTTCCAGATCACCTTCTCCCGGCCGCTGCCGGTCCCCGACGACCGCGGACGGCCTCTGCGCGTCGACGTGCTGCTGCGCGATCCGACCGTGCCGGACGTGACGGTGGGCCCGTACCTGTTCCTGAATCGGATCGTCCGATTCGACGCCGTTTCGGAGGCCGGTCTCGTCATCCTGCTGTTGCCAGAGCGATCGGTGAGCCGCTTCGCCGGCGGTGTCGACGTGTCTGGCGACACGCTCACCCTGCAGTTCCCGGCCCGGATGGTCACACCCGACCCCGACCTGGCGGGGTTCGACCTCCACAGGGTGCGGTGGACGGTGGTGGCGCGAGACGGGGGCACGTGCGACCTCCTCGGCCGCGGGAGCCGGCCGAACCGGCGCTTGAAGATCGCCGGCGACGAGATGCCGCCGAGCCCCACCGCATCGCAGGGGCCGGTGGGACCCGCGGTCGCCGACGCGCCGCTGGTGTCTGGAGGGATGCTGCTCGCATATGCCCTGGCGGTGGTCGTGGGCGGTGGCGCCGGCTTCGCGGTCGCGCGCCGGCGCCGCCGCGCCCGGTAGGCACTACGCCGTCTGCGACTCGGCGCCGACGAGCTCGGGCAGGCCCGACGCGACCTGCTCGCGCCACCACGCCTGGCCCTCCTCGGGCAGGGTGTAGATCGGGTCGTAGTACCGGTAGCGACGGGTCAACGCCTCCGGGTCGTCGAACTCGATGCCCGTGCGGTAGTTCTTCGTCCACTCGCTGATGCCCGTGGTGCGGTCGTAGTCCTTCAGCATGTGCACCCAGCGCTTGCCGACGAACGGCACGTCGCACACCACGCGCGGCGTGGCGAAGCCGGGCATGTAGCCCAGCAGCTGGTACTGCAGGTCCTGCGCCTCCGCCACCGAGGTGCGCCAGTGCTCGGCGTTGGGGATCATGTCGCACATGTAGAAGTAGTACGGAAGGATCTTCGCGTGGTCCATGAGCATGAAGCAGAGCTCCAGCAGGTCGTTGGGCGCGGTGTTGACGCCGCGGAGCAGCACGCCCTGGTTGCGGACGTCGCGGAAGCCGGACTCCAGCACCATCTTGGCGGCGTCGCCGACCAGCGGCGTCACCTGCTGGGCGCAGTTCACGTGTGTGTGCACGGCGATGTCGACCCCTCGGTCGAACGCCCTCGCCCCCATCCGCCCGAAGGACGCTCGCACCTCGTCCTGCAGGAAGTGCTGCGGCAGCCCCATCAGGCCCTTCGTGGCCAGGCGGATGTCGCGGATGTTCTCGATGTCGAGCAGCTTCATGACGAAGTCCTCGAGGCGCTTGGCGGGGACGTTGGCCATGTCGCCACCGCTCACCACCACGTCGCGAACCTGCGGGGTCGCGCGCAGATACTCGAGCATCAGCTCCCAGCGGTCATTCTGCTTGATCTCGAACTTGTACTTCAGGACCTGCAGGGTGTCGTTGCCCACCAGGTCCATCCGTGTGCAGTGGCCGCAGTACTGGGGACAGGTGGGGATCAGTTCGGCCAGCACCTTGGTGGGGTAGCGGTGGGTGAGGCCCTCGACCGCCCACATCTCGGCCTCGTGCAGCGAGTCGCGTGAGGCCATCGGGTGGCTCGCCCACTCGGCCTCGCGGTCGCTGAGCGCCGGCGCCATGTAGCGGCGCACCCGGTCGCGCCGGAGGTCGTGCTCCTCCATGGTGTTGATCATCTGCGGGGGCAGCAGCATGGACATGGTGGCCCGCTCCTGCTGGTCGCGCTCGATGTCAGCGAGGAGCTCGTCGTCGAGGAATTCGCCGAGCGCGGTCTTGAACTCCTTGAGGTTCTTCACGCTGTGCGCGCGCTGCCACTGTGCGCTGGCCCATTGCTCGGCGGTCACCTCCCGGTAGCCCGGCAGTCGGGTCCAGTCCGGCTCGGCGTACTCGCGCCGGAGCGGGTAGTGGAAGGGCTGGTCCTCGGAGGCGTGGGCGTGCGCCTCCCGATGCCCGGGGCGGACGGACGACGGCTGCGGATGGGCCTCGACGTGCACGGTGTCACCTCCGGTGAGGATGATGGCGCCGCCGTCGGCGGCTTCAGGACGGATCGGGTGGCCGACTCATGATAGCCGGAGATCGTCCGGAGAGAAAGGTCCAAAACCGAAGGATATCCGGTGAGGACGGAACGGGGTAGCGCGGGGTCAGCGGCGGCCGCGACCGCCGGGACCGCCGGGACCGCCTCGGCCCTGGCCGCGTGGACGGCGCTCGTACTTCACCTCGGGCACGGCCTTCGGCAGGCGCGCTCGCATGGGGGCGTGGCCCGTGCGCTCGAAGCGCACCATCACGTGATCAGGCTGCTGTTGGCGTTCCGTCTCGCGCCAGCCGTGGGCGAGGAGGTGCTTGATCCGTGCGGACGCGGTCTTCCGCAGCTTGTCCGTGCCCGGCACGCGGACGTACAGGCGCTCGTGCAGGATCTCCTTGTAGTCGGGCATGGACGCTCAGGGTAGCAGGTGGTCCCCGCGGGCAGCCCGCACGGGACGGCTCAGACCACCTCGGTGCGCACGCGTTCGGCGATGCGGTCGGCGCTGATCCCCGCCCACTCGCGGAGCTCCTCGGGCGCCCCGGAGCCGGGCATCTCACGGGGAGCGATCTTCACGATGCGCCCGGCGATGTCGCCCGCTGAAGCCAGGGCGTCCAGCACGGCGTCGCCGAGGCCGCCCTCGGGCCAGTGGTCCTCCACCGTGACGATGAGGCCGGTGTCGATCAGCGCCGAACGGAGCGTCGCTCCGTCGACGGGCTTCACCGAGTACAGATCGATCACGCGGGCGTGGATCCCGTCGGCCTCCAGCAGGTCGGCCGCGCCCAGGCTCTCGACGAGCGTGATGCCGGCGCCGACCAGGGTCACGCGGTCCTCGGAGGAGCTGCGCAGCGTCTTCGAGCCACCCACCGGGAACTCCTCGTCGGGTCCGTAGAGCATCGGCGTCTTCTCCCGGGTGGTGCGGATGTAGCTGATCCCCTCCATGTCGCACATGGCGGTCACGAGCTTCACGGTCGCGTTGCCGTCGGCCGGATACAGGACGGTGGATCCGTGCAGGGCCCGCATGGCGGCCAGGTCTTCCAACGCCATCTGCGAGGGCCCGTCCTCGCCGATCGACACGCCGGCGTGCGAGCCGCACAGCCGCAGGTTCGCGCGGCCGATCGCCGCCATCCGAACGAAGTCGAGGGCTCTGGTGAGGAAGGCACCGAACGTGGCGCAGAACGCCGTCTTGCCGAGCGCTTGCAGACCCACCTGCGCGCCGACCATGGTCTGTTCGGCGATGTACATCTGGAAGAAGCGCTGCGGCGCCACGGCCTGGAACTCCTCGGTGTGCGTGGAGTTACCGACCTCGCCGTCCAGCACCACCAGGTCGGGCCGGTGGCCGGCCAGCCATGCCAGGGTCTCGCCGAACGCCTTGCGGGTGGCGATGCCCTCGGGATAGGTGGGCGCGGCGGCCGCCGTGAGCTCGCCGAGCTGCACCGGGCGAAAGGTCTCCGGCGAGGGAGGCGTGACGGCGATGTCCCGCTCCCCGCCCAGCTCCTCGATCGCTCGCTGCGCCTGCTCGGCGTCCAAAGACTTGCCGTGCCATCCCTCCTGGTCGGCCAGGAAGGAGACACCGTGGCCCTTCTCCGTTCGCGCCACGATCATGGTCGGCGCGCCCGCACCCTCCGCCGCCCGGAACGCCTCGTCGATCGCGCCGACGTCGTGCCCATCGATCTCCAGCGTGTTCCACCCGAAGGCCTGGGCCCGGCGCGCGTACGTGTCGCCGTCCCATCCCAGCATGGTGGGTCCGCGCTGGCCCAATCGGTTCATGTCGATGATGCCCACCAGGTTGTCCACCTCGTGGAAGCTGGCCGCCGCCATGGACTCCCACACCGAGCCCTCCGCCGTCTCCGAGTCGCCCATCAGGCACCAGACACGGGCGGGCGAGCCGTCCAGGCGCATGGCCAGCGCCATGCCGAGCGCGATCGGAAGGCCCTGACCGAGGGAGCCCGTCGCCACGTCCACCCAGGGCATCTCCGGGATGGGCGCGGGGTGGCCCTGTACGGGCGAGCCCATCTTCCGCAGCGAGAGCAGCTCGTCGTCGGAGATCGCCCCGATCGCCTTGAAGACCGCGTACAGCAGCGGGGCCGCGTGGCCCTTGGACAGGACGAACCGATCGTTCGCCGGCGAATGCGGGTCGCCGACGGCGGTGCGGAGGTGGTCGGCGACCAGCACGGCTGCCAGGTCGGCGGCCGACATCGAGGAGGTGGGGTGGCCCGACCCCGCGGCCGTGGTGCACCTGATGCTGTCCACGCGGAGCTGCGCCGCGAGCTCGTGCCAACCGTTCGTGTCCATGGGTTCCCTCGGTCTCGTCCTTCGATCGACTGCCTCCCGACAAGGGTACCCCCGGTCGCCCCGCACATGCCTGCCGAGGCCTGTGGAGGCCGCTTCGGGTTGTAATCTGCCTCGTAGATGTTGACGTCATTCCAGGAGCTCGGCGTCTCCGACGACGTGATCGAGGCCCTCGCCAAGGTGGGGGTCGTGGCCCCGTTCCCGGTCCAGGCTTTGGTGATGCGCGACGCGATGTCGGGCGCCGACGTCCTGGCGAAGTCGGAGACGGGATCGGGCAAGACCCTGGCGTTCGCGATCCCGATCGTGGAACGGCTGGACGCCACGGGGGCCAAGCGCCCGATGGCGCTGGTGCTGGTGCCCACCCGCGAACTGGCCGTGCAGGTGCGCGACGACTTCGCTCCGATCGCGAAGGCCAAGGGGCTGAAGATGGCCGTCGCGTACGGAGGGACGGGTGTGCGTGAGCAGGCGAAGGGGCTGAACGAGGCGCACATCGTGGTCGCGACGCCCGGCCGGCTGCAGGACTACGCGGAGCGGGGCGACATCAAGCTGGGCTCGGTGCAGACCTTCGTGCTGGACGAGGCCGACCGCATGCTGGACATGGGCTTCCTGCCGCAGGTGGACCGCATCGTGCGACGGCTGCCGAAGGATCGTCAGACGATGTTTTTCTCGGCCACCCTCGACGGCGACGTGGGGCGGATCGCCGCGGTCTTCACGCGCAACGCGATCCGCCACGAGGTCGTCAGCGACTCCAAGACCGCCGAGTTGATCGACCACCGGTTCGTGCCGGTGGACCCCCACGATCGGGTGGACAAACTGATCGAGCTGCTGCACGAGGAGGCACGCGAGCTGGCGCTGGTCTTCGTGCGGACCAAGCGTGGGGCCGACCGGCTCGTGAAGCAGCTGAAGGCGAAGGATGTGAACGCCTCGGCCATGCACGGCGACATGACGCAGCAGGCGCGCGAGCGTGCGCTCAAACGCTTCGAGGAGGGGAAGGTGGATGTGCTGATCGCCACCGACGTGGCCGCCCGCGGCCTCGACCTCGACGCCATCACGCACGTCATCAACTACGACCCTCCCGAGGACGACAAGGGCTACGTGCACCGTGTCGGCCGCACGGCCCGTGCGGGCCGCAGCGGCATCAGCATCACGCTGGTCTCCGCCGAGCAGCAGGGCGACGTCAGCAGGATGGCGGCGCGTCTGGATCTGTCCGACGAGTTCCAGGAGGAGGGCATGAAGGTGGCGCCGCCACGCATGGTGTTCTCCGGCTCCAGGGGCGGGCGCCGAAGCGGTCTGCGCAAGCCCACCCGCCGTCGCTGAAGCGGTTAGACGGCCCCGCCCACCACGCGGATCGACGACCGCCGATGCATCGCGAGGATGTCCTCGGGAGTGACCGGCTTGGAGAAGTAGAAGCCCTGTCCCAGGAGGCATCCGCGATCCACCAGGAACCGCCACTCGCCCTCGGTCTCGATGCCCTCCGCCAGCGGCGTCATACCCAGGTTGCTGGCCAGCGTGATCATGGCGCTCACCATGCTGGCGGCGTCGCGGTCGTGGTCCACATCACGGACGAACGACCGGTCGATCTTCAGGATGTCCACAGGCAGGTGCTTCAGTCGTGCGAGCGAGGAGTACCCCGTCCCGAAGTCGTCGATCGCGAGGCGCAGGCCACGGTCGTGGAGGTCGAACAGGACGCGCTGGGTGTGGTCGGGATCCGTCATGGCGGTGGACTCGGTGATCTCCACCACGACCTTCGTGAGATCCATGCCCGCGCCGTCCAGGCGGGAGACGATCTTCTCCACCAGGTCGGGCTGCCACATCTGCCGAGGCGAGAGGTTGAAGCTGATCTCCAGCTCGAGCCCGGCTGCGCGCCAGGCTCGGTCCTGGCGGCCGATCTCCTCGACGACCCAGTCGCCGATCGCCTCGATCAAGCCCATCTCCTCGGCCAGCGGGATGAACTCTCCGGGGGGAACGAGCCCACCGTTGGGCTCCGGCCACCGGATCAGAGCCTCCACGCCCGTCATCGACGCGCTCGCCAGGGACACCAGGGGCTGGTAGTGGAGCATCCAGGTCTGGTTCTCCACCGCCTTGCGGAGGCGGGTGGTGAGGGACAATCGCGACAGGGAATCGGCGTCATCCTGCACGTGCACCAGGTAGCCACCGGGTCCCGCCTTCTTCGATTGGAACATCGCCGCCTCGGCGTTCTGCACCAGGGTCGACGCGTCGTCGGCGTCGTGCGGGAACCGGCTGACGCCGATGCTGGCCGTCGCGTACACCTCGTTGCCGGCCAGGAGAAACGGGGCCTTCAGGGCGTGCTGGATCCGGGTGGTGACCGACTCGGCCAGCAGGAGCTCCGCGTCGGTGCCTCCCGCGACCACAGGGGTGCGCTCGATATCGGCGAGCAACAGGAAGAACTCGTCGCCCCCGGGACGCGCGATCAGATCGATCTCGCGCGTGGCGTCCTTCAGGCGTTCGGCGAGCTCCAGGATCAGGGCGTCGCCGGCCTCGTGGCCGAGCGAGTCGTTCACGAGCTTGAAGTCGTCCAGATCCAGATGCAGCACGACGACACCCGCGTCCTGCCGGCGCGCGCGAGCGATGGCGAGCTCCGCCAACTCGTCGAACATCGCGCGATTGGGAAGACCGGTGAGCTTGTCGTGGTACGCCAGGAACTCCACCTGCTCCTCGGCGATCTTCCGGTCCGTGATGTCCAGCATGACGCCGTGCACGAACAGCGGGGCGCCCTCGGCATCCGTGAGGGCGATCGCGCTGTCGCTGAACCAGACCACGCGACCGTCACGCGCGATCAATCGATACTCGAACGTGAACGACTCCCCCGAGTTCCGACCCTCCAGATAGGCGGCGAGCGCTCGATCCCGATCGTCGGGATGCAGGTGCTTCAGCCATAGGTCGGGATCGGCCTCGTACTCCTGCGGCGTGATGCCCAGCAGGCCGTGGATCTGCGGGCTGACGTAGCTCGTGGACATGTCCTCGTCGGCCACGTCGATGTAGACGATCGCGGGGATCTGCTCCACGAGCGCCCCGTACTTCTGTGTAGCCTCCTGCAGCTGCTGCCGCATGTGGACGGACTCCGACACATCGAGCATCAGGCCCAGCCAGTACATGGGGGCGCCGCTGTCGTCCCTGACGACGGTGGTCTCCTCGCTGATCCAGACCGTCTGTCCGTCCCCGCGGGTCGCCCGGTACTGCAGCCGGCATGGTTCGCCCGCATCGATGCATCGCGCTCTCTCGCCGACCACGCGTTCCCGATCGCCGGGATGGATCGGATCCAGACGCGTCTGCGGATCGCGCAGCCAATCCTGGGGTTCCACGCCGAGCAGATCGCGGATGCCGGGGCCCACGTCGACCATGGTGCCGTCGGTCAGACGATGGAGGTAGATCACGGCCGGCAGGTTGTCGACCAACCCCCGGTACCGGGTCTGGAGGTCTCCGAGGGCTCGCTGGAGCTCGGCGGGGGCGAGGGTCTTCGCTTCGACCCGTGGGTGAGCGGTGGAGAACCACCCCACGACCGGGTCAGGGACGCCTTGTTCGGTCACACCCATCGGCCCTCCGACGCATCCGGGTGCCCGCGGCACCTGCCGGACAATCATCGGCAATCGGGGGGCCGTGCTTGACCCATGCGGATGGGGCTCATCGTGACTACGCAAGCACGGCGCGGGCGTCCCCGGGCGACTACGTGACCGTGAACGCCGCGTGCATGTCGGATTCGTAGTGGCCGGGCAGGTTGCAGAACAGCACGTACGTACCCGCCGGAAGATCCGCCGCCACCGTGGCGTCGGCCCCGGCCCCCAGCAGGCCGGTCTTCGCCACGACGGCCAGAGCGCCGAGGTTCACGACATGGTCCACCACCGGCAGAGCGTCCTCGGCCAGGTCCGTCCTCGCCAGGTAGAACGTGTGGTCCGAGGGCCCGTCGTTCTGCAGATCGAAGGCGACCCGGCCTGCGACGGCCTCGGCCTCCGCGGTGGTGATCTTGAAATCGGTGAGGGTGGTGGCGATGCCGGCGTCGGGCGTACCGGTCGCCGCCGGCTGCGCGCCGGATCCCGCGCATCCCACGCAGAGGAGGCAGAGCGATACCAGCGCGATGGCGAGCCGTGCACGCGGTGTCATCGTCGGGTGCCTCCCTTGGCGGCCGTGCGGAAGCGCTCATCCTAGCGGGGTCGGGCTCCCCGCCCTCTGGGCATCGGTGGTTCAGCAGCCGGACTCGTCCGGTAGGAGCGGGCGGAAGGCGATGGCGTAGTTCACGACCCCGCTCCGCCAGGGCGTGAGCTGGTTGGCGCGGGTGGCAAGCGGCAACACCGCGTCCAGGTCCGCGCCGGTGACGGCGCCGCATCTGAAGCCCGCTGCGGTGGCGGCCTCCCCGAACCCGGAGAGCGGGGTCGCGAGCGGCCAGTCCACAGCCTCCTGTGGCAGGCCCTGCTCGGACCGGTAGTCGGAGACGAACAGCCGCAGCCCCGACGGGGTGAACATGGCGTCGTCGCCGACCGAACCGGCGGGCAGTGTGTGCCGGAGGTCCTGCATCGAGGTCTGGAACCCGAGCAGTCGGGTCCTGGCGCTGAACTCCTGGTCGGACATGCCCGGGGGCTGCTGCCCCAGCTCGCCGAGGGCGTAGATCCTGGTCACGTGCGTCGTGCCGTCGATGGTGAGGGTGAACACGGTGGTGCCCGCGTCCGCGATGCCGACGGACCCCAGGTCCGTGTAGTCGCGGTCCTGGTCAAGGCCCGCGTCGAGGGCGGCCCGCAGCACCGACTGGATCCCCTCCTCCGTGATCGGGGTGGCGACCTGCGGCGGCAGGGCCGGGCCCGGGTATATCTCGGTCTGCGCGCCGGGCGTCACGACCGTTCCGTCACCGAGCAGCGAGAGGGAGGGCGTCGCCGTCAACGTGTACTCGGGGGGAAGGAACCCCCCTTCGTTCGAGATCCGAAGGAGCAGGTCGCCGGCTCCGCCGGCATGCACGATGCCGCCGTCTCCCGAACCGCTCCCCGGGGTCGGGGCGTTCGCGCACGCCGCCGCGGTGATCCCCAGCACGAGCGCCGGCGCGAGCAACGTTCGGACCTTCATCGGCTGACCTCCTGGCTCGGTGGACCGGTGTGTCGTTCTGGGACGCCCGCTGGATCGATCCGTGTTCCCGGCACAACGGTAGGCTGCGGGACATGCGAGCGCTGCGCAAGACCGACCGCCGTTCCGGCGCCGAGCTGGAGGAGATCCCCATCCCGATCCCGGGTGAGGGCGAGGTCCTGGTGCGGGTGCATGCGGCCTCGATCTGTGGCACCGACCTGCACATCTACGACTGGAACGAGTGGGCGGAGGGCCGGATCCCGCAGGTGCCGATGACGTTCGGTCACGAGGTGGCCGGTCACGTGGAGGCGGTCGGCTCCGAGGTCCACCATGTGGAGCCGGGCGCGTTCGTGGCGGCGGAGACCCACATCGCATGCGGCCGGTGCGGGACGTGCCGCACCGGCAGGGCGCACATCTGCGAGAACCTGCGGATCCTGGGCGTCGACACCGACGGCGCGTTCGCCGACTATGTGCTGGTGCCGGCACAGAACGCATGGGTGGTGGGGGAGGGCATCGGGCCCGACGTCGCCACCATCATGGAGCCGTTCGGCAACGGCGTGCACGCGGCGTTCGGCACGGGGGGCGGGGAGGATCTAGCCACCAACGCGGTGGCGGTGATCGGGTGCGGTCCGATCGGCCTGTTCGGGGTCGGCATCGCCCGAGCGCTGGGCGCGTGGAAGGTGATCGCGATCGAGCCCAACGGCTACCGGCGTGCGATGGCCGGGCCGATGGGTGCGGACGTGTTGATCGACCCCACCGAGACCGACCCCGTGGCCGCCGTCATGGAGGCGACGAACGGCTCCGGCGCCGAGGTGGTGCTGGAGATGAGCGGGAACGCGCGGGCGATCGATCAGGGCACCCGCATGCTGGCGCGCGGGGGTCGCATGTCCTTCCTGGGGCTGCCCGACGGCCCGGTCACGCTGGATCTGAACGACCAGGTCATCTTCAAGGAGGCTCGCCTGCAGGGCATCACGGGGCGCGAGATGTTCCGAACCTGGCAGCAGACGACCACCTTGTTATCGACCGGGCGCGTCGACGTGGCGCCGGTCATCACGCACCGGTTCGAGCTGGAGCGGTTCGAGGAGGCGTTCGCCGTCGCCGCCTCGGGCGACTCCGGCAAGGTGATCCTCTTGGTGGGGGGCTGATCTCGGAGATGGGAGCGCTCGACTACCTGAAGGATGAGCTGGCCACGCTCGAGGCCGACGGCACGTTGCTACATCCCCGCACACTGGAAGGGCCGCAGCGGGCGCGCGCCCGCTACGACGGCAGGGACGTGATCAACCTCGCCTCCAACAACTACCTGGGGCTGGCCGACCACCCCCGGCTCACCGCGGCGGCGTCGGCGGCCGCGCTGGAGTTCGGCGCCGGCACCGGCGCGGTGCGCACGATCGCCGGTCAGATGACCATGCACCGCGAGCTGGAGCGCCGGTTCGCCGCGTTCAAGCACGCCGAGGCCGCCCTGATGTTCCAGTCGGGGTTCACGTCCAACGCCGGCACGGTGGCGGCGATCCTGGGCAAGGACGACGTGGTCATCAGCGATCGCCTCAACCACGCCTCGATCATCGACGGAGCGCGGCTGTCCCGCGCGGAGATCAGCGTGTTCGAGCACAAGGACGCGGACCACGCCGAGCGGTTGCTGGTGGAGACGGCCCGGCCCGGGCGGCGGCAACTCCTGGTGACCGATGGCGTGTTCTCGATGGACGGCGACATCGCGCCGCTGCCGGCGTTGGTGGAGATCGCGGAGCGGCATGGGGCGATCATGATGGTGGACGACGCCCACGCGTCCGGGGTCCTTGGCACGGGTGGCGCCGGCACCGTCGATCACTTCGGTCTGCATGGGCGGGTGGACGTGCAGGTGGGGACCCTCAGCAAGGCGTTCGGCGTGGTGGGCGGCTTCATCGCCGGGCCCGCGCACCTGATCGAATGGCTGCAGAACCGCGGTCGCCCGTACCTGTTCTCCAACAGCGCGCCCCCGGCCGTGGTTGCCGCGTCGATCGCCGCGCTGGACGTCCTGGCGGACGAGCCGGAGCGGCTGGCGCGTCTCTGGTCCAACACCGCCTTGTTCAAGGAGGGGCTGCAGGAACTCGGCTTCGACACGGGCCTGAGCGAGACACCGATCACGCCGGTGATCGCCGGCCAGGCGTCGGCGGCGCAGGCGCTGGCGGCCCGGCTCTTCGACGAGGGGGTGTTCGCGCCGGCGATCGTCTTCCCCACCGTCGCTCGCGATCAGGCGCGCGTGCGCACGATCGTGACGGCCGACCACACCGAGGAGGACCTGCGCGAGGCGCTGCGAGTGTTCGAGCGGGTCGGTTCGGCGCTGGGTCTGATCAGGGGCTAGGGGCCCGCCGAGAAGCGCGTCTGCATGCCCCTGAACAGCAGATCCAACCCGAACTCGAACTGCTCGTCGGGGTCGCAGGTGGCCAGGTACGGCAGCGCCGCCGTGATGCAGGGGAGCTGCCCGGCGGGGAACGTCGCCGCGATCGCGGCCGCATCGGGCCGCTGGGCGTCCAGCGCGCCGGCGGTGAACATCTGGCCGGTCTCCATCATGACGAAGCCCATGATGTAGCCCCCCATCACGTTGAAGAACTGCACCGCCTCGCGCTCGTCGGCGCCGGACTCCATGATCAGCGACAGGGCGTATTCCATGGGGCGCAGGGCGTTCACATCGGTCATGGGCTTGGAGCGTTCGGCGAACAACGCGATGACGTTGGGGTGAGACTTCAGGACCCTGCGCCACTCGTGGGCGCCGTGGCGGGCTCGTTCCATCCAGGGACGATCGTCCCTGGATGGGATGCGGAAGTCGGTCATCACCCGCGCACAGAGACCGTCCAGCAGATCGTCCTTGTCGGCCACGTGGTGGTACAGCGACATGGCCTCCACACCGACCTCGCGGGCCACGCGACGCATGGTGACGGCCTCGAGCCCCTCCCGGTCCATGATGCCGAGGGCGGCCTCCACCACGCGCTCCCTGCTGAGCTTCTCGCGGGTCTTGACGGTCATCTCTTCGATCCTCGGTGGCGCGTCCGGCGGCTCGGAGTCCATCCCGGGTTGACAGCTTACAAAGTATGCTTATACTCCCGTACGTCGTAAGCATACATCGTATGTCCAGCGTGCCGAGGACCGGCCGGAGCAGAGGAGAACGATCGGATGAAGCTCAACCCCGAATCGATCGCTCGAGCGAGCAGTCACCACCCCGTACGGACCATGGTGATCTGGTTCCTGATCCTCGTGGCGGCCATGGGGTCGGCGGCGACGCTGCTGGGACCGGCCCTCACCACGGACTTCGATTTCACGAACAACCCTGAGGCCAAGCACGCCAGGACCATCCTGGACGAGCGCGCGCTCACCCAGGATCTTCAGAGCGAGACCTTCGTCGTGGCGAGCAAGAGCGAGGGAGCGGTGGACGATCCCGCGTTCACCGAGCGCGTGAACGGGCTGCTGGCCGACCTCAAGGCCCTCGGGCCCGACGTGATCCAGGCGGTACCGGCGACCTTCCCCATGCCGGCAGAGGCCGCAGCCGATCCACAGGTGGCGGCGTTGGGCCCGTTCCCCTCCGAGGACGGGAAGGCCGTGCTGTTCACCGCGATCCTCACGGGTGACACGGATACGGCGACCGAGCATTTCCCCCAGATCGACGCGGCCCGCACGACCGCATCCGGCGACGGCATCGAGGCCTACACCCTCGGTCAGGTGAGCTCCTCGGAGGAGTTCAAGAAGATCTCCGAGGAGGACCTGCGCTTCGGCGAGGGCATCGGCATCCTCGCTGCCATCATCGTGCTGGTCATCGTGTTCGGCGCGCTGGTGGCCGGCGTCACGCCCATCGTCATGGGCATCTTCTCCATCGTGGTGACGCTGGGGGTCGTCGGCCTGTTCGGCATGGTGTGGAGCTTCAGCTTCTTCACGCCGAACCTGATCTCCATGATGGGTCTGGCGGTGGGGATCGACTACTCCCTGTTCATCGTCTCCCGATACCGCGAGGAGCGCCACCGCGGGCGGGAGAAGCTGGCGGCCATCGCGGCCTCCGGCGCCACGGCCAACCGCGCCGTCTTCTTCAGCGGCATGACCGTGGTGCTGGCGCTGGCGGGCATGCTGCTCGTTCCGACCACGATCTTCCGGAGCCTGGCCGGTGGGGCGATCATCGTGGTGCTGGTGTCGGTGGCCGCGTCGATGACGCTGTTGCCGGCGATCCTGTCGCTGCTGGGCGACAGGATCAACGCGGGCAGGATCATCGGCCGCAACCGTGAGGTGGTGGAGCCGGGCCGCCCCGGCGGGTTCTGGGATCGCGCGAGCCGCGCGGTGATGGCCCGTCCGGTCGTGTGGCTGACGCTGGGCGCGATCTTCATGCTCACGCTCTCCCTGCCGTACTGGTTCCAGAGCCACCCCAACGACGACGGCCGAGGCATCAAGACGGGTCTGGCCGGTGCCGAGACGCTGCCGGCCGACACGCAGTCCAAGCAGGCGTTCGACCTGATCCTCACGGAGTTCCCGAAGGTTGGATCGCAGGCGGCGGCCGACGTCGTCATCGTCGGGACCGGCCCGATCGGCACGGCCGGACCCCAGGCAGGCGCTCCCGGTGAGCTGAACGCCGAGGTGGCCGGCGCCGTGGACGCGCTGGGGCGAGCCACTGCCGACGATCCGGCGCTGGGCGTACCCGGCGACGCGCAGGTGAGCCAGGACGGCCAGGTGGCACTGGTGGAGATCCCGCTCGCCGGCCCCGCCACCGATCCACAGAGCGAGGCCGCCACCGCCGCCATCGAGCGCCTCCGGAGCGACTACATCCCGGCCTCGTTCCAGGGCATGGGCTCGGAGGTGCTGGTGGGTGGGCAGAGCGCGTTCGTGAAGGACTTCTTCCACATCTCCGACACGTACACACCCATCATCATCCTGGTGGTGCTGATGCTGTCGTTCGTCCTGCTGACGGTCGTGTTCCGTTCGCTGGTCGTGCCGGCGAAGGCGATCGTGATGAACCTGCTGTCGGTCGGCGCCGCCTACGGCCTGATCGTGCTGGTCTTCCAGAAGGGCGGCCTGGCGTTCGGCAAGACGATCGCCGACGCCCTCGGCTTCCAGCAGGTGGACGCGATCGAGTCGTGGCTGCCGCTGTTCCTGTTCTCGATCCTGTTCGGGCTGTCCATGGACTACCACGTGTTCCTGATCAGCCGGATCCGGGAGGAATACGACAAGACTCACGACAACGCCGAGGCGGTCGCCTACGGCCTGCGCACCACCGGTGGCATCATCACCGGCGCCGCCATCATCATGGTGGCCGTGTTCGCCGGGTTCGCCGCCGGCCGTCTCACCTCGCTGGAGCAGATGGGCTTCGGCATGGCGGCGGCGGTCTTCATGGACGCGACCGTGGTCCGCTCGATCCTGGTTCCCTCCACCATGCGCCTCTTGGGCGATCGCAACTGGTACCTGCCCTCGTGGCTGCAGTGGCTCCCGAAGATCGACGTAGAGGGCCACGATCCCGCGATCGTGCAGGTGCCGGACACACCAGCCGAGCTGGTGGAGGCCGACGCGAACGAGTAGACCTGCTCAACCGGTAGTGTCCGCGCGCATGGGAGCCGACCACGACGCGCTGCGGGAGCAGCTGGGAACGGTTGGCGCGTGGACCTTCGCGTTCGACACCATGACGATCGCCCAGGTCCGCGCCGCCGCCGTCGAGATCGAGTCGTTGGGATACGGCGCGCTCTGGGTGCCGGAGGGGTCCAGCTCCCGCGACATCTTTGCCCACCTGTCGATCCTGCTGGATGCCACCGACCGGATCACGGTGGCGAGCGGCATCGCCAACATCACCGCCCGGCAGCCGGAGGTGATGGCGGCCGGGTTCCGGACCCTCGCCGATGCCGAGCCTGACCGGCTGGTGGCGGGGGTCGGCATCGGCCACGAGTACTCCACCCAGTCGCGCGGCATCGACTGGAACCGGCCCCTCTCGCGGATGCGGACCTACCTCGACCGGATGGATGCGGCGGCGGCCGTGCCCGCGCCCACCGAACCGCGCCGGCTCCTGGCCGCGTTGGGCGACGGGATGCTCCGTCTCTCGGCGGCGCGCGCACTGGGCGCCCACACGTACTTCGTGCCGGTCTCGCATACGGCGCGCGCCCGGGCGGTGCTGGGGCCCGAGCCCGTGTTGGCAGTGGAGCAGGGGGTGGTGCTCGGGGGCGATCGTTCGCGTGCCTTGCGGATCGCGCAGGAGTGGGCGGACGGCTACCTGGACCTTCCGAACTACGCGAACAACCTTCGAAGGCTGGGCTTCTCCGACGACGACGTCGCCGGTGGTGGCAGCGAAGGCCTGATCGACGCCACGTTCGCGGTCGGCGATGTCGACGTGGTGGCGGCGAGGGTGTACGAGCATCTGGAGGCCGGCGCCGACCACGTGTGCATCCAGATCATCTCCGACTCCGACTCCGACTCCGACTCTGGCTCGGATGCCTGCATGCCGCAACTCCGGTCACTGGCGGCGGCGCTGGTCGGTGCGTCGCCGCCGCGGGTCCGTCCCGGAGCGTGAGGGTCGACCCGTGCATGCCCGCTGACCCAGCACGGCGATCCTCCCGCGGTTCTCCGCCACCAGGCGGTACAGGACGTCCGCTGTGTGAGGGAGACCGGCGGCCACACCCGCCAGCGGTCGGCCGCCCGGCAGGAGCTGCAGCAGGGGCGCGATCGCCGCGCCGCCGGACCACACCCGCTCGCCGCTGGCCAGGTGCCAGAAGGCCATCAGCGTGTCCGGGTCCATGCCCCCCAGGAGACCGTCGGCTTCCGGTGATCGCAGGGGCACGAACCGCAGGCGGCGGCGCCGGCCGTCCCACGTGCGGAGACGCTCGGCCGAGCATACGCACAGATCGCAGTCGCGGTCGTAGAGGATCACGCCCTGGTCCAGGTCTCCAGCGTACGCCGGCCGGCAGCCGGCTCAGGCGTCGCGCGGGATCGCGACGAGCTTCAGCCCCATCTTCCGGATGCCCCGGATGATCAGGGGCAGCGCGCCGATCGTAGCGCTCTGATCGCCTCCTCCGTCGTGCATGAGCACGATCGATCCGGGGTGGACGTGCCGCAGGACGTAGGTGGCGAGCTCCCTGCGCCTGGTGGCGTCGAGGTAGTCCGACGGATCCACGTCCCATGTCACGGTGCGCATGCCGGCCTGGCGGGCCTCCTGCAGGACCTCCTGGTCGTAGTTTCCACCGGGTGGACGGAACAGGTAGGGGTCCACGCCGGCGCGCTGCAGCACCGCCGCGGCGTCGAGCACCTCCGCGGCGAGGCGCTTCGGCTGCAGCTTCGCGAACGGTGGGTCGAGCGGGTGGGACCAGGAATGATCGCCGATCGGCATCCCCGCACGGACCACGTCCTGCACGATGCGCGGGTACCGTTCGACGAGGTTGCCGATCATGAAGAACGTCGCCTTCGCGTGGAAGTGGCGGAGGATCTTCAGGACCTGCCGCGTCTGCACCGGCCAGGGCCCGTCGTCGAAGGTGAGGGCCACCTGCCCGGGGACCGTCGCCGCGCCGATCGGACGGAACTCGGTGGTGAGGACCTCGCCGGAGACGCGGCCGACCGTGTCGATCTGCTTCAGCGGGTAGGTGGCGAGCGTGCGCTGCGGCACCGCCGGATGGCGGCCGTGCAGCACCGTCGCCAGGCGCTTCGTGCCCTCGGTGGTGTCGGTGCCGTCCACGACGATCACCTCGTCCCCGTACAGCAGCGGGGTGAGGCGCGCCTCGGGCGCCCCGTTCACCAGGATCACGCCCGGGTCCGATCGGGGGTCCAGCACGCCGCCGGTGATGGAGAGCAGCCTTCCGGCCCGGGCACGAAGGCCGAGGTCACGGATCAGCGCACCGAACGTGGTGCCCGGGCTCACCTGATGCGGGATGCCGGCCACCGTGAGCGTGATCGGCGGCAACGACAGTGGCTGCATCGGGGTGCAGCCGATGAGGACGAGCGCCGTCGCGGCGCACGCCGCGACGCGGTGGCGGTGCCAGATCCCGGCCATGGGACGCCCCATCCTACTGGCGACGCATCGGCCGACCCTCCGGTTCCGTCATCGTGGCGCAAGGACGATGCCGGCGCCGGCTCTGGGAGCATGGGGCGATGTCACGGAACGTACCGGTGCCCATCACCGACGCCCTCGGCCTGCTGGTCTTCGTCGGGGTGGGGATCGCCCAGCACGACGAGGGTGGCGTGCCGGCGCTGTTCGTGCGCAACGCCCTCCCGCTGCTGCTGGCGTGGTTCGTGGTGGCGCAGCTCACGGGGCTCTACCGGCGGCCACGCAGGGGGGCGCTGCTGCTCACGTGGGCCGTCGCGGTGCCGGCGGCGCTCCTGATCCGCACCGCCTGGGTCGGCTCCCCGCACGGCGCCCAGATCCTGGTGTTCCTCGGCGTGGGTCTCGCGTTCACCCTGGCGTTCCTGCTGGCGGGCAGGGCGCTCGCACGGGCGTTCGAGCGCCGGGGTGCGCCGGACGTGCTTGTATAACGCCATGGACGACGGACCGATCGACCCCATCCCCGAGGACGAGCCGAACTTCGAGGAACGACGGGCGCTGATCGCCTCGGTGGAGGAGCTGCGGGCGCTGCTGGCCCCACTGAGCGACGATGATCGCGCGCGCGTGCTGGACCTGGCACATCGGCTGGCAGACCCGCCGGAGGGGTCCTGAGGCTCGGCTACGAGGGAAGCTGCCGGCGATCGTTCGTGTCGCTGGTGAACCGCTTCGTCTGGCGCTTGACGGCGAAGTAGGCGATGGCGCCGAGCGCCAACACCGTGAAGACGATCGTGAGCACGATGAACGCGACGGCTTTCACCACCGCGCCCAGGATCCCGAAGGCGATCGCGATCAACACCAGGATGACGATGAACCAAGCCATGCATCCATCCTACGACGGGATGCGCATCGGGGCCTGCAGGCGTAGGGTCCAGGCACGTACGGAAAGGAGAGGACCTATGTACGGAACGGTCGCTCGCACCCGGGTCAAGCCCGAGAACCGAGCCACGCTGCAAGAGGTGTTCCAGCGACAGACCGCGGGGCGAACGGTGCCCGGGATGGTGAAGGCGTACACGCTGTACGAGAACGACGGTGATACCGCCTGGCTCTTCGCCGTGTTCGAGGATCGAGCGTCGTACGAGAAGAACGCGGACGACCCGGCTCAGAACGAGCAGTACGTCGAGTACCGCGCCCTCATGGAGGACGAACCGGAGTGGCATGACGGGGAGATCGAAGGGATGTAGCCGCCCGGTTGCGAACCGGCCGGGCCGCCGTTCCCGGTACGCTCGAAGGTCCGTTCCCTGGAGGGGTGACTCATGGCAGATGCGCTGCAGAACTACGTCGATGGGAAGTGGGTCGACGCGCAGGACGGCAAGCGGTTCGACGTCTTCGATCCGGCCACCGGCGAGGTGATCGCCACCGCGCCGGACTCCCAGCCCGCCGACGTGGAGCGGGCGATCGACGCCGCCCGGCGGACCTTCGACGAGGGAACGTGGTGGCCGGGCACCTCCGAGCGTGAGCGTGGCCGCATCTTGCTGAACGCCGCGGACATCGTCCGCCGCGAGCTGGAGAAGCTGGCGCAGATGGAGTCGCTGGACGCCGGCAAGCCGATCGGCGAGGCGCGCGACGATATCGCCGAGGTCGCCTTCATGTTCGAGTACTACGGGGGGTGGGCCACGAAGGTCTACGGCGAGATCCCGCCGGTGGGCCCCGACGCGATGTCGCTGGTGGTGAAGGAGCCCATGGGCGTCGCCGCCGCCATCACGCCGTGGAACTACCCCATGATGATGGCGGTGCAGAAGGTGGCACCGGCGATCGCAGCCGGCTGCACCGTCATCCTGAAGCCGGCCGAGCAGACACCGCTCACCGCGCTGGAGATCCCGAAGATCCTGGAGGAGGCGGGCCTGCCCGCCGGCGTGCTGCACGTGATCACCGGCTTCGGCGAGACGGCCGGCGCGCCGCTGGTGGCGAGCCCGAAGGTGGACAAGATCGGCTTCACCGGCTCCAAGGAGATCGGCAAGCTGATCATGCGGAGCGGCGCCGACACGTTGAAGCGCGTCACGCTGGAGCTGGGTGGCAAGTCCCCCAACATCGTGTTCGCCGACGCGGAGTTCGACGCCGCCATGGAGGGCAGCGCCAACGGCATCTTCTGGAACCAGGGCGAGATCTGCTCGGCCGGCTCCCGCGTGTTCATCGAACGTCCGATCTACGACGAGGCGCTCGACGCGCTGGTGGGACACGCGAAGAACGTGAAGTTGGGCGCGCCGGGCGCCGACGGCACCACGATGGGACCGCTCGTCAGCGCGGAGCAGGCCGAGCGCGTGCAGCGCTACATCGAGATCGGGGCCTCGGAGGCCACCATGGCGGTGCAGGGCCAGCGACCCGACGATCCAGCGCTCGCCAACGGGTACTTCGTGCCGCCCACGATCTTCGCCGATGTGGGCAACGACGCGCGCATCGCACGCGAGGAGATCTTCGGACCGGTGATGACGGTGATCCCCTTCTCCAGCGCCGAGGAGGTCGTGGAGCTGTCCAACGACAATGAGTACGGCCTGGCCGCCGCCGTGTGGACGCGCGACATCAAGAAGGCGCTGAACACCGCACGCGCGCTCCGCGCCGGCATCGTGTGGATCAACGACACGCAGCCGGCGCCCACCGAGGCGCCGTGGGGCGGCTACAAGCAGTCGGGGATCGGGCGTGAGCTGGGCTCGCAGGGTATCGACGACTACCTGGAGTCCAAGCACATCTACGTGAACCTGGCGGACTAGGAAAACGGGGAGCTCATGGACGTCAGGCCGCTGACACGCACGCCCCAACGCCCCCACCCGCCGGGCGTCACACACCGATTGACCTGCAACGTGGGGCCTGTGTAGAGTCCGCGCGTGACCGGGGGGCAGGTACAACTCGTCGACCTCGTGAAGCGCTTCGGTGATTTCACCGCCGTTGCCGGCATCGACCTGCAGATGCCCGCCGGAGAATTCTTCTCGCTGCTGGGCCCTTCGGGATGCGGCAAGACCACCACCCTGCGGATGATCGCCGGCTTCGAGCGACCCGACGGCGGCCAGATCCTGCTGGACGGCGAGGACATGGCGCAGACGCCACCCCACAAACGCAACGTGAACACCGTCTTCCAGAGCTACGCCCTGTTCCCCCACCTGTCGGTGGAGGAGAACGTCGCCTTCGGCCTCCGCTACAAGGGCGCGTCGAAGCAGGAGAGCCGCGAGCGCGTCGGCCGGGCCCTGGAGCTCGTGCAGCTCACCGGCTTCGAGAAGCGCCGGCCCGGGCAGCTCTCCGGTGGACAACAGCAGCGTGTGGCCCTGGCCCGCGCCCTGGTGCTGAACCCGGCGGTGCTGCTGCTGGACGAGCCGCTGGGCGCGCTGGACGCGAAGCTCCGCAAGCGCCTGCAGATCGAGCTGAAGGCGCTGCAGGAGGAGGTCGGCATCACGTTCGTGTACGTGACGCACGACCAGGAGGAGGCCCTCACCATGTCCGATCGGATCGCCGTCATGTCGCAGGGCCGCGTGGAACAGGTCGGCGGGCCCCGGGAGATCTACGAGGAGCCGGCCACGGCCTACGTCGCCGACTTCCTGGGCGTGTCGAACCTGATGAGCGCGAAGGCCGCCGGCAGCGCGCAGGGCGGGTGCGCGGTGACCCTCGGGGACTTCGACCTCATCGCCGGGAAGGGCGATGCCGCCAGCGCCGGCGACGTGAAGATCACGATCCGCCCGGAGCGGGTGGTGCTGGAGGAGGCCGGGGCCGCCGCCGGCGAGAACCGTGTGCCCGGCATGGTGGAGCGCACCGTGTACGTGGGCTCGATCATGCAGATCCTCGTGAACCTTGCGAACGGCTCGCAGATCCAGGCGTGGGTCCCCAACGACGGCGTCAGGCAGCTCTACCCCTCGGGCACCGCCGTCGGCGTGTTCATGCCCCGCGAGGCGCTGCGCGTGCTGCCCGACGCCGGCACCCCGGTGCTGGCGGGCGCCGGCCTCGACCAGGCCTGACGCCCCGACCTCGCGCCGACCCGACGCGCTACAGCTGCGAGAAGGTCGCCAGGTCGGCTCCCTGTTGGTCGCGCGTCAGGCGCTTGAACGCCACGTAGCCCAGCGCGATCACGATCGTCGTGGTGACCAGCATCAGGGTCGCCGCCGCGTTCACCGCCGGCGTCGCCGAGGCGCGGGCGCTGGTGTAGATGAAGGTGGAGAGTGGCTGGCTGGTCGCCGGCCCCGACAGCATGGTGACGGTGACGAAGTCGTCCACGGTGTCGGCGAACACGATCGCGTAGCTCGCAAGGATCGCCGGGTACAGCAGCGGGAGCAGCGCGCGGCGGACCGACTGCCGGGGCGAGGCACCGAGGTCCATGCCGGCCTCCTCGTACTCCCTGCCGATCGAGAGCAGGCGCGCGCGCACGATGATGACCGGGTACGAGATCTGGAAGGTCGTGAGTCCGATGAGCTGCGCGAACGTCCCCAGCGGTACCATCCGCAGCAGGTGCTGCACGATCAGCAGGATCGAGACGCCGATCACGATCTCGGGCAGCACGAAGGTGAGGATCATCATGAAGTTCGCGGTGTTGGCCACCCGCCCACGCCACCGGTCCAGGCCGATCGCGAAGGCAACGCCCAGTGGCACCGCGATCATCATGGTGGCGAACGACAGCAGGTAGGTCTGCAGGATGGCTCGGCGCAGGACCGGGTCCTGGAACAGCGCCTGCCGGTCGGGGTCGTCGATCCACCACCGGAGCCCGACCGTCTGCAGCGTGGTGTTGGATCGGCCGGCGTTGAACGACAGCATCACGGCGATCAGCACCGGCACGATCGACCAGGCGAGGTAGGCCACCGTGACCGTCTGCAGCACACGTGGTCTGCGCCACGGGTTGCGCCACCACCCGCCCATCCCGCGGCTCTGCACGGCCTGGCTCACCGCACCTCCTGCGCCCGCAGGGTGCTGCGGAGGTAGTACACCATGGGGATGATCAGCATGATCATGAGGATCAGCACCAGCACGGCTCCCTTCGGCCCCTGGCCGTAGGAGCTCACCGAGTCGTTGATGAGGTTGCCGATCATCGAGGTCTTCGGGGAGGCCGACAGCAGGTCGCTCGTGTAGTAGTCGCCGAACATCGGTAGCGCCACGATCACCAGGCCCGCGTAGATCGCCGGTTTGGACAGTGGGAGGGTGACGCGCCAGAACGTCTGCCCCGGGCCGGCGCCCAGGTCGCGGCCGGCCTCCAGCAGGCTCGGCTGGATCCGATCCAGGAACCCGAAGAGCGGAAGGATCATGTACGGGATGTAGCCGTACACCAGTCCCAGCACCACCGTGATGCTCTTGCCCTCCAACCACGGATAGGGGTGGCCGATCAGGTGCAGCATCTGGAGGATCTGGTTCACGTAGCCGTCGGTGCCCAGCAGGTTCACCCAGGCGAGCATCCGCATCAGGTAGCTGATCCAGAACGGCGAGATCAGCAGCACCAGGACCAGCGTGCGGTGGCGGCCGGCGTGGCGGGCGGTGTAGTACGCCACCGCGTAGCCCAGCACCAGGCAGATCGTGCTGGCGATCGCCACGTACACCAGGGTCCGCAGGAAGGCGGGCCGCAGGTAGGCGTTGTCACCCGTGAGCGTGCCGGCGACGTCGCCCACGTACTTCGTTGTCCAGAACCACGGCTGCCACACCGGCAGCGGGTTGCGGAAGAGGTCGGTGGCGCCGAAGGCCACCGCCATCACCGTGTAGAACGGCAGCACGAAGAAGGCCAGCAGCCAGCCGATCCCCGGGATCGCGAAGGACGGCCAGAACCACCGCGGGTACCAGGCGCCTGCCGAGCGCAGGCGAGCGACCTCGGCCCGTCTGCGCCGTCGACCTGTGGACTCCGGCGCGGGGGTGAGGATCTCAGCCAGCCTTGAACTCCTGCCAGACGTTGCCCCACAGCTCGTCGCCCGCCGGAGAGAGCTCGTGCAGACGGAACTTCGACACCGCCAGGTCCTCCTCGCGCACCACGGCGTTGGGCATCCAGCTGGGCACGTACGTGATGGGCGGCGCCCACTTCGAGATGGCGGAGTACAGCCCCTCGGTGGAGGTCAGCTTGTCCACGTCGGCCTGCTTCTGCGGCGGCTGGTACCCGTTCCAGGAGTAGTTGTCCATGGCCGCCTGGAAGTCCAGCATGTGGTTGAGGAACATGTGGGCCAGCACGGGGTTGTCGCCGTTGGCACCCACCGCGATCAGGTCGTTGTCGGCCGGGCCCTGGCGGTCCTCGGGGAACCAGTACCCCAGGTTCTCGAAGGACTGCTCGGTGTAGTCCGACACGTAACCCCAACCGCCCACGATGTCGCCCGCCCAGGACTCGTGCAGGACGTAGTCGCCCTTCGGAAGGCGGGCGTACGCCCCATTGACGGTGGCGCGGACGTTGACGGCGTCGATCAGCTCCAGCAGCGCGTCACGCGCCAGGTTGAGCTGGTCGGGGTCCTCGGTGTTGACGTCGTCGATCCCGATCTTCTGCAG
>JBDUEF010000016.1:0-28556 GCA_040002535.1 Actinomycetota bacterium | reverse complement strand
GCGGAGCCGACGAGCTTCGCGTACTTCGCCAGAGCGCCCCGCGTGTACCGCGGATCGGGCGCCGTCCACGCGGCACGTCGCCGGGCCAGCTCGTCGTCGTCCACGACCAGATCGATCCGGCGGCTGGCTGCGTCGATCACGATCTGGTCGCCCTCCCGCACCAGGGCGATCGGACCACCGACGAACGCCTCGGGCGCGACGTGGCCGACGCTGTAGCCCTTCGTGGCGCCGCTGAACCGCCCGTCGGTGACGAGGGCGACGTCGCTGCCCAGACCCGCGCCCGCGACGGCCGCCGTCACCGCCAGCATCTCGGGCATGCCGGGCGAGCCCTTCGGCCCCTCGTAGCGGATCACGATGACGTCGCCGGCCTGGATCCGGCCCTGCGTGACGGCATGGAAGGCGTCGGTCTCGGAGTCGAACGCGCGCGCGCGGCCGCGGAACTCCAAGCCCGCCGAGCCGGCGATCTTCATCACGGAACCGTCGGGCGCGAGCGAGCCGCGCAGGATCGCTGTTCCACCCTCGGGATGGATCGGGGCGGCGACCGGATGCACGATGTCACCGTCAGGGGCCGCGGGCACCAGGTCGGCGAGGTTCTGGGCGATCGTGCGACCGGTCACCGTCATGACGTCGCCGTCCAGCAGTCCGGCGTCCAACAGCTCCTTCATCACCACGGGCACGCCGCCCACCCGGTCGAGGTCGCTCATCACGAATCTCCCGGCCGGCCGGACGTCGACCAGGTGGGGAACGCGCCGCGAGATCCGATCGAAGTCGTCGAGCTCCAGGGGCACCTCGGCCTCACGCGCGATCGCCAGCAGGTGCAGGACCGCGTTGGTGGACCCGGCCAGGGCCATGGTCACGGCGATCGCGTTGCCGAAGGCGGCCGGCGTCAGGATGTCGCGGGGCAGCGGTCCACCCTGCGTCAGCAGCTGGGCCGCCGCGATACCGGACTCGCGGGCGACGACCTCACGCCGGTAGTCCACCGCCGGCGGGCTCGCGCTGCCCGGGAGCGACATGCCGAGCGCCTCGGCCGCGCACGCCATGGTGTTCGCCGTGTACATGCCGGCGCACGAGCCGGCGCCAGGACACGCGTTGCGCTCCACGGTCTTCAGCTCGTCGTCGCTCATGGTGCCGTTCGCGTTCGCGCCGACCGCCTCGAAGACGTCCTGGATCGTGATGTCGCGCCCCTCGTGGCGCCCGGGCATGATCGTGCCGCCGTACACGAACACCGCCGGCAGGTTCAGACGCGCGGAGGCCATCAGCATGCCGGGCAGGCTCTTGTCGCATCCGGCGATCGTGACCATCCCGTCCATCCGCTCGGCGTGCATCACGATCTCGACGGAGTCGGCGATGATCTCGCGGCTCACGAGACTCGCCTTCATGCCCTCGTGACCCATCGCGATGCCGTCGCTCACCGCCACGGTGGTGAACTCGATCGGCACCGCGCCGCCCTGCCGCACGCCCTCCTTCGCGAGCGCGGCCAGCTTGTCCAGGTGGTAGTTGCAGGGCGTGACCTCGTTCCAGCTGGAGGCGACGGCCACCTGGGGCTTGCCGAAATCCTCCTCGCTGAAGCCGACCGCGCGGAGCATGGCGCGGGCGGGTGCGCGCTCGGGGCCCTCGGTGACCTCCCAGCTCCTGGGACGATCCTTCCCGGCTGCCACGGCGGTACCCTCCTCAGAGTCGTTCGAACGCGAACCGCATCGCACCGCAGGCTCGTGAGGAAAGGAATGCTCCCAGATGGCGCCTGACCTGCCACCCGACGCCGGCCGCAGCTGGTGGTTGCGCGAGGCGCTGGCCGACGATCCCGGCGAGCCCGCGAGCCCGCTCGCCGGCGACACCGAGGCCGACGTCGTGATCCTCGGCGGGGGCTATACAGGGATGTGGACGGCCCTGCATCTGACCGACCGGGAGCCGGGCATGCGGGTGGTGCTCCTTGAGCAGGACATCTGCGGTGGCGGGCCGAGCGGGCGCAACGGAGGCTTCGTGAACTCGTGGTGGAGCGGCGTCGGCGAGCTGGCTGAGCGTCTGGGCGACGAGGCGGCCCTGGCGTTGTGCGTGGCCGGCAGCCGCGCCGTGGGCGGCATCGAGGCGTTCTGTGCGGCCAACGGCATCGACGCGTGGTTCACGCGCGGTGGTGACATGGGCGTCGCCACCGGTGCGGCCCACGACGGCGCGTGGCGCAGCACCGTGGAGGCGGCCTCGCGACTGGGAGCGACCGAGCGGTTCCGGGTGCTGTCCGCTGAGGAGACTCGGGCCGTCGCGGACTCCCCCACCTTCCGTGGCGGCGTGATCGACCGCGAGGGCGCGACCGTGCAGCCTGCCCGGCTGGCGCGCGGCATGCGCCGGGTGCTGCTGGAGCGCGGCGTGCGGATCTTCGAACACTCACCGGTCACGCGCTTCGGCGCCGGCCGGCCCTCCACGGCCGACACCCCCGGCGGGTCCGTGCGAGCGGCTCATGGCGTGATCGCCCTGAACGCATGGGCCGGTGCATGGAAGCGCTTCCGCCGCACGCTGACGGTCCGAGGCAGCTACATCGTGATGACGGCGCCGGCGCCCGACGAGCTTGAGGAGATCGGCTGGACGGGCGGGGAGAGCATCTGGAACTTCCGCTCGGCACTGCACTACCTGCGCACAACGAAGGATGGGCGGATCGCCTTCGGGCTCGGCGGGATGCAGCCGGGTCTAGCGCGCACGATCGGGCCCGCGTTCGCCTACGACGAACGCTCGATCCACGTGGCGGCCGAGGATCTGTGGCGGATGTTCCCCACCTTCCGGGACGTGCCACTGGAGGCCGGGTGGGGCGGGCCGATCGACGTCGCCGGCCATCACCTGCCGTACGCGGGTCGTCTGGACAGGGGCGACGTGCACTACGCACACGGCTACACCGGGAACGGGGTCGGGCCCAGCCACCTGGTGGGCGAGCTGATGGCGGGCCGCGTGTTGGGCACGCCCGATCCCGCCTTGGAGGCGCTGCCGATCGCCACGGTGGCGCCGATGCGGTTCCCGCCCGAGCCGATCCGCTCCACCGGGGCCCTGGCCGCCAACACCGCGATCCGTCACAAGGACGAGGCGGAGGAGCGCGGCCAGGAGCCCAACCCGTTCGTGGACTTCGTGGCCCGGCTCCCGCGGCGCCTGGGCTACAACCTCGGCCCCTAGGGCGGAAAAACCTGCGGTTCGCCGCCCTCTATATGGTGAAGGACTCGTACCCGGGGGCGACCTGCGGCCAGGGCGCCGACGCCTCCCAGGTCGCGCCGACCGTCAGCACCAGGTCGTCGGCGAACCGAGGGCCCATGATCTGCAGACCGAACGGCACCCCGTTGGCCGACACGCCTGCCGGCAGCGACAGCGCCGGATGGCCGGTCACGTTGGCGAGCTGCGTGTTGTACGCCTCCGCAGGTGTGCCGGCGTGGTCGGCCCCGTGCATGCGCCCGTCGGCGGGGAACCCCTCCACGCACATCGTGGGGCTGAGCAGCACGGCGTCTCGGCCCAGCAGCTCGTCCACCGCGCGGACGTAACCGAACCGCCGCCGCTTCGCGTCCAGATAGGCGTCCAGCTCGATCCCCGCCGCCATCTCCATGATCGTGCGGAACACGGGCGACAGGCGATCGCGGTGCGTCTGGAGGTTCTCCCGTCCGAAGGCATGCAGTTCCTCCACTGCGCAGATCGTGAACCAGTCGTCATCCATATCGCCGACCGCGAACAAGGGCCGCAGGTCCGCCTCCTCCGGCATGAGCCCGCTGGCGCGTGCGAAGGCCAAGACGGCGGTCTCGAACGATGTGGCGATCGCGGGTGGCAGCGGTGCGGTGGGCGCCAGGCGGGGGGCCACCAACGCCCGGCGGGGCCAGACCCCCATGCGCGGGGACCAGGCGGGATGGGCGTTGGGGTCGCCGGCCACCGGGCCTTTCAGCACCTCCAGCACCAGTGCGAGGTCGGTGACGTTCGTGGCCAGGGGCCCCGACGTGGACAGGTCGATCCACGACGGCACGGGCGAGCGGCCGATCAGCCCGTTCGTGGGTTTGAGTCCGGCCAGGCCGCAGAAGGCGGCTGGGATGCGGATGGAGCCGCCACCGTCGGTGGCCGTGACGAGCGGGGCCAGACCCGCGGCCAGCGCTGCCGCCGACCCCCCGCTGGAGCCGCCCGGCGACCACTGGGGCGCCCACGGGTTCAGGGTGGCGCCGAAGAGCTCGTTGTTCGTGTAGCCCTCGAACGCGAACTCGGGGACGTTGGTCTTGCCCACGACGATGGCGCCGGCGGCGCGGAGGCGCGCGACGACGAGGGAGTCCGCCGCCGCCGGTGCAGCGTCAGCGTGGACGGCAGAGCCGTGGGTGGTCCGCATGCCCGCCACATCCTCGGTGTCCTTCACCAGGAGCGGGAGCCCCGCGAGGGTCCCGATGTGTCCGTTCGCGTCTGCCGCGTTGGCCTCGGCCAGCGCCTCCTCGGCGCGGAGCGCCACCACCGCGTGCAGCTCGCCGTCGCGGGCCGCGATCCGTTGGAGGGAGCGGCCGACCAGCTCGACGGCCGAGGCGCCGCCGGCGCGGACGCTGGCCGCCAGTCGCGAGATCGTCACGGCGCCCCTCGCTCGTAGACCGGCGGGCCCGCGGCCTCGAACAGGCCGCCCCACACCTCGTCGATCACCACGAAGTCCAGGTACCGCCCGTGACCCAGCAACGGTTGCACCCGGGTCATCACGGTGTCGAACAGCGCGCGCAGCTCCTCCTCACCAGGCTCGCCCTCGACCACCACGCCGACAGCCGGGTGCATCTCGCCCGCCTCGAACGCCACGTCGGCCAGCCACGCCGACCGCACGACCGCCGAGTCCTCCAGCGCCATCCGCAGCACCGCGAGGAACGCCTCCCCCGGTGGCCGCTCCGGCGCCGCCACCACCACCTGTGCGCCGGCCTCGAGCCTCAGCTCCTCGATCGCATCGGGCTCGCCGGCGGGGATCGATCCCTCCGCCAGGGTGGCGAACTCCCGTCGGGTGAGCTCCCCGCCGGCCGGGCCGGCCGGGTTGAGCACGATCGCCGACGTGGGCGAGGCGATCGCCAGCGCGAACAGCTCCCTCGCCGGCATGGACGTCAGGCGCGCGCCGTCCGGCCTCCAGGCCGTGGCCGCTTCCTCGTCGGTGAAGGCCAGCAGCTTCCACGAGCCGTCGTCGGCCGGCGGCGTGGTGAAGAGTCGGACCCCGTCCGCCTGAACGCCGTCGGCGTGTTCTTCATCCGTCGGCAGCAGCAATGTGCACCCCAGGAGCAGGGTGTAGAACCGTTGCCGGCTCTCCGCATCGTCACGCTCGGCCACCGAACGGATCGCGGCCAGCAGCTCCTGGTTCTGCGCGACGGGCGCCGGAGGGATCTCGCGAACGTGCATGGCGGGCCAGCCTATCGGGAGGCCACCCCCGCGGCCAGCGCCGGTGGGCGCGGGTTCTCACCCGAGCGAGATCATCGTGGCGCCGGCGAGTGCGGCGATGACGCCCACCAGCTGCCATCGCCGGAGCCGCTCCCGCAGGACGACGCGTGCCAGGAGCACCGTCACCACCGGATACAGCGAGCCGACCACGGCGACCAGGCTCAGCAGTCCCCGAGCCGACGCCAGCACGAACAGCAGGTTCGCCGTGTTGTCCAGGACGCCGGCGCCCACGAGCGGTCCCATGTTCGGACGCATCGCGGTGAAGGAGGGCCTGCGCAGGGCCACCACCGACCACAGCACCACGCTCGAGCTCACCCGCACCATGAAGATCGTCCAGATCGGATCGCGGTCGCCGCCCGCATCCAGCGCGACGACCATGCATCCCAGGAAGGCGGCGGCCAGGAGCGCCAGCAACACGACTGTCGCGACCCGGGTCGCGCGATCCTCGTCGTGCGCCCGCGCGGCCAGGATCACACCGCCGACCGCGACCGCCATGCCGGCGATCTGCGTGGGCCCGGGACGGTCTCCCTGGGCGATGAGGCCGACGGCGACCGGCACCAGTCCCGACATCGCGGCGATGGGGGCCACCACGCCCATGCGTCCCACTGCCAAACCCCGGTAGAGCGCGGAGAGACCGGCCGCGCCCATCACACCGCCCACGGCCCCGATCCAGAGCACCGCGGGATCGGCGGGGCCCCGGCCCAGCCATGCCACCAGCAGCAGCGTCAGCGCCAGTCCGGCGGTCTGCGAGACGGCCGTCACGACCAGGATCGGTGCCCGCCTCGCGGATAGTCCGCCGAGGAAGTCCGCAGATCCCCATCCGACGCTGGATCCGAGCGCCAGCACGATGGCGAGCATCGTGGGCCGGGCTACGTGAAGGGGCCGGGTCTCTCGGGGGCGATCGCACCCAGCACGATGCCGGCCGGATACGAGAGCGCGATCACCGCCACCACCACCGTGAGGCCGATGACGCCGCGCCGGCTCGCGATGCCCCGCACGATCGCGAACAACAGCGCGGTCACGCCGCAGAGCGCCGCCACGATCGCCAGCCCACTCCACCCCGTGGTGGCGTCGGGCGGCAGGTTCAGCCTGGCCACGACGTCGGAGCTCGGGTTGATCTTCGCCACCCACAGGAGCACGCTGATGGCGGCGCCGGCGATGGCCACGATCAGCCCGCCGAGAGAACCGCCGCTGGAGGTGCCCTTGAGGTCGCTCATGAGCCCTGCAAGCATCCCACGACGGCGGCGGGCAGACCCGGAAGGTCGAGACCTTCTCCTCCGGTCACGAAGTCGTACTCCACCCCCGTCCACTCCCCCGGCAGACCCGGGATCACTCGCGGCGCCGGGTCCGCCGAGTCGAGCTGGAACCCGTGCCAGTCCGGTGAGCGGAACCCATCCGTGTCATAGGGGGCCACGGCGGACAGGCCGCGTCCGAACCGCCGCTGCTCCACGAGGAAGCGTCCCTGGAAGGCGAGGTCCTCGGGCGCATAGAGCTTGATGTACCAGCGGCGGATGCCCTGGAGGTAGCCCTTCGCGCCCGGGCCGATCGACGGCGGTGATTCGGGCCCGACGAACAGCCGCATGTCGACGACCCTGAAGGCGGCCTCCTCGCCGGTCGCCCGCCGGATGATGCCGAGCGGGTCGGTGGCCTCAGGGGAGTCCGGAGGGGGGGTCCGCCACCCGTCCACGCAGGTCGCCGAGGGCGCGCCGTGCGTCCTCGGCGGACGGTCCGGCAGCGCCGGCCGGGTGGGCGTCGGCAGGGTCGAGGCCGTGCTGATCGGACTCGGACCCGACGGGTGGGAGCGGTCGGGGGTGGAGGAGGTGGACACGCCGCCGGGAGCACCCGCGTCGCACGCCACCGCCAGCACCACGGCAGCGAGGAGAGCGATCGGGAGCACGGAGAACCTACGCATCGGATGGCGATCCCATTGCGGGATCGCGCCCGAGGATACCGTTGCGATGGTCGTGTGGTACGGATAGGTCGATGCCGGATCCTCATCACGAACGCCCGCACGCGCCAGAGTCGCGCGGCTCCGTGCATCCCGAACCGCTCACACGCCGGCGTTTCCTCCAGCGTTCGGCCATGACGGTGGCCGGGGGCGTGCTCTTCTCGTGCACGGGCGGCAGACCGCTGCCGCGCGTGTCCGACACCGTGTCGACCGCCACCGATACGCAGTGGCCGATCAAGCGCGTGATCTACGTGATGCTGGAGAACCGGAGCTTCGACAACCTGTTCGGGCGGTTCCCCGGCGTAGAGGGTGCGAGGGTGGGCAACCTGGCCGGTGCCGAGATCCCGCTGACCCCGTGCCCCGAGTACCTGCCGGGGGACCTCCCGCACGACCGGGCCGCCTACCTGAACGACTGGGCGGCCGGCAGGCAGGACGGGTTCGGCGGTGGCGCATGGGGCGACCCCTGGGCGTACACGGTGCACGAGGAGCGCCAGCTCCCGAACTACTGGCACTGGGCGAAGGAGTTCGCCATCTCCGACCACTTCTTCGCCTCGGCCGCCGGTCCTTCCTACCCCAACCACTTCTTCTTCATCGCCGGCCAATCGGGGGGCACGATCGACAACCCGGAGAACATCGGCACGGCCCCCACTCCCGACGGGGGCTCCTTCAAGAGCTGGGGCTGCGACGCGATCGGCGACGGCGTGTTCGTGTTCACGAAGGACGAGCACGGCAACCTCACGAAGCACGACACCTGCTTCACCTTCCCCACCGTCGGCGAGCAGCTCTCCCAGATCGGCGTGGACTGGGCTTTCTACTCGGCGATGCCGGGCCAGCCCGGCTACTTCTGGAACGCGTACAACGGCATCCACGACGTATTCCACGACAAGGGGTACTGGAACGCGCACGTGCGACCGGTCGACCGGATCGTCAGGGACATCCAGGCGGGAGCGCTGCCCGCGGTCTCGTGGGTGACACCGCGGTTCCAGCTGTCGGACCATCCTCCCTACAGCTCCGCATGGGCGCACAACTGGGTCACCGACATCGTGAACGCGGTGATGGACAGTGACATGTGGGCGCATACGACGATCTTCGTGACATGGGACGAGTGGGGCGGCTTCTACGACCACGTGGAGCCGCCGCGGGTCGACGAGGTCGGTCTGGGCTTCCGGGTGCCGTTGCTCACGATCAGCCCGTACGCCCAGCGGGGACTGATCGACGACGTGCCCGGGGAGTTCTCCACGCCGCTGAGGTTCATCAGCGACAACTGGGGCCTCGATCCGCTGACGCCCCGCATCGCGAAGGCGCACAACTTCGAGCACGTCTTCGACTTCACGAAACCGCCGCGGCACCCCGTCCCCGCCACCAAGCGGGCACAGACCTACACCAAGGACCCGTATCAGAATCCCGGCTCGGGCTACCCGGGATGGCCAGAGGGAACGGTGCCGGCCGACTTCATCCCGTAGCGGGAGGCCGCGGCACAACTAGGGCGTCGACCGCGACGCAGCCCTCGGGCCCGGCGTTCAGCGGGTTCACGTCGAGGGCCTCCAACCGGTCGCCGAGATCGGCGGCGAGCACCGACAGTCGGGACACGGCGCGGGCGACCGCGTCGACGTCTGAGGGGGGCGCGCCGCGTACCCCGTCGAGCATCGGGCGCAGCCGCAGACCGTCGATCAGGCGCCGGGCGGCGGGCTCATCCACGGGTGGGAACGCGAGCTTCCGGTCGCCCAGCAGCTCCACGAGGATGCCGCCGGCCGCCACAAGTACCAGCGGGCCGAACGTGGGATCGCGCACGATGCCGAGCGCGAGCTCGACCCCGGGTGGCACCATCGCTGCCACCGTCACCTGCGGGCCAAGGCGTGCCGCAAGGTCGCCGTAGGCGGCGCGCAGCGCGGCGGCGTCGGAGAGTCCGACCATCACGCCGCCCACGTCGGACTTGTGTGGCACGTCCGGCGCGGCCGTCTTCATCACCACCGGCCAGCCCAGCTCCTCGGCAGCCGACGCAGCCTCCTCGGCCGAAAAAGCCGGTCGCGCCGACACCGTGGGCACGCCGTAGTCGGCGAGCAAGGCCAGGCCCTCCACCTCGGAGAGCTCCTCACCGGTGACCAGCCGCCCCGACCACCGTGCACGGACGTCATCCGCAACGGGCTCTGGCGCGATCGCCACCGGGCCCCCATTCGCGGCGCCCTCGGCAAGGAGATGACTGAGTGCACGCAGGCCGGTGTCGGTGCCCTCCAGCACGGGGATGCCGGCATCGCGCAGGATCCCGGCCTCGTCGTTCGGCACCGCGCTCGAGAGGTTCGACAGGACGCAGAAGGGCTTCGTGGTGGCGGCGAACACGTCGCGCGCGACGTCGATGTACCCCTCCTCGTACGGCGGGCCCTGGCGAGTGAGGTCGACGTTGAACACCAGGGCGGCGGTGTCGGGATCGTCGTGCAGCAGCAGGAGGCTCTCGCGGAAGATCCGGTCGGCGTCGATGCCGGTCCCCCACGCATCCAGCGGGTTCTCGGCGGTGAGGCCGGGATCGAGCAGGTCCTGGATCCCGGCGCGCGTGTCCTCACCGATCGTCGCGAACGGCACGCCCAGATCGGTCGCGAGATCCACCAGCATCGCGCGCTCGCCGCCGGAGTCGTGGATGCTGGCGATCCCGCCCCCTGCCCGCACGCGCCGCGGCGCCGAGAACAGCTCCAGCGTGTCGGCCATCTCGTCGAGCGTGCGGACCTCGTGCACGCCGTAGGCGTCGAACAGCGCCTCGAACGCGCCGTGATCGCCGGCCAGCGCGCCGGAGTGCGCCGTCACCATCCCCTTGGCACCTTCCGTCCGCCCCACCTTCAGCGCCACGACCGGGATCCCGCGCTCGGCCGCTTCGCGGAGCGCCTGCCGCAGGCCGTCGGGATCACGCACCGTCTCCAGCAGCAGCGCGATCACGCCGGTCGTCTCCCGACCGAGCGCGAACCGCACGTAGTCGCTCATGGTGGTGACGATCTCGTTGCCGGAGGAGACCACCAGGTCGAACGCGATGCCGCGGTCGGTGAACGCCAGGGCGGCGAAGGCCGACCCCGAGTGCGACACGAACGTGACCGGCCCCTGCCGCATCCGGTCCGGTGTGGGGAACCCGGTGGCGCGCAGCCGCGCGTGCAGGTTCAGGAACCCCATGCCGTTGCCACCGCAGAACGCCATGCCGGCGTCGCGTGCGATCGCGGCCAGCCGCTCGGGCAGCGGCGGGGCACCCGCCGGCGCCGACGACTCGTGCAGGCTCGCGAAGGTCACCGCCGACCGCGCGCCGGCCTGCGCGGCGCCTCGCAGAGCCTCCTCCACCCGCGCGTTGGCGACGCCGAGGATCGCCAGATCGACCGGCTCCGGCACCTCCGTCACCGATGGGGCGCAGGGATAGCCGTCGATCTGCTCGTAGCCCGGATTGACCGGGAACACGCGGCCCTCGAACCCGCCGCGGCGGAGCTCGATCATCATCTGCGCACCGAGCGAGCCCGCCTTGGCGCTCGCACCCACCACGGCGACGGAGCGCGCCTCGAGCATGCACTCGAGCGAGGAGCGTTCACGCGCTGAGGGGTCTGCGGCCGTCACACGGGCTACTTCTTCGAGATGGCGCCGTCTTTCTTCGCCATCTTGAACGCCTGCCACCCGGGGATGCCGTTCACCCCGCCGCCGGCATGCGTGGCCGACGAGCCGTGGTAGAGCCCCTTGATCGGTGTGCGGAAATCCGCGTAGCCCGGTGCAGGACGCATGTGGAACAGCTGATCGACGCTCAGCTCGCCGTGGAAGATGTTGCCGCCGATCAGCCCCAGCTCCTGCTCCATGTCGTAGGGACCGATCACCTGACGATCGATCACGGCGCCGCGGAAGTTCGGCGCCAGCTTCGTGTACTCATCGATCGCGCGGTCCGCGTAGGCCTCCAGCTCCTCGCGGTGCGGCTCCAGGTTCCAATCGTCGGGGACCCACTGGCTGAACATCGAGAAGACGTGCACGCCCTCGGGCGCGAGCTTGCGGTCCATCGACGTGGGGATCGTACCGTCCACGAATGGGCGGTTCGCGGCCTTCCGGTCCATGTGCGCATCCTGGAACGCGCGCTCGGCGTAGGCCGGCGAGTAGCAGAGCTCCACCGAACCGGTGTGGTGATCCTGCAGATCCTTGCCCGGTGCGGCCGTGAAATCGGGCAGCTCGCTCAGGGCCACGTTGATCTTCACCACGCCCGAGCGCGTCTTCCAGCGCTCGATGTCCGACACGAACTCGCCGGGGAGCTCCTGCCGGTCGATCAGATCCAGGAACGCGATCTTCGGATGGATCGCGCTGACCACGACGGGGGCGCGGAGCTCGTCACCGTTGTCCAGCGCCACGCCCACGGCACGCCCGCCCCGCACGAGGATCTTCTTCACCCGGGCTCCCGTGCGGATCTCGCATCCGAAGGACTCTGCCGAGCGTTTGATCGAATCGCTCACCGCCCCCATGCCGCCCTGCTGGAAGCCCCAGCTGCCCAGATGCCCATCGCCCACATCGCCGATCGAGTGGTGCAGCATCACGTAGGCGGTACCGGGCTCGTCGGGGCCCGCCCAGGTGCCGATCACGCCGTTGACGGCCAGCATGCCCTTGATCGCATCGGATTCGAACCAGTCGTCCAGCAGGTCGGTCACGCTCATGCTGAACAGGCGCGTCACGTCGGCCACGCCGCGCGTCCCCAGCTTGCGCATCTTCCACGCCGACCTGGCGCTCTCGATCAGATCGCCCAGGGAGAGCGAGCCGAGCTTCGGCGGTACCTGCAGCAGCAGCGGGCCCAGCACGTCGGCCACGCCCTTCAGCCACGCCTCCCACTCCTCCAGCGTGTCGGCGTCGCGCTTGGAGAACTGCGCGATCGAGGCGTAGGACTTCTTGTGGTCGTCGGCATAGACGGTGATCGCGCGACCGTCCTCGAACGCCTGGAAGTACGGCCCGAAGGGGGTCACGTCGTAGCCGTGCTGTCTGAGGTTGAGCTCACGGATGATGCTCGGCGGCATCAGCGACATCACGTAGGAGTAGGTGGTCACGTTGATCTCGGGGTGATCGGGGAAGGGGGCGCTGGTGTCGGCGGCACCGCCCGTCTTGCCGCGGGCCTCCAACACCACGGTGCTGACGCCCTCCCGCGCGAAGTACGCGCCGCTCGTCAGGCCGTTGTGACCGCCACCGATGATGATGGCGTCGTAGACGTTCGCCATGTCGCTCCTCCGGTCGCCGGACCGACCGAACCGTGTCCCCACCGCTCCACCCGTGCCGGGGCGCGGAGCGTCCAACAGGCCGGTATTCTGCCCCGAGTTTGAACCATGAGTCAACCTGGGTGTGGCCCGATCGGACATTGACAGGCCAGGTCAGCGGGGTAGAGTGCCTGCACGCCCGGACGGGCTCCCGCCCGCCAGGTCCATGACCCTGTACGCCGTTCAAGCCCTCAGGAGATGCAGGTTGGCCCGCACCCGCCAGCGACAGTCCACGGAGCGCCACCAGGAGATCCTGGAGGCGGCCGCCCGCGTCATCACCGACCGAGGCCTCGCTGAGACCCGGATCTCCGACATCGCGGAGCGATGCGGCGTCTCGCCGGGCCTGATCCTCTACTACTTCGCCTCGAAGGACCGGTTGCTGATCGAGGCGCTCACCTACGCCAACGACAAGTTCTACCTGGGGCAGTCGCGGGAACTCCGGCGGATGTCCGCGGCGCGAGAGCAACTCGATCGTCTGATCGAGCTGTCGGTGCCCGGGCTGCTGCCCGAGTACGAACGCCTGGACGAATGGGCGCTGTGGATCGAGATCTGGGTGCGAGCGCTCCGCGACCCGACCATGGCGGAGGAGCGCGAGGCACTGGACCGGCGGTGGCGTCGGTCGATCGCCGACATCGTCCGCCACGGCCGCTCGACCGGCGAGTTCTCCGAGAACGGGGTGGATGCCGACGAGCTCGGGCTGCGGATCGGCGCCTTCATCGACGGCCTCGCGATCCAGGTGCTGATGAACGACACGAGCATGCCGCCGGAGCGGATGCAGCAGGTGTGCCGGGAGGTGGCCGCCAACATGATCGGCTTCTCCCTGGACGCCGAGCCCACGCCGTCGTAGGTAGGCTCTCGCGCCGTGAGGCCGATCCCGCTGATCCTGGATGTCGACACCGGTGTCGACGACATGGTGGCCCTGCTCTATGCCGCCGCCTCGCCGGAGGTCGAGCTGATCGGCGCCACGACCGTCACCGGCAACGTGCACGTGGACCGCACCACGCGCAACACGCTCGTGGTGCTGGAGATGGCCGGGCTCGGCGAGGTGGAGGTGGCTCGCGGCGCGGCGGCGCCGCTGGTGCAGCCGTGGCAGCCGTTCCCGGTCGTGCACGGCGAGGAGGGCCTCGGCGGGTTCACCCCGGCGCCGGCGAGCGGCGCTGCGTCGGAACGTGACGCCGCCACCCTGATCGTGGAGGAGGCGCAGCGTCGGCCGGGCGAGGTGCTGCTGGTGGCGACCGGCCCGCTGACCAACATCGCGCTCGCGGTGGAACGGGAGCCCGCGCTGCCGGAGCTGCTGCGCGGCTTCGCGCTGATGGGCGGCGCCTTCCGCGAGGGGGGCAACGTGACGCCGCGCGCCGAGGCCAACGTGTGGATGGACCCGGAGGCCGCCGCGAGGGTCTTCGGCGCGTGGTCGGGTGCGGCGCCCGCGCAGCTGCCCCGATGTGTGGGACTCGAGGTCACCGACCAGGTGGTGATGACGGGCGACGACGTTGTGGCGGCCTGTGCGCCGGCGCCCGACTCGCAGCTGGCGCGGTTGATCCGCGACGGCATCGACCACTACATCGACTTCTACGCCACCACGGACCGGTTCGAGGGCGCGTGCATGCACGATCCGCTGGCGCTGGCGGCGATGCTCGACGAGTCCCTCTGCGGCTGGGCGCCCACGCGTGTCGAGGTGGAGCTCGAGGGTCGGTGGACGCGGGGCGAGACCGTCACCGACCTGTTCGAGATCCGTCGCAGCGAATGGTCGGACTGGTCCTCGGAGGACAACGCGACGGTGGCGACCTCGGTCGACGGGGCCGAGGTCGTGCGCCGGATCGTGGAACGACTGGCGTCCCTGGTGGAGGCCCACGCGTGAGCCGCACGCTCGCCGTGGTCGGCGCCATCAACGTCGACCTGGTGGTACGGGCGCTGAAGCTGCCGGCCCCCGGCGAGACCGTGGGCGGCGGCGAGTTCGCACGCCACCACGGCGGCAAGGGCGGGAACCAGGCCGTGGGCGCCGCGCGGGCGCTCCGTGGAACGCACGCCGTGGTCGTGATGATCGGCGCCGTGGGCGACGACGACCTGGGACGGGACGCCACTTCCGCGCTCGAGACCGAGGGCGTGGCGCTCCAGGTGCGGGCCCTGGACGAGCCCACCGGCGTCGCGCTCATCACGGTGGACGCCGACGGCGAGAACCAGATCGCGGTGGCGCCGGGCGCCAACGTCGCGTTCGGCGGGCAGCCGGTGGACGACGCCCTGCGCGAGCACCATCCCGACGTGGTGCTGGTGAGCCTGGAGGTCGCGCCGGACGCCGCGCTGGCGGCGGCCAGGTACTGCGCCGGCGCGGGCTCGACCCTGGTGCTCAACCCGGCACCGCCGTCGCTGCGCACCCGCGAGCTGCTGCCGATGGCCGCCTACGTCACACCGAACGAGACGGAACATGCTGCCATGGGACACGTCCCCGACGGCATGGTGGTGGTGGAGACCCGCGGCGCCGAGGGCGTGCGGATCCTCCACGACGACGACCCGCCCGTCATCGTCCCGGCGCCCACCGTGGAGGTCGTCGACACCACCGGCGCCGGCGACTGCTTCAACGGCGTGTTCGCCGCCGCCCTGCTGGAAGGCCTCGGGGTCGAGGACGCGGCCCGGCGCGCGGTGGTCGCCGCCTCGCTGTCGGTCACAACACCCGGCGCCCGGGAGGGCATGCCCACCCGCGAGGAGATCGACGACGCCCTCGGCGAGGACGTGTCCCTACAATGAACCCGGCAACCAGACCCGCATCAACGATGCTGCGCTGGGCGACCCGAGGGAGATGCTTCGCAATGGCTGAGAGGAAACCTGCAAAGAAAGCCACCCCGACGTCCGCCAAGCGCACCACGGCGGCCGGCACGACGTCCGAGGGATTCACGGACGAGGAACGAGCCGCGATGAAGGCGAGAGCCCAAGAGCTGAAGGCGGAGGCGCGCGGGAAGAAGAGCAGGGCGGACGGGGAACGCGAGGTGGCCGCGGCGATCGCCGCGATGAAGGGACCGGATCGCGCCATGGCCAAGCGGCTCCATGCGATCATCGAAACTACCGCGCCGGATCTCTCGCCGAAGACCTGGTACGGGATGCCGGCCTACGCCAAGGACGGCAAGGTCGTCTGCTTCTTCCAGAGCGCGCAGAAGTTCGGCGCGAGGTACGCGACATTGGGCTTCAGCGACACGGCGAGCCTCGACAACGGCGCCCTGTGGCCGGTCGCCTTCGCGCTGCAGGAGTTGACCGCCGCCGAAGAGACGAAGATCGCCGCGCTCGTGAAGAAGGCGGTGCGCTGAGAACGGAGCGTCGCTGGGCCCCAGCCCTAGCTGCGCAGCCGCTCGCCGTGAGGGTCGTAGAACGGGTCGAGCTGGATCGTGGCGGGGACGACCTCGCCGCGGATCTCCACGCCCCACCCCTCGCCCGTCATATCGCCGTGGACCCAGGCGAGACCGGCCGATCCGCCGAGCGTGGGCGCGATCGCGCCCGACGTGAGGTGGCCGGCGCGCCGCTCGCCCTGCAGCAGCGACTCGCCGTGCCACAGGGCGGCGTCCGGGGCGTGCACCGACACCAGCCGCCGCCCAGGCTCCGCGTCGCGCAGCCGCTCGAGCGCAGCGCGGCCGACGAAGTCGTCGCGCTTCTTCCGCGACACCGCGAAGCCCAGACCGCTCTGGAAGGGATCGTCGAGCGGGCCCACGTCGTGGCCCCACGACCGGAAGCCGCGCTCGGTCCGGGCGGCATCGAACGCGAACGCCCCCGCGTGCCGCAGCTCCAGGTCCGCGCCCGCCGCCACGACGTGCTCGTACAGATCGGCGACGAACTCCGTGGGCACCGAGAGCTCCCACCCCAGCTCACCGGTGAACGAGACGCGGTAGGCCCACACCCGGGCGCGCGCGACCTCGATCTCCTTCGCGGTGAGGAAGGCGAACGCCTCGTTGCCCAGATCCTCGTCGGCCAGCCGCGCCAGCAGCTCGCGCGAGCGCGGACCGGCGAGGTGCAGCGTGGCCCAGCCGCTCGTCACGTCGGTGACGGTGGCGCCGGCCGGCAGGCCGTTGCGCAGCAGCATCTGCGTCCGGCGCTGGTGGAGCGTGGGTGCCAGGACCAGGAAGCGGTCCTCGGCCAGGCGGGTCACGGTCGGGTCCATCTCGATGCCGCCGCGCTCGTTGCAGAGCAGCGTGTAGACGATGCGGCCCACGGCCACGTCCAGGTTCGACGTGCACAGCCGTTGCAGTTCCTCGAGCGCCTGCGGTCCCTGCACCAGGAACTTCGCGTACGTGGACAGGTCGTAGAGCGCGACGCCCTCGCGGGTGGCCTGGACCTCCTCACGGATGGCGGCGAACCATGAAGGGTTCTCGAAGTCGTACCGCACCTCTGGGTCCAGCCCACGGCGCTCGAACCAGTTCGCGCGCTCCCAGCCGGCGGCCTGACCCATCGCGGCGCCGGCCGCGCGGAGCTGCGCGAACAGCGGGATGTGGCGCAGGCCACGCGCGGTGACGGGCTGCTTCGCGGGCCAGTGCATCTCGTAGAGGCCGCCGAGCGACTCCACGGTGCGCTCGTGCAGCCACGCGCGCTGGGTGGCCCACGCGCCCATGCGCGACACGTCCACCTCGGTCAGGTCCATGGTGGGATGACCGGCCACGATCCACTCGGCGGCGGCGCGGCCGGCGCCCGGACCGAAGATGATGCCCTGGGAGTTGAAGCCGGCCGCCACGAACAGGCCCGGCGCCTCCGGCAGATAGCCGAGCTGGAAGTTCGCGTCGGGCGTGAAGCTCTCCGGCGCCCGCAGGTAGTGGGAGAAGCCGATCGTCTCCAGCTCGGGCACGCGCTGCCGGGCGTTGGCCAGCACGGGCGCGAAGTGCTCCCAGTCGGGGCCGAGCTCGGCGAACCCGCCGGTGGTGATCCGGCCGACCGGCAGCGGCTTACCCCTCGGCTCGAAGGCTCCCACTAGGTAGCGCCCGCGGTAGTGGCGGATGTACAGGTACCCGTCGAGATCGCGCAGGAACGGCAGCCGTTCGTCGGCGCCCTGGGCCTCCTCGGTCATCACCCAGACGTGCTCGGCCGGGTACAGCGCGACGCTGGCGCCCGCCCGGCGCGCCAGCTCACTCGTCCACAGTCCGCACGCCAGCACCACGGTCTCCGCCCCGATCTGCCCACGCGAGGTCTGCACGCCGCTCACGCGACCACCGTCGACGACGAAGCCGGTCACCTCCGTGTCCGGGAGGTAGCGCGTCCCCGCGTCCACGGCGCCCTTCGCGAAGGACAGCGCGGCGTCGCCGGGATTCACGGTCCCGTCGGTGGGGAAGAGCACGGCGCCCACCAGATCGTCGACGACCGCAGCGGGCCACAGGTCCTTCACCTGCGCGGGCGCCAGGACCTCCACCGCGATGGCGGCGTCGCGGGCCAGACCGACGCCGTACAGGATCTCCTGCATGCGACCCTCGGTGCGGGCGACCGTCAGGGCGCCCACGCGCCGCATCCCGGTCTCGATGCCGGTCTCCTGCGGCAGGCGCTCGTAGGTCTCGGCGTTGCGCCGCGTCAGTTCCGTCAACGCATGTGTGCCCCGGACCTGGGACACCAGGCCGGCCGCGTGCCACGTGGTGCCGTTGGTGAGCCGGCCGCGCTCCAGCAGCACGACGTCGGTCTCGCCCTCGCGCGTGAGGTGGTAGGCGATCGACGAGCCGATGATGCCGCCGCCCACGATCACCACGCGGGCCCGCGACGGCAGCTCGGTCAGCGGCCGCAGCACCTCGTCGGTGAGCTCCCGGTTCGCCAGGTGCTCGGGGATCGTCATGCCGGGAAGACTAGCCCTGGAGCTCGCGTCCCATCGCCGCGCGGTACTCCTCGTTGAACCAGTACAGGAAGCGGTCCTGCCGCGGGTACACCCCGGTGGAGAACGCGCGCGATCCGACACCCGTCTGGGCGCGCGCGCAGACCGTCCAGTCCTGCTCGGAGATCGTGTCCCAGAACTCCACCACCGGCTCGGGCGCGAATGCCGGATCGGCGATCGTCTCCGGACGGAAGAGGTACTCGGACACGACCGTCGTGTGGGTGGGGCCCTTCGGGTAGCCGATGTAGTACATGGCGCAGTCCGGATGCAGGTTCAACATGAGGTTGGGGAACTCGTACGTGCCGTAGTACATGTCGTGATCCTCGGGGGCCAGGCCCGGCAGCGGCGGCAGCGATGACCTCCCGGTGGCCGTGAAGCTGGTGGCGCCCTCCATCATGCGGTTACCGTCGTCGCGGATGTCCTCGTCCCACACCTCGCCGAAGCGGAACAGCGGCACCACCTGCACCAGCTCGGGATGGATCGTGGGGCAGTGCAGGCACTCGTTGTAGTTCTCCACGATGATCTTCCAGTTCGCCTCCACCTCGTACACCAGGCGAACGCCCACGCGGAGCTCCTCCATCTTGAACCGCTCGAAGGCCGTGATCGTCTCGGCGCCCTGCGTCAGCGCCTCCATCATGGTCCGCCGGGGCTCGGCCGACATGTTCACGAACAGGAAGCCGGCGTAGCTGTCGACGTGGACGGGGTGCAACGGGAACGCCGAGCGGTCGAAGTACTCGTCCTCCTTCACGTTCGGCGTGCCGATCAGCAGCCCGTCCAGATCGTAGGTCCAGGCGTGGTACGGGCACTTGAACGCGCGGCGCACGTGGCCGGCCCCGTCGTCGACGAACTTCGTGCCGCGGTGACTGCAGACGTTGTAGAAGGCCCGCAGCTCGCCCTGCGCATTGCGCGTGATGAAGATGGACTCGCCGGCGATGTCGCGGGTCAGGTAGTCGCCTGGCGTGGAGACCTCCTCGGCGCGGCCCACGCAGATCCAGTCGCCCCACCAGATGCGTTCGCGCTCGTCGTCGTAGACCTCGAGGCTCGTGTAGTCGGCGCCGGACAGGGTCGGCCGCGGCACCCAAGGGCCGCGGTCGTTGCGGATGCTGGGGGGCTGCGGATCGATCTGCATGGTGCCAAGGATAGGACACCTGTCAGGCCGCTGACGCGGCTCCGGCCGGGTTCCGAGCGCGGCATGTTCCACAGATCGGAACTCGGTTCCAGATGGTGGAACGAACCTGCGCGAACCTCCGAGTCAGCCGGAGGACGCGCACAGCGGTTCGGTATCGTGCAGCGATGCCCGACGACGACACCATCCTGGTCACGGAGCGGATGCGGTTGCGCCCGTTCCGGTTCGACGACCTCGAGGGGCTGTGGGCGATCCAGCGGGACCCGGAGGCGATGCGCTGGTACCCGCATCCGTTCTCTCGCGAGGAGTCGGAGACGTGGATCCGGCGGAACCTGGATCGGTACGAGCGCGACGGGCACGGCGCGTGGGCGGTGGAGCTCGTGGAGGACGGGCGGTTCGCCGGCAGCTGTGGACTCACCATCCAGCAGGTCGACGGCGACACCGAGGTGGAGGCCGGATGGATGTTCGACCGGGCGCTGTGGAACCTCGGCCTGGCCACCGAGGCCGGTCGCGCGTGCCGGGATCTGGCGTTCGGACCGATGGGACGCACCCGGCTCATCTCGCTCGTGCGGCCCGAGAACGCGGCGTCGTGCCGGGTGGCGGAGAAGCTGGGCATGACGGTGGAGAGGGAGACGACGCACGCCGAGCTCCGCCACTTCGTGTACGCGATGACGCCCGCCCACGTGGCGGACTAGCCGCGGGCTCAGCTCGTGCCGAGGTCCCGCAGGCCCGCCAGATGCTCCTCGTAGTGATCGATCGTCTCCGAGGTGAACAGCTCGTCGGCGACCGGGGCGCCGGCGACCGGGGCGAACGCCTCCAACATGCTCGCGCGCGCAGCCGAGAGCTCGGCCTCGACGTCGCCGATCGACATCGCTCGCGAGGCCGCCAGTGCGCGCGCGTTCGTCGCGTCGGTCTTCTCCGCGGGCCACTCCTCGTCCACGTGGGTCCCCGCCCCGATCGCGCGGAAGCTCTCCTCGCCGTCCCGCCACCAGTAGGCGACGTGCCACAGCACGTCCTTCACCGACCAGCCCTCCGGCAGCGACGGCTCCTCGCGGCGATCGGGCGGCACGGCGGCCACCGCCTCCTCGAACGCGGCGTACGCGAAGGCCTCGCGGGCGAGCAGCCCGTCGCTCATCGGCCGCCCCGCAGGGAGACGTCGGAGCGCGCCCGGCTGGTCAGCGAGCGGCCCAGGTAGCGCAGTCCCACCGTGAGACCCGTGACGAGCAGCGTGGTGAGGCCCACGAACCCCACGATGAGCGTGGCGGGATCGGGATGGCCCTCCCGGTCTCCGATCAGCTTCACGATGGCGTACACGCAGACTAGGAGGTAGGTCGTGGCGACGAGGAGACCGGGCAGGGCCACGAAGAACCCCGTGATGGCGCCCGTGACGGCGCCCGCCGTGCCCGTTCCCTCACGCATGCGGTGAGCCTACCCGAGGAGCGCGCCATCCCTCGGGGAGGGCCGGCGCGGTTTCGTCGGCTCCTGGCCTGGGAACATCACGGGCCTGATGTCTCCCCCCGGCACTGGCCGTGGCAGTGGTCCTGGCAGTGGCCGTGGCAGTGGTCCGACCGTGGCGGGCCGCTACCGGACCGGCGCTCTCCTCGGGCGTGGAGGGATGGGCGAGGTCTACGACGCCGTCGATCTGCGCCTGGACCGCCCGGTGGCGTTGAAGCGCCTTCGAGCCGACATGGCGGAGGACCCCTCCATGCGTCGTCGCGTCCAGACCGAGGCCCGACTCGCCGCTCGGCTGACCCACGCGAACGTGGTGACGGTGTTCGATAGCGGGCTCGACGGCGGCCACCCCTTCATCGTGATGGAGCGCCTGGAGGGGCGGACGCTCGCCGATGAGATGGCGGGCGGGCCGATGCCGACCGATCGAGCCTGCGCCATGGCCCTGCAGGTGTTGGGCGCCCTGGCCGCCGCGCACGCCATCGGTCTGATCCACCGGGACGTGAAGCCCGGGAACATCCTGGCGGCCACCGGGGAGGGCTGGAAGGTGGCGGACTTCGGTATCGCGACCTCCACCGATTCCGATCACACGATCACTCGAACCGGCGAGCTGCTGGGGAGTCCGTCGTATCTCGCGCCCGAGCGGCTGGAGGGTCACGCGGCCACCGCGCGGAGCGATCTGTACTCGCTCGGCGTCGTGCTCTACGAGGCCGTGTCCGGCAGCCGCCCCTTCGGCGAGGCCAACCCGTGGGCGCTCGGCATGCGGATCCGCGACGGTCGCTACGAGCCGCTGCGGGATGTCGCCCCAGGCATCGACTCCGATCTGGCAGCGGCGATCGAGCGCGCCATGTCCCGCGACCCCTCGCACCGATTCGGCTCGGCGGAGGAGATGGCCCAGGCGCTGGCCGGCCCGTCCGCCTTCACGCAGGTGCGTGGGGCGCCACCGACGGCCGGCGGCGAGCCCACGGTCGTCCTCGATCGACTGGTGCAGGAGCCCACCGCCGTGCTGGCGCCGGCGGGCGTCGCACCGTCGTCGAGAGCTGCGGCTGCGGCCACCCGGAGCGCGGCCCCTCGGCGCATGCTCACGTTCCTGCTCATGGCCGCGGTCCTGGTGGTGGCGATCGCCACGATCGTCGCTCTGGCGGTCAGCTCGGGGGATCCCGCGGCCGGCCCCGGCCCGGCGCCGACCACGTCCCGCGACCCCGGGGTGCCGGTCCGGCTGCAGGACGCGCTGGACAGCTTGCAGGAGACGATCGTCCCGTGACGATCCACCGCGCCGCCGTTGCCGGGGTCCTCGGGCTCGCGATCCTCGTGGGATGCGGGAGCAGCGCGACCGACATCAGCGAGCGCGCCCAGCGCCAGCTCCAGACCCGGCTGGACGAGGTCACCGCCGCGGTCGGGCTGGCCGATAGTGTGAGCGCCCGATCGGCATTGGCCGATCTCGAACGCTCCGTCACCCAGCTCGTGGACGCGGGCCAGCTGAGCGCGGACCGAGCGGCGGAGATCCTGGCTGCGGCCCAGGATGTGGCCGATCGGTTGTCGCTCCTGCCGGCGCCCGCCCCGAGCCTGACCCCCAGCCCGACGCCGACCGAGACGCCGACCTCGCTTGCACCCGAGAAGCCGGACAAGCCCGAAAAGGACAAGGGGAAGGGCAAGGGTCACCACTAGCCGAGCGGCGGCGACGGCGGCTCAGCCCACCAGCGGGCGGACCCCTCGCTTGCCGAGCTGGTCGGCAACGATGCTGCGCTGCACCTCTGAGGTGCCCTCCCAGATCCGGTCCACACGCAGCTCGCGGGAGAAGCGCTCGGCGACGTTCTCCCGCATGTAGCCGCGGCCGCCGAAGATCTGCACGGCGCGGTCGGCCACGCGCCCCGCCATCTCGCTGGCGTACAGCTTCGCCATGGAGCACTGCGCGTGCTGCAGCTTCACGTCGAGCCCTCGATCGATGTTCCGCGCGAGCTGGTAGGTCATCAGCCGGGCCGCCCACAGCTCGGTGACCGAGTCCGCCAGCATGTGCGCGAGCGCCTGGAACCCGAAGATCGGCTGTCCGAACTGGTTGCGTTCCTTCGCGAACGCCGTCGCCTCCTCGATCAGCCGCTCGGCGGCGCCGCAGCAGCGCGCGGCGATCATCAAGCGCTCGTAGCGGAACCACTCGTAGGTGAAGTCCATCCCGTCGCCTTCGCGGCCGACCAGGTTGACGGCGGGCACCCGCACGTCCTCGAAGGCCACCAGCGGATGGTGATGCGCGTACGTGTGCGTGTACGCGGGCGTGCGCACGACGCGCACCCCGGGCGTTTCGATGTCGACGAAGAACATCGCGTGGGCGCCCGCGTTCGGACCGTCGACGATCTTCGCCTGGAAGAAACAGTAGTTCGCCCGGTTGAAGCTGGTCACGTGCATCTTCACGCCGTTCAGGACGTACTCGTCGCCGTCCGCGCGGGCGGTGGCGGCGATCGCGTCCACGTCGGAGCCGGCGCCCTCCTCGGTGATGGCGTAGCACTCGAACAGGTCGCCGCGGATCGTCGGGAGGATCCACGTGCGCATCTGATGGTCGGTCGCCACCGCCGGCGCCCACGCCGGCGGTGTGTGCACTACCCAGCCGAGCGCGTTCGTCGCCCGTCCGAGCTGCTCGGATACGAGCGTCTGCTGGAACATCGTCATGCCGCTGCCGCCGAGCTCCTTCGGCATGTTCATGGAGAACAGGCCCAGCTCGATCGCCCGCTCGTGCTGCCGGTCCTTCAGCTCCGGGTCGATCTCGCCGGCGTTCATCTCGGCCTCGACCTCGTAGGGGATCAGCTCGTCGACGAAGCCCCGGGCGCGCTCCTGGATCGCCCGGTCCTCCTCGCTCATGGCATGGGTGCTCACGAGGCGGAGCATAGCGTTGCCTCTGAACGACCGTTCAATCAGGCGGCGGATAGAGTCGGCGTGCGATGGGGGTCCGGGAGCGGTTCGCAGGGTCGGTGGTGCTGGACGGCGGGCTGGCGACCGAGCTCGAGCGCAGGGGAGCGGACCTGCACGACCGGCTGTGGTCCGCCCGGCTGCTGATCGAGGATCCGGACCTGATCCGGCGGGTGCACCTCGCCTACTTCGAGGCTGGCGCCGACGTGGCGATCTCGGCGAGCTACCAGGCGTCCTTCGAGGGGTTCGCGGCTCGTGGCATCGATCGGGGGGGCGCCGCCGACCTGCTGGCCCGAAGCGTGCGGCTGGCGCGGGAGGCGGCCGATGAGAGTGGCCCCGATCGGCTGGTCGCGGCCTCGGTGGGACCCTACGGTGCCATGCGTGCGGACGGCTCCGAATACTCCGGCCGGTACGGCGTGTCCGTGGAGCGGCTGATCGAGTTTCACCGGCCGCGACTGGAGGTGCTGCTGGCGGCGGAGCCCGACCTGCTCGCCGTGGAGACGATCCCCTCGATCGAGGAGGCGGAGGCGATCGTGATCGTGCTAGATCGGTACCCCGAGGCCCTCGCGTGGATCGCGTTCAGCTGCCGGGACGACGAACGCCTGAGCGACGGCACGCCGTTGGCGGAGGCCGCGGCGCTGGTCGCGTCGAGCGATCGGGTCGTAGGGGTCGGCGTGAACTGCACGCCGGCGGCGTTCGTCCCCGGACTGCTCCGCAGCGCGGAGGTGACGAAGCCGATGCTCGCGTATCCAAACCTCGGCTCGGATTGGGACCCGGCGGCGAAAGCGTGGCGAGCCGTGGGACCGCGGCCGGACCTTGGGGCGGAGGCGGATCGATGGAGGGAGGCCGGCGCGCGCATCGTGGGTGGCTGCTGCGGCACCGAGCCGCGGGACATCGCCGCCATCGCCGCCGGCCGCTAACCCTGAGACCCACTCCCCCGGTCGCCGAGGATGTACGCGAGAACTGCGGAGTAGTCGCGTTCGCCCCACCCGGCCTCCTGAGCCTCTGCGATCCACGACCGCGCCGCGTCCAGGGTCCGGATGTCCACACCACTGTGCGCGGCAGCGGCGTGGATCAGGTCGGCGTCCTTGCGACCGAGCGCCAGAGAGAAGCGCGGCGGATACTCACCGGACTCGATCGCCGGACGGCGCCGTTCCACCTGCGGGCCGAGCGCCGTCGTCGCCAGCACGTCGAGCGCGACGTTCCGCGCGAGGCCCAGGCCCGTCGGCGAGCGCGAGGGCCTCACCCAGCATGACGGTCACGCCGACGAGGGTCGCGTTCGCGACGAGTTTCGCCGCCGCGCCCGAGCCGACCGGTCCAACGTGGATCGGGGTGCCCAGCTGATCGAGCAGCAGCGTCCACCGCGCGACGTCCTCGTCGGATTCCGCCGACAAAGACGCGAAGTGTGCCGGCCTCCACCTCGGCCAGGCTGCCCCCAGGACCGGAGCGTCGAGGAGATGGGTTCCGGGCGGAAGCTGCGAGGCGAGACGGGCGATCGCCGCCGGACCCACCGTAGACATCTCGATCACGGTGGTCCGGTCGGAGGCGCCTGCGGCCAGGCCGTCGGGTCCTTCGTGACGGCGACCAGTGCCGCGTCGTCGGCGAGCATCGTGATTACGGCTTCGCACGAGCTCGCGGCCTCCGCCGGTGAGGCGACCACCATGGCCCCCGCTTCGAGGAGCGGACCCGTTGGATCCGGCGATCGGTTCCAGACCGCGAAGGCGTGCCCCGCGTCCAGCGGGCGCCGAGCGATCCGGCTCCCCATGGCCCCCATGCCCAAGACGGCGAGGTCGGTCATGCCACCATGATGCCGTCTCAGCCGTCGATCGCGACGGTCGGCTCCTCGGACGTCTCGCGCACCGGGATCTCGCCGTGCACCACCGCGCCGTGCCCCGGAGCGCTGTGGACGGTGAGGCTCCCGCCAACCGCGTCCAGGCGGTCCGCCATACCCTGCAGGCCGGTGCCGTAGCTGTTCGCGGTGGCGTCGAACCCGACCCCGTCGTCACGGACCTCGAACGTGAGCAGGCCGTCGGTCCGCGACAGCGAGATCGTCGCTGCCCGCGCCTGCGCGTACTTCGCCACGTTGTTGAGCGCCTCCAGCACGCAGAAGTAGACCGTCGACTCCACCTCCTGCGGGTGCCGGCCGACGTCGCCGGTCTCGAGGTCGACGGGCACCGCCGCCTTGCGCGCCTGCGACTTCAGAGCGGCCTCGAGGCCCTTGTCGGCCAGGAGCGGTGGGTAGATGCCGCGCGCGAGGTCCCGGAGGTCGTCCAGCGCCGTCGACGCCTGCTCCTGCAGGTCGCGGAGGACCGCGGACACCGACGAGGGGTCGCGCTCGGCCATCTGCTCCGCGAGCCGGAGCCGGACGGTCAGCGCCACGAGCTGCTGCTGCGCGCCGTCATGGATGTTGCGCTCCAGCGTCTTCGCGCGCTCGTCCTGCGCGGCCACGATGCGGCGCCGGGAGGCGCGGAGGTCCTCCACGAGCCGGACGTTCCGCAGCGCGAGGCCAGCCTGCGACGCGACGCCCTGCGCCAGCCGCTCCTTCGTCGCGTCCATCGGATCGTTCGCCGCCAGCGTGAGTGTGATGGCGCCCAGCAGCTCCCCCTGATGCGTGACGGCGAAGGCGTGCACGCCCTCGCCGAACGGGGGCAGCGCCTCGTCGGCGAGCTCCACGTCGGGCGTCGCGTCCGCGTCCGGCGGGGACACCGCCGCCGAGCGTAGGGTGGGCCCCTGGCGGATCCATGTGCGGGCCTCGCGCGCGCCGGTCCCGGCAGCGAGCAGCTGCGTCATGCGCGGCAGCACGTCGTCGATCGAGTATGTCTCGCCCACCCGTTCGGAGAACTCCGAGAGCACCTCGAACGGGGTCGCCCGCCTCCCGTACACGATCCGGTCGGCGAGCCGTCTGGCGCGGCTGCGCGCCGCGTTGACCGTGAGCACGGAGACCACCGCCGCGGGCACCGTCCCGAGGCCCGTCAGGGCGGCGACGCCGAGCAGCCCCATGTACAGGGCGGTGAGAGCGATCGCGACGATCGAGTAGATCGCGGTCTTCTGCACGACGAGGTCGAGCTCGTAGAGCCGGTACCGAAGCACCGCGATCGCCGTCGCGACAGGCAGGCCGACCAGGACCGAGGTGATGAGCGCGAGGAAGGCCAGCTCAAAGGCCCCGGGGTGATCGGAGAAGGCGGTGCCGGAGACGACCAGCGCTACCACGCAGCCCAGGATGAGCGCGGCCGACCACGTGATCCATCGGAGCTGCTGACGCTCCTCCCCCCGTGACCGGCGGAACCGGACGACGACGGAGACGACCGCGAGGATCCCCGCGAGGAACATCATCCCGCCGCCGACGGCGTTGATCGCCTCGAACAGCGCCACCGGCTGTAGCAGGAAGGGGTTCGCGGCCACCCCGGGATCGAACTCGAACCTGCGCAGCCCGAACGTCGTGCCAACCGCGGCCAGGACGGCGCCGGCCCACAGCAGCCACGACACGGGACGCCACCGGCGGCTCGGCGGCAGGCCGTCGGGGAAGAGCAGGAACACGCTGAAGGTGGCGCCGAAGGCCGGAGTGAATGCGATCTGCGACAGCCAGCCGGCGTACGGCACCCCGCGGAGCCCGGGAAGGTCCGCGGTCGCCCTCGCCCCGTACACCGACCCTCCGACCGCCAGCGCCATGGAGAAGGCCCCGATCTGGAACAGGAAACCGAGCGGGCTCGTCGGCGCACGCGCCGCAAGGATCGCGCCCACGACCCCCATGCTCGCGATGCCGACGATCGCGGCCATCAGGACGAGGATGTCCCCCTCCGCTTGGTTGGTGACGTTCCGCACCGCGACGAACCCAAGCGCGAGGGTGCTCACCGTGATCACCGCCGTGCCGGCGGCGAGCGATCGGGACACGACCCGACGCGCGCGCGGCGATCCGAGCCGGGAGGTCCGCGCCTCGGATCCAGCGGTCGTCGCCATGGCCCGATTGTGGTGCACCTGAGGCGCTCGGAGCCAGGGTGGCGGCCCACCCAATCCCGGCTCGTGCAGGCACCCGGACACGGGCGAGCGCCTCTCCGCGTGCTCTGGGAGGCATCGCTCGGGTCGGGCCCGGGCGACTAGACGATGAACTCGAGGCGGTCGCGGTGCCCGGCGAGCCGGGCCAGGGTCTCGTCGTCGATCGTGTGATCGCGCTCGGTCTGCTCCACCTCGACGCCCTCGCCGAAGAGCTCGCCCGAGAGGTATCGCTGTCCCGTGTCGGGGATCACCGTCACGATCCGCGTGAGCTCGGGGTGCTTCGCGGCCACCTTCACTGCCGCCGCGACGTTGATGCCGCTGGAGGGGCCGCAGAGTAGGCCCTCCTCGCGGGCCAGGCGCGCGGCCATGTCGAGCGCCTCCTGCGTGGAGGCTGTGACGACTCCGTCCATCAGCGCCAGGTCGAGATTGGGCGGGATGATGCCGTCACCGATCCCGGGCACGCCGTGCGTACCCCAGCGTTGCTCGGTGATCAGCGGGCACTCGGAGGGCTCCACGGCGAAGGCGCGTACGTTGCCGTCGTGGCGCTTCAGCGCGCGAACCACGCCCGTGATCCAACCGCCGGTCCCCTGGGAGGCCACCACGGCGTCGACGCGGCCCTGCGCCTGCTCCCAGATCTCCTCGCCGCTGACGAGCTGCGCCTCGGGGTTGTCGCGGTTC